>NZ_JAMYOJ010000003.1:0-419084 GCF_040319795.1 Mesorhizobium sp. M0862
CCCCCTTTTTTTTATAAACACACCCCCCCCCACCTAACCACCCCCCTTACGGTCGGGGCCCCCACCCTGGGGTTCACCCCCGCCGCTTCCCCCCCCCCAAACCGGCGGGGGCGGGCCGGGCCCCCCCCCCCTTCGTTTGGGAGGTTGTATCAGGCAGCGATGTCGAAACGGTCGGCGTTCATCACCTTGGTCCACGCCTTGACGAAATCGCCAACGAATTTCTGCCCGGCATCCGCCGACCCGTAGACCTCGGCCAGCGCGCGCAGCTGCGCATGCGAGCCGAAGATCAGGTCGGCGCGTGTGGCGGTCCACTTGACCGCCCTGGTCTCGCGGTCGCGTGCTTCGTAGACCTCATGCGAGCCCGGCTCGGAGGCCGGATCCCAGATGGTGCTCATCGAGAGCAGGTTGACGAAGAAGTCGTTCGTCAGCGTGCCCGGCCTGTCGGTCAACACACCATGCTTCGAGCCGCCGGTGTTGGCGCCGAGCACGCGCAGGCCACCAACCAGCACCGTCATCTCCGGCGCCGTCAGGTTGAGCAGTTGCGCCCGGTCGACCAGCATGGCTTCGACCGACATCGGCGGTTTGCCCCTGACATAGTTGCGGAAGCCGTCAATTTTCGGCTCGAGCGCCGCAAAGGAATGGACGTCGGTCTGCGCCTGCGAGGCGTCGGTGCGGCCGGGCGTGAAGGGAACCTTCACCGCATTGCCGCCATCCGTTGCGGCTTTCTCGACCGCGGCGACGCCGCCGAGCACGATGAGGTCGGCCAGCGAGACCTTCTTGCCGCCTGCGTTGAACTCGTTCTGGATGGCTTCGAGCTTCGCCAGCACGGTGGCCAGTTCGACAGGCTGGTTGACATCCCAGTCCTTCTGCGGCGCCAGGCGAATGCGCGCGCCATTGGCGCCGCCGCGCTTGTCGGAGTTGCGGAAGGTCGAGGCCGAGGCCCAGGCGGTCGAGACCAATTGCGAAACGCTGAGGCCCGAAGCCAGGATCTTGGCCTTCAGCAATGCGATATCCTGGTCGCTGACCAGCTCATGGTCGACGGCCGGAACCGGATCCTGCCAGATCAGCTCTTCCTTCGGCACCAACGGGCCGAGATACCGCACGACCGGCCCCATGTCGCGATGGGTGAGCTTGTACCAGGCACGGGAGAAGGCATCGGCGAACTGCTCCGGATGCTCATGGAAGCGGCGCGAGATCTTCTCATAGGCCGGGTCGGCCCGCAGCGCGAGGTCGGTGGTCAGCATTGCCGGCGCATGACGCTTCGAGGGATTGTGCGCGTCCGGCACCGTAACCGCGCCAGAGCCGCCCTTCGGCGTCCACTGATGGGCCCCGGCCGGGCTCTTGGTCAGCTCCCATTCGAAGTTGAAGAGATTGTCGAAGAAGTTGTTGCTCCACTTGGTCGGCGTCGTCGTCCAGGTAACTTCGAGGCCGGATGTGATCGCATCGCCGGCAATGCCGGTGGCATGCTTGCTCGACCAGCCGAGGCCCTGCGCCTCGATGCCCGCGCCTTCCGGCTCGGCGCCGACCAGTGTTGCATCACCGGCGCCATGGGTCTTGCCGAATGTGTGGCCGCCGGCGATCAGCGCCACGGTTTCCTCATCGTTCATTGCCATGCGCGCGAAGGTCTCGCGGATGTCGCGGGCCGAGGCCAGCGGATCTGGCTTGCCGTTCGGCCCTTCCGGGTTGACGTAGATCAGGCCCATCTGCACCGCGCCGAGATGGCCGTGCAACTCACGGTCGCCGGAATAGCGCTTGTCGTCGAGCCACTTGGTTTCCGAACCCCAGTCGACATCCTGCTCGGGCTCCCAGACATCGGCGCGGCCACCGGCGAAGCCAAAGGTCTTGAAGCCCATCGATTCCAGCGCGACGTTGCCGGTGAGAATCAACAGGTCGGCCCAGGAGATCTTGCAGCCGTATTTCTGCTTGACCGGCCACAAAAGCCGGCGCGCCTTGTCGAGATTGGCGTTGTCCGGCCAGCTGTTCAGCGGCGCGAAACGCTGCTGGCCCGCACCGGCGCCACCCCGGCCGTCGCCGATGCGATAGGTGCCGGCGCTGTGCCAGGCCATGCGGATGAACAGCGGCCCGTAATGGCCGAAATCGGCCGGCCACCAATCCTGCGAATCCGTCATCACCTTGTGCAAATCCTCGATCACCGCGTCGAGGTCGAGCGTCTTGAACTCCGCGGCGTAGTCGAAAGCCTCGCCCATCGGGTCCGAAAGGCTCGACTGCTGGTGGAGAACGCCGATGTCGAGCTGGTTCGGCCACCAGTCGCGGTTGGTCCTGGCGGAGGTTCCATGCACGACCGGGCATTTGCCGGCGCTGTTGTCGTCGGTCATCGCGTCCATCTTGGCCTCCGAATTCCTGATTTATGTGTTGTTTTTTCCGGGCCGGCCGGGAGCCGCGCCACTCTGGAATGGTTCCAGACTAAGCCGTCTCTTCGATAAAAACAAATTGCCTTTCCTGTTTATTGCGATAGGTTTTCCTTATGATTGGCTTGACCGTGCGGCAGATGCAATATTTCGAGGCTTTGGCGCAAACGCTGCATTTCGGCCGCGCCGCAAAACTCGCCGGCGTCAGCCAGCCGGCGCTGTCCGCGCAGATCGCCGAGATGGAGCAAAGGCTGAACTGCCGGCTGTTCGAGCGCGGCGGCAAGACGGTGCGGATGACGGAAGAGGCGCAAGCGCTGCTGCCACGCATCGAGCGCATCCTGCGCGACATCAGTGATGTCGAGACGACGGCCCGGCGCGGCCGCCCGGCCATGGAAGGCCGCTTCCGGCTGGGCATCATCCCGACCGTGGCGCCGTATCTTTTGCCGCATGTGCTCCCGGAGCTGAAGCGGCATTTTCCGTCCCTGCAGCTCGAACTGCGCGAAGCAGTGACGGCATCACTGGTCGAGGACACGGCAACCGGACGGCTCGACGCCTTCATCGCCGCGCTGCCGCTCGAGCAGCCGGGCCTCGTCACCGAAGAACTGTTCGCCGACCGCTTCTTCCTCGCCGTGCCAGCCGGAGATCCAGCCTTCGCCTCACCACCGGTGCCGCCGGAAAGCCCGGCGCTGGAGCGGTTGATGCTTTTGGAGGAAGGCCACTGCCTGCGCGAACAGGCGCTGGCCCTGTGCGGCAGCGTGCGTCCCGTAGCGATGGCAAGCTACGGCGCCACCAGCCTGACGACGCTGCTGCAGATGGTGGCGCATGGTCTCGGCGTCACGCTTATCCCGGAAATGGCGGCGAAGCCGGCCAGCGCCATGCCGGACCTCAAGATCGTGCCGTTCCAGGAGCCAATGCCGCAACGCACGATCTGCCTCGCCTGGCGCCGCAACAAGGTGCGGCATGATGAATGCGTGGAACTGGCGAAGATCATTCGGGGGTTGGATGCGGCGGTGCTGGGGGTGTGAGTCGTTCGGGTCTTGGATGGCGCCTTGGGAACCCCGAAAAGAAACTCAAATCAGGCGCGTTCGAGAATACCCGCATTGATGGCTGGTCGCCAGACCGCACCAAAGCCTCAAGGGATAAATACCAGAAATACATACGTAAAAAATACAACGGCATGGACGATTCCGGTCAGGAAGGTCGTCCTTTCGTTGCTAAAGCTTACGCCGCATATGAAAAGCGCTAAAACCAAAAGTACTGCGTCAGCTTCCGGGAGCCCCAGGGCAACCCTCGTCCCGTAAGCAGGCTGGCTGCTGCGACCGCAGGTATCGTCAAACCAATCGTGGCGCAAGCCGAACCCATTGCGACATTCAGGCCGCGCTGCAGCTCATTGTTGAGTGAAGCACGAACCGCCGAAATGGCTTCCGGCATCAAAACCAGACCCGCGATCATTGCCCCCACAATGCTGTCAGCCTGGGTCACCTGGTAAGCAACGAGCGCATCTTCAACACTTGCGGCGACCTGCTCGGCGAGCATGACAATTCCGATCAGTCCGATTACCAGGAGCAGAGCGCTGGAAGAGATGCTTTTGTGAGGGGCGGTTCGCGCCGAAAGGTCGTGTGCCAGTCCTTCGATGAAATCGTCCCGATGCCGGATTGTCTGCGCGAACACAAAGGTTGCATAGAGCAGCACGGAAAGAACGCTTACCAGGCCAAGCTGAGCTGCCGAAAATGTGCCGGGATCGGTGGTCCGCGTGTAGGTCGGCAGGATAAGCGTCATGACGGTCAGTGCGGCCAGAACCGCCAGATATGCGCTGGTCCCTTGCCGGACAATTGCCTGCTTGCGATGCCGCCAGCCGCCAAACGTGAGACACATTCCGACAACGCCGGTGGAGGCAATCATCACTGTCGAGAAGACGGATTCACGTGCAAGCGTGGGGTTGTTCTCTCCATGCAGCATCATGGAAACGATGATCGACACTTCGATTGCCGTCACGGCAAAAGTCAGCACCAATGTGCCGTAAGGCTCCCCCACACGGTGGGCCGCCGCCTCGGCGTGATCGAGCACCACGAAAATAGTGATGAACATGATCGCACTCGAGAGCGCTCCGACGAGAATCCTGACGCTCGGCGAACCTTCGTCCACCGATAGCCCGCTGACTCTGACCGCAACGGCCAGTGCCAGCGCGGCCAAAGGCATCGCATAGGAAGTCGCTGATCGTGCGAAACCAGTCATTCAAGCCCCAATGCGTTCGGCGAACCTTGCGGAAGCCTGTCGAGCACCCCAATGTCGTTTCGAAGCCCGGCAGTCCCGTCCCCGGCGTTCAACCCTCAAGCCGTCTTCTGCACCACCAGCCCCAGTTCCTCCACCATCGCTTCCCGCATCAGAAACTTCTGCGGCTTGCCCGTCACCGTCATCGGCAGTTCGGTGCGGAAGCGGATGTAGCGGGGGATTTTGTAGTGGGCGATCTGGCCGGCGCAGAAATTCTTGATCTCCTGCTCGGTGGCGATCTGGTTGGGCTTCAGCACGATCCAGGCGCACAGCTCCTCGCCATATTTGGCGTCGGGAATGCCGAACACCTGCACCTCCTTGACCTTGGGATGGCGGTAGAGGAATTCCTCGACCTCTCTGGGATAGACGTTTTCGCCGCCGCGGATGACCATGTCCTTGACCCGGCCGACAATGTTGCAATAGCCCTCGGCGTCGATGGTGGCGAGATCACCGGTGTGCATCCAGCCGTCGGCGTCGATCGCCTCGCGGGTTTTTTCCGCGTCGTCCCAGTAGCCTTTCATGACGGAATAGCCGCGGGTGCACAGCTCGCCCGGCGCGCTGACGGCGACGGTGGCGCCCTCGGCGTCGATGGCCTTGACCTCGACATGCGGATGGATGCGGCCGACGGTGGAGACGCGCTTTTCCAGCGGGTCGTCGACGCTGCTCTGGAACGAGACCGGGCTGGTCTCGGTCATGCCATAGGCGATGGTCACCTCTTTCATATGCATCAGCGAGACCACCTTCTTCATCACCTCGATCGGGCATGGCGAGCCCGCCATGATGCCGGTGCGCAGGCTGGAGAGATCGAAGCTGGTGAAGTCGGCGTGGTCGAGCATGGCGACGAACATGGTCGGCACGCCATAGAGGCCGGTGCAGCGTTCCTGCGCGACCGCTTTCAGTGTGGCGCCGGCGTCAAAACCCTCGCCCGGGAAGACCATGGTCGCGCCCTTTGAGACGCAGCCCATCGTGCCCATCGACATGCCGAAGCAGTGGTAGAGCGGCACCGGGATGCAGAGCCGGTCGTCAACGGTGAGCCTGATTGCCGCGGTGACGAAATTGCCGTTGTTGACGATGTTGGTATGGGTCAGCGTCGCGCCCTTGGGCGCGCCCGTCGTGCCCGAAGTGAACTGGATGTTGATGGCTTCGCCCGGCTTCAACCCTTCGGAGATGCGGTCGAGGCTGTCATGCTCGTCACGGCCGGCCATCGACAGCACGTCGGCGAAATTGAACATGCCGGGCGAGTTGTCATCGCCCATGCGAATGACGATCTTCAGCGTCGGCAATTTCTGCGCCTTGAGCTTGCCGGGGGTGGCCCTGGCCAGCTCCGGCGCCAGCGTCTCGATCATGCCGAGATAGTCGGAGGTCTTGAAACTGGCGGCGGTGACCAGCGCCTTGCAGCCGACCTTGTTGAGGGCATACTCGAGCTCCGTCAGCCGGTAGGCCGGGTTGATGCTGACCAGGATCAGGCCGATGCGAGCTGTGGCGAATTGGGTGACCAGCCATTCCCAGCGGTTGGGCGACCAGATGCCGACACGGTCGCCTTTTTCGAGGCCGAGCGCCAGGAAGCCGGCGGCGAGCGTATCGACCGTGTCCGACAATTCGCTCCAGGTGAAGCGCTTATCCTGGCCGACGAAGACGGCAGCATCCTGCGTGGCGTATCTGCCGACCGTGTCGGAGAAAAGCTGAGGGATCGTCTTGTCGAGCAGCGGCACCGAACGGTCGCCCGACACATGTGCCCGGCCGTCGAGCGGAGCGATGAACGCCCTGCCGCGCCCGCGCAGATTGGTGGCGTTCTTGAGCTCGTCGAGATTAATCGCCATCGCCGTTTCCTCCCGATGAGTGAGCCTAGCAGCCTGATGGGGTGGTGGAAAGTACAGGCGGTTCCCCTCCCCCTCGAGGGGAGGGTGCCTCGCGAAGCGAGGCGGGTGGGGTCCTCGGCGAAGTGCTCGACTTCCTTGGTCACGGTCGACCCGGCTTGGGTCGTCTCGCGTCGAGCACTGCCGGAGCGACCCCACCCGTCCATCCGCCTTTGGCGGCTGTCCACCCTCCCCTCAAGGGGGAGGGAGCGCGCTCATCTTCGCGGCTATTTCCCGCACTAGCGCCTCATCCGCAGCAGCACGATCTTTCCTGGCAGCCACGAGGCAGGCCTGCGACTTCAGCACAACCCCATCGGCCAGCACCTTGAGATGGTTGGCGCGCAGGGTCGAGCCGGTGGTGGTGATGTCGACGATGACATCGGCAAGGCCTGCCGCCGGCGCGCCTTCGGTGGCGCCGAGGCTTTCGACGATGCGGTAGACCTGGATGCCGTGCTTTTGCGAGAAGAACTGCTGCGTGAGCCGCCAGTATTTGGTTGCGATCCTCAGCCGCCTGCCGTGGCGCTGGCGGAAATCGGCGGCGACATCGTCGAGATCGGCCATGGTATCGACGTCGAGCCAGATGCCGGGCACCGCGACCACGACATCGGCATGGCCGAAGCCGAGGCGAGCGACGATTTCGGCGCGCGCTTCCCAGTCGGCGAGGTTTTCGCGCAGCAGATCCTCGCCGGTAATGCCGAGGTCGACCGAACCTTGCCCAATCTCGCCGGCGATTTCGGACGCCGACAGGAACGCCACCTCGATGCCCTCAGTGCCGTCGATGCGGGCGCGGTACTGGCGCTCATCGCCGGGCAGGCTGACGGCAAGCCCGGCCCTGGCCAGTACCTCCAAGGCCTGCTCCTTGAGCCGGCCTTTCGATGGGATCGCCAGCGTGATCATTGCGGCTCTCCCCGCAGCGCTTCGATGCGGTCGAGCCAGACGGAGAAGCCGACGCCGGGGATCGGCGTCTTGGCGCCGAGCAGGGTCAGCAGCCGGTCGTAGCGACCGCCGCCGGCCAGCGGCCGCTCGCCACCAAGTGCTGCGATCTCGAAGACGATGCCGGTGTAGTAATCCAGCGGACGGCCGAAGGCAGCGTCGTAGCGGATCGTCTTTGCAGGCAGGCCATGTGCCTCGATGGCTTTGGCGCGGGCGGCGAATTTTTCCAGCGCCGCGCCCAGCGAAAGCCCGGCAGAGGCCGCAAAACTTTCGAGCGCAGCACTCGCGCCGTCGAGCGGCACGTCAATGGCGAGAAAATCCCTGAGCGCCGCAAACGCTTCGTTCGACAACCGCACGCTGCGCAGTTCGGCCTTTTCGATCAGCCGCCGGGCAATGTCGGCGGGCGCGCGTCCGCCGGATGCCAGCAGGCCGGCCTCTTCCATGCCGCCGGCAATGTGGGCGGAAAGCGCTTCGAGATCGCGATCGAGGACAAGGGCCGCGACTTCGCCGTCAAGCTGACCGTTGCGTGGCGGGTTGGCGAGATCGGCGAGTGCTGCCTGCAGCATCGGCGCCGAGCCGAAGGCGCGCGCAAGCCGCATGCGCCAGCCGCGCGGCAAGCCGAGTGCTGCCAGCACCGCCTCGAAGATGGTCTGGTCGCCGAGCGTGATCGCGAGAGGTTGCGCCGGCAGCACCAGCTCAAGCAGCGCATGCGCATCGGCCAGCGAACGGGCGTCGGCCTCAGCCGTATCGCGGTCGCCGAGATCCTCGATGCCGGCCTGAAAGAACTCGTTGCCGCCCTCGCGGCGCTGGCGGAACACTTCGCCGAGATAGCTATAGCGGCGCGGCGTGCCGGCCTGCGAGGCGATGTGGTCGAGGCAGACGGGGATGGTGAATTCCGGCCGCAGACACAGCGTCTTGCCGGTCTCGCTTTCGGTGAGGAAGATGCGGCGGCGCAAATCCTCGCCGGCCATGTCGAGGAACGGATCGGCCGGCTGCAGCACGGCGACCTCCACCGCATGGGTGTTGCGGGTGGCGAAGAGCTTGGTGATTTCGGATGCGATGGCGGGATAGCGAGTCATCGGCTGGTTGGGTGCGAGGCACCCCCCTCTGGCCTGCCGGCCATCTCCCCCTCGAGGGGGGAGATTGGCAGCTTGGAGCGCAGCGCCTCTTCTTCAACGCCGGAGATTGGCGAAACCATGCGCGACATCCAATCTCCCCCCTTGAGGGGGAGATGGCCGGCAGGCCAGAGGGGGGTGTTCAAGCGCCACCCTTCGCACGGTCAGCGGCCTGCGCCGCCAAGATCTTTTTCACCTCGGCGACCAGTTCACTCTCCGCCACCGTGACCTGTGCCGGCCTTGCGGCGCGCCATTCGGCGTTGTCGGTGATCTCTGCCGACATGCGCGCGCCCTCGATCAGATCCTTGATCTGCAACTCGCCCTTGGCGCGCTCGTCGCCGCCCTGGATAACGGCGACCGGGCTGCCGCGGCGGTCGGCATATTTCAGCTGCGCCTTCATGCCGGCGCCGCCGAAATACATTTCGGAGCGGATGCCGGCGGCGCGCAGCTCTGCGACCATCTTCTGGTAGCGGCCAAGGCTATCGGTATCCTTGTCCATGACCAGCACGACGACCGGCGCGATGACATCGGTGGTGTCCAGCTTGCCGAGGTTCTTAAGCGCCGTCATCAGCCGCGAGACGCCGATGGAGAAACCGGTCGCCGGCACCGGCTCGCCACGGAAGCGCGAGACCAGGCCATCGTAACGGCCGCCGCCGCCGACCGAGCCGAAGCGCACGATCTGGCCGTCTTCGTTCGGGATCTCGGCCAACAGCTCGGCTTCGAAGACCGGGCCGGTGTAATATTCGAGGCCGCGGACAACGGAGGGATCGATGCGGATGCGGTCATTGTTGTAACCAGATGCATGCGCCAACTTTGCGATGACAGAAAGCTCCTCCAAGCCTTCTACTCCGCGAGCATTGCCCTCTACTGCCTTTGCCATACTCGCAAGGGTTTCATCGTTGGAAAGCCCTAATGCACCACCCAATGCATCCGGATATGCTGCAAGGCTCAACACTCGTTCGATGTGAGCTGCGCCAAGGCCCGCGCCTTTAGTAAAGTCCCCTTCGCCTTCCTTACCGCCATCCCATCGTCCGGCTCCAAGCAAAAGAGCCACGCCGTCTGGGCCAAATTTATCCAGCTTGTCGATCGCCCGGAGGACATGCAGCCGGCGGCCAGCATTCTCATCGCCGCCAAGGCCAATCGCCTCCAGCACGCCATCCAGCACCTTGCGGTTGTTGACCCGGATGACGTAGTCGCCGCGTTTGATGCCGAGCGCTTCCATCACGTCGGCCATCATCATCGCCATCTCGGCGTCGGCGGCGACGCCCGGCGTGCCGATCGTGTCGGCGTCGAACTGCATGAACTGGCGGAAGCGGCCGGGGCCGGGCTTTTCATTGCGGAACACCCAGCCGGACCGGTAGCTGCGATAGGGTTTCGGCAGCCGCTCAAAATTCTCGGCGACGAAACGTGCCGTCGGCGCGGTCAAATCGTAGCGCAGCGACAGCCACTGCTCGTCATCGTCCTGGAAAGAAAATACGCCCTCATTAGGCCGGTCCTGGTCGGGCAGGAACTTGCCGAGCGCATCGGTGTATTCGATCAGCGGCTGCTCGGCCGGCTCGAAACCGTATAGCTCATAGACCGAACGGATCGTCGCCATCATCTTCTCGACGGCACGGATGTCGTCCGCACTGCGGTCGGCAAAGCCGCGCGGCAGCCGCGCTTTCGTCTTTTCCGATTTGTCGGCCATGGGATGGGTCTTTTCGCTAAGTAATCGATGACTTATTTGGAGTCGGCGTGTCCTAACCGAAGCGGCTTGGTGCGGCAAGGGTTTGCGCTCTTTCCTTCTCCTTCGAAACAAAACGCACCAAAAGGAAACAATTCCGCCATCGGCGCGGCATCGTGCCGACACAATCAGAGCCGATAAGCGCGCCGAAACAAAGGGTTGGGCCATGACTGCGGCACGCAAATTCGATATCGGAGACGACGGCTTGCATGAAGTCCGGCTGCGGCCGGCCGAGAGCCGTGCGCAGGTGACGGCGAGCCCCGGTCCGTTTGAGGTCACTGCCGACGAGCGCAAGGGTTCGACCATGCGCGAGGCGCTGATGACTGGATTGCTGGTGATTTATCCGGCCTTTGCGGCACTGGCGGCGATTGTCGCGGGATTGTTCCTGACTGGCGCAAGCGGGACGTGAGTTCCTTACCCTTCCCCTTTTTGGGGAGGGTCGACGCGTAGCGTCGGGGTGGGGGTGCGGCGCCAAGATACCCCCACCCGCGCCTTCGGCGCGACCTCCCCACAAGGGGGAGGTAGGGGGACAGCGCCCTAGTTCGGCCTCTTAAAGGCCTTGCGTTCCTTCTCCACCTGCTCCCGGCAAACACACCCCTCGAGATGGTCGTTGACCAGACCCATCGCTTGCATGAAGGCATAGACCGTCGTCGGTCCGACAAAGGTCCAGCCGCGCTTTTTCAACTCCTTTGAAATCCTGATCGAGACCGCCGTCGTCGGGTTGGCGCGTAGATGCGCCAGGTTCACGACCGCCGGCCGCTCCTCCGGGCCTGGCTCGAACTTCCAGAACCAGGCGGCCAGCGAGCCGAATTCATCGACCATTTCGCGTGCGCGTTTGGCGTTGTTGATGGTCGAGACGATCTTGCCGCGGTGGCGGATGATGCCGGCATTGGCGACCAGGCGCTCGACATCCTCGTCGGTGAAGGCAGCGACCTTGTCGAAGTCGAAACCGGCGAAGGCCTCGCGGAAATTCTCGCGCTTGCGCAGAATGGTCAGCCAGGACAGGCCGGACTGAAAGCCTTCGAGGCAGATTTTTTCGAACAGCCTGCGGTCGTCGGCCACCGGCCGGCCCCACTCATGGTCGTGGTAGTGCAGATAGTCCGGCAGATTGCCGGGCCAGAAGCAGCGCGTGATGCCGTCGGTGCCGGTCAAAAGGCCGGTGTTGTCTTGTGCCATGGCCAATCCATTCGTTGACGCGCCTGCGCGCTGCATTTACCGCGGCTTTACCAGATTCCTGAACCCGGCGGTAACCACACCAAAAGGTTTACTGACAAAGCGGCATTTTACGCATTCCGATTCATGTTTCGGTTGCCGCTTCGCGCCAAGGATCGCGCAACCGGAGGCAAGTTCCCGCCTCCGCCCGTTCGACGATCAAGGTGCGTTCCGATGAAGATGTTTTTGCGTTCCGTGCTCGGCGCCGCGGCCATTCTGGCCGCCGGCGTCACTTCCTCCGCCGCCGGCGACCGCTATGCCGACAGGCCGCCGGTGATGGTGAGTCCCGACCTTTCCGCACCCTGGGTGCTGCAGCTCGGCCGCGCGCCCGGCATTGTGCGGCAGAGCAGCCGCCAGGTGATCCAGCAGCCGCGCATTCGCTATGCGCAGCCGGCGCGGCCTGACCGGGTGCGCACCGCTTCCCTGCAGGCGCCGGCCAAGCGCGTGGTGATGCGGCCGCAGATCAATCCGCTCTATCTGCCGCAGGAAGTCGCCTATGACGGCCCGCAGAGGCCGGGCACGATCGTCATCGATACGACGCAGAACTTCCTGTTCCTGGTCGAGAAGAACGGCAAGGCGCGGCGCTATGGCGTCGGCACCGGCAAACCTGGCTTCGAATGGTCTGGCACGCACAAGATCACCAACAAGCGCGTCTGGCCGGACTGGCGCCCGCCGGCGGAGATGATCAAGCGCGAGGCCGCCAAGGGCCGCTACCTCCCGACCTATCTGGCCGGTGGCGAAGAGAACCCGCTCGGCGCCCGCGCGCTCTATCTCGGCACGACGGAATACCGCATCCACGGCACCAACCAGCCATGGACCATCGGCGGCTCGGTGTCTTCCGGCTGCATCCGCATGCGCAACGAGGACGTGGTTGACCTTTACGAGAGGGTCAATGTTGGAACGACCGTGGTCGTGATATAGTCGGCTACCGAATCATCTGGTCCAGAAGGTTAGAGCTTCAGGATCGGGAAGAGTTTACGGGGACGGGCCGTGTGGGGATGCGGCCAGTCAGGAAAGGGCAGCCCGGGAAACCGCGCTGCCCTTTCTCTTTGCGGCTATAGCTGAGCCAGGCTGCGCCAGAACGTCGCGCCAGGAGGATGACGGTTCGCTTTCACGCTGCCTTGCCGCATTTCCCCTGCTATAGGGACGGCCAAACTCCCCTGCGCCAAACTCCGCTGCAAAGGTCCAGCCATGTCTCCGCCAGACGATAGCCGCTATCTCCGGGGCGGCCCGGTCGCCCAGCGCATCATGGCATCCGTGCGCGAGGATGCCGCCATCGCCACCGCCGAAGGTTTTCCGCCCAAGCTGGTGTCGATCACCGTCGGCGATACCGCTGCCGTCGATGTCTATGTGCGCAACCAGCGCGCCAAGGCCGCCCTTGCCGGCATCGGTTTCGAGGAGCGGCGGTTCCCCGCCGACATCAGCGCCGGCGAACTCGAGGCGGCGATCCACGGCCTGAACGCCGACCCGCGCGTCACCGGCATCATCATCCAGCGGCCGGTGCCGGCGCATATCCCGATCAAGACGCTGCAAGCGGCGGTGCATCCACTGAAGGACGTCGAGGGCATGCATCCGGCGTCGATCGGCAACATCGTCTACAATCAGCTCGACCTCGCGCCTTGCACGGCTGCGGCCTCGGTCGAGCTGCTCAAGGAAACCGGCCTTGACCTCAAGGGGCTGGAAGTCGTCGTCGTCGGCCATTCTGAAATCGTCGGCAAGCCGATTGCCTTCCTGCTGATGAGCGAAGGCGCAACGGTGACGGTGTGCCATCACATGACGCGCTCGGTGGCCGCCCATGCGCGCCGCGCCGACGCACTGTTCGTCGCCGTCGGCAAGCCCAGGCTGATCAAGGCCGACATGGTGAAGCCCGGTGCGGCCGTCATCGACATCGGCATCAATTCCGAGATCGGCCCGGACGGCACGAGCCGCATCGTCGGCGACGTCGACACCGAGAGCGTGAAGGAAGTCGCGTCCTGGATCACGCCGGTGCCCGGCGGCGTCGGTCCGATCACCGTGGCGATCCTGCTGCGCAACACAATGGTAGCGCTCAGCCGCCAGCGCGCGCGCTACCAGGCGACGTATGGCGTGGTGGGCCGGCTGGCAGCGGAATAGCTGCTTACTCGGCGGCGACCAGGTTTCCTTCGGAGACGCCCTCCGGCTTCGGACCACCATAGGCCCAGTCGAGCAGCTTGATCGTGTGCACCACCGGCAGCTTTGCAGCCGAAGCGATCTGGGTGATGCAGCCGATATTGCCTGTGGCAACGATCTCCGCGCCGGTGGCCTCGATGTTTTTCACCTTTCGGTCGCGCAGCTTCTCCGAAATCTCCGGCTGCAGGATGTTGTAGGTGCCGGCCGAGCCGCAGCACAGATGGCCCTCGCGCGGCTCGCGCACGACGAAGCCGGCCTTGGCCAGCAACTCCTTCGGCTGGCGGGTGATCTTCTGGCCGTGCTGCATCGAACAGGCGGAGTGGTAGGCAACGACCGTGCCGGGCTTGCGCACCGGCTCCGGCAGGTCGAGGCTTGCGAGATATTCGGTGATGTCCCTGGCCAGCGCCGAGACCTTTGCAGCCTTGTCGGCATAGGCCGGATCGAGGCGCAGCATGAAGCCATAGTCCTTGATGGTGGTGCCGCAGCCGGACGCGGTGATGACGATGGCATCGAGCCCACCCTGGTCGATGGCGCGTGTCCAGGCATCGACATTCTGCTTCGCCGAGGCTAGTGCGGCTGCCTCGCGGCCCATATGATGGACCAGCGCGCCGCAGCAGGCCTCGCCCTCAGGCACCACGACCTCGATGCCGAGCCTGGTCAGCAATGCAATCGTCGTCTCGTTGATGGCGGGATCGAGCACCGATTGGGCGCAGCCGGTGAGGATGGCGACGCGGCCTTTCTTCGTCCCCTGCCCGGCATGGACGCCGGGAGAGGCCATCGGCGAGGCCGCCGGGATCGAGGCCGGCGCCAACTTCAGCATAGCACCGAGCGGCTTCAAGGCTGGGACCTTTTCGAACAGGCCGATGAACGGCTTGCCCAATCTCGCCAGCTTCAGCGCGGCGCGAAAGCGCGCGGGGTAAGGCAGCACTAGGGCCAGCAGGGCGCGGGTCAGCCGGTCGAGCAGCGGCCGCCTGTAAGTCTCCTCGATATGGGCGCGGGCATGGTCGACCAGATGCATGTAGTTGACGCCCGACGGGCAGGTCGTCATGCAGGCGAGGCAGGACAGGCAGCGGTCGATATGGGTGACGATCTCCTTGTCGGCGGGACGGCCGTTCTCCAGCATATCCTTGATCAGGTAGATGCGCCCGCGCGGTGAATCCAGCTCGTTGCCGAGTGTGACATAGGTCGGGCAGGTGGCGGTGCAGAAGCCGCAATGCACGCATTTGCGCAGGATCTTCTCCGATTCCGCGACATGCGGATCGGCGAGCTGGGCAAGGGAGAAATTGGTCTGCATCGCGTTAGCCCTGGGCCATGCGGCCGGGATTGAGGATGGCCTTGGGATCGAACTCGGCCTTGAGCCTAGCCGACAGGGCGGCCAGATGCGGCGCCTGTGGCTCGAACACCGGCACGGCGGCGCGATGCGAAGGGGTGGCGCGCACCAGCGTGGCGTGGCCGCCGCCAAGCTTTCTGATCAGCCCGCGCAGCAGGGCGGCCTCGGGATCGCCCTCCTCCATGCGCAGCCAGACCAGCCCGCCCTGCCAGTCGTAGAAGGCGCTGACACCGATCTGCATGCGCAGCGTCAGCACCATCTGATGGGCCTGAGACGGCGCCATGGAGACGCGCCAGACCGGCTTTTCGCTACGGTCGGCGAATGGCGTGCAGTCCCTTATGTCACGCCAGAGGGAATGCGAGGCCTCGCCTGCAATCTCCTGCAGCGGGCCCGCATTTTTGAGCAGGGTTTTCAGTGCCTCGATGCGGTAGGCGACCGAAGGGCCGAAGCCTTCGACGCGCAGCAGCGTTGCGGCGTCAGTGCCTAGACTGCCCCCGGCAACGCGCGCGGCGATGCGTTCGGGCAGATGGGCCGCGCTCGACACTTCGGCGCTGGAGCCGAGCGCCAGCGCCATGGCGGCAGAGGCGGCATCGTCGAGTAGGCCGCGCATGGCAAGCGTCACCTCGGTCTCGGCCGCCGGCAGCACCTTGAAGGTGACATCGGTGAATACAGCCAGCGTGCCCCAGCTGTTGGCCATCAGCTTCGACAGATCGTAGCCGGTAACATTCTTGACGACGCGGCCGCCTGATTTGAACGCTTCGCCACGACCGGCAACCGCGTTGATGCCAAGGATATGGTCGCGCGCGGCGCCCGCCTTCAGCCGGCGCGGGCCGGACAGGTTGGCGGCAAGCACGCCGCCGATCGTGCCTCTTCCCTTGATACCGCCGAACAATGGGCCGTAGTCCATCGGCTCGAAAGCAAGTTGCTGGCCGTTTTCGGCGAGCAGGCTTTCTATATCGGAAAGCGGTGTGCCGGCCTTCGCCGACAGCACCGTTTCGGCCGGCTCGTAGAGGGTGACGCCGGTGAGCTTCGAAAGATCGAGCGTGTGTTCGCTCTGCTGTGGCCGGCCGATGCCGCGCTTGGAGCCGTGGCCGATGGTCTCCAGCGGCGATTCCTCCGCAGCCGCCCATTGGACGGTGGAGAGGACTTCGGTGGACGAGGTGGGAGTGAAGGTGGTCATGGCGACGCGCCGCTTGCGAGTGCAGAGACGTCGAGTTCCTTCGTGCCCCCCTCTGTCCTGCCGGACATCTCCCCCACTTGGGGGGAGATTAGCAGCTTTGGCGACCGCGCCTCTCTAGCAACGTCGAAGATTGGCGAAGGCAGAGATGACTGGTGATCTCCCCCCAAGTGGGGGAGATGTCCGGCAGGACAGAGGGGGGCGCGAAGGATCGCCGACGTGAGACATTCCGCCCCCATCAAAACCTCGGAATGTCCGGAAACGCCACCTGGCCGCGATGCACATGCATGCGTCCAAGCTCCGCGCAGCGGCGCAGTTGCGGGAACACTTTTCCCGGGTTGAGCAGATGGTTGGGATCGAAGGCGCATTTGACGCGCATTTGTTGGTCGAGGTCGATCTGGTTGAACATTTCAGGCATCAAGTCGCGCTTCTCGACGCCGACGCCGTGCTCGCCGGTCAAGACGCCGCCGACCTTGACGCAGAGCCGCAAGATGTCGGCGCCAAAACTTTCCGCCTTGTCGAGTTCGCCCGGCACGTTGGCGTCGTAGAGGATCAGCGGATGCAGATTGCCGTCGCCGGCGT
The DNA here is from genome assembly GCF_040319795.1 of Mesorhizobium sp. M0862. Classification (NCBI taxonomy): domain Bacteria; kingdom Pseudomonadati; phylum Pseudomonadota; class Alphaproteobacteria; order Hyphomicrobiales; family Phyllobacteriaceae; genus Mesorhizobium; species Mesorhizobium sp. M0862. The sequence continues at coordinate 16,717 of NZ_JAMYOJ010000003.1, forward strand.
GGAAGACATTGGCGACGCCAAGGCCGTATTTTCCCGACAGTTCGCGCATGCCGGCGAGCACACGCGGCAATTCCTTGCGCGGGATGGTGCCATCCATGCAGTAATAGTCGGGTGAGATGCGGCCGACCGCCGGGAAGGCCGCCTTGCGGCCGGCCCAGAAACTCAGCCGCTCCTGTTCGGATTGCGAGATGCGGCAGGTGGTGGAGCCGTTCCTGTAGGCGATCGCTTCGACGAGACCGATCAGGTGATCGACCTCGACGCCCGGCCCGTCGAGTTCGACGATCAGCAGCGCCTCGACATCAAGGGGATAGCCGGCGTGGACGAAATCTTCCGCGGCATGGATCGCCAGCCGGTCCATCATCTCCATGCCGCCAGGGATAATGCCGGCGCCGATGATGTCGGCGACGCATTGGCCGCCCTGCTCGCTGGTCGGAAAGCCGATCAGCAGAGCGCGCGCCGTCTCCGGCTTCTTCAGGATGCGTACCGTGACCTCGGTGACGACGCCGAGCAGGCCTTCGGACCCCGTCATGACGCCGAGGAGATCATAGCCTTCCGAGTCCAGATGATTGCCGCCCAGGCGCACCACCTCGCCGTTCATCAGCACCATCTCGATGCCCAGCACATTGTTAGCGGTCAGGCCGTATTTCAGGCAGTGCACGCCGCCGGAATTTTCAGCGACATTGCCGCCGATCGAGCAGGCGATCTGGGAGGATGGATCGGGCGCATAGTAGAAGCCCTCCTGCTCGACGGCGGTGGTGATGCCGAGATTGGTGACGCCGGGCTGAGCGACGACGACGCGATCGGGATAGTCGATCGCAAGGATGCGGTTGAAGCGGCTCATGACCAGCAGCACGGCATCCTCGAGCGGCAACGCGCCGCCGGAGAGTGAGGTGCCGGAGCCGCGCGGCACGACACGGATGTTGCGGTCGTTGCAGTATTTCAGCACCCGCGACACCTGCGCCACCGTTTCCGGCAGCACCACGACCAGCGGCAATTGCCGGTAGGCGGTGAGACCGTCGCTTTCGAAGGCGCGCATTTCGTTGGTGGCGTCGACGACGCCCTCGCCCGGCACGATGATGCGCATATCGGCGACGATCTCCGCCCGCCTTCGCATCGTGGCGTCGTCTGGCTTGGGCATGACAAGGCCGGACATCGGCGGCGTCCTCCACTTGGCTGGTAAAAATCTTTTACCAGTTACATCCGGATGTTGCAAACACCGCGTCGGGCAAAGAGCGTACTGCCAGCCTTCCGCAGCGGCAATCTGCCGCTATTCACCCTCCCCCTTGTGGGGAGGGTCGCGAACGCAGTGAGCGGGGTGGGGGTCCGCGCGACGAAAGCTCTTTACGAGCACCCCCACCCCGATCCGCTATGCGGATCGACCCTCCCCACAAGGGGGAGGGTAAAGTGCGCTCCTACTCCCCCGGATGTTTCGCCGGCTCGGAGTGCATCCGCCTCACTCGCCGCACACCCCACCAGACCAGCACGATGGCGACCGGCACCGAGGCGGCGGTGACGACTTCGGGCGCAATGGCATGGCCGAAGATCGAGGCGCCCTTGGCAAGGTAGGAGATCAGACCGACGACATAGTAGGACACTGCCGCCACCGACAGGCCTTCCACCGTCTGCTGCAGCCGCAGTTGCAGCCGGGCGCGGTTGTTCATCGACGCCAGCAGATCGCGGTTCTGCTTCTCGACCTCGACATCGACCCAGGTGCGCAGCAGCGTGGTGGCGCGGGTTAGTTTGCGCGACAGGTTGGCCTGGCGCTCCTCGACCGAACGGCAGGTGCGCATGGCGGGTGCCACCCGCCGCTGCAGGAAGCCGCCCCAAGTGTCGTAGCCGGGCACGGCTTCTTCGTCCAGCGCTTCCAGCCGCTCGACAACGATGCCGTCATAGGCGCGGCTGGCGCCGAAGCGATAGAGGCTGGAGGCGGCATCAGCCTCGAGTTCAGCGGCAAGCTCGGTCAGGTCGGCGAGCAGCGTCTGGCTGTCGCGGGTTTCAGCGACCTTCATTTCCAGCGTGGTCTGCGCCAGCCGGTCCTCGATGCGGCGGGCGCGGCCCGACAGCGTCAGCGCCAGCGGCAGGCCGAGCATGGCAAGCGTGCGATAGGTCTCGACGTCGATCAGCCGCTGCGACAGCGCGCCGGTCCGCGCCGGCGTCAGGCCGCGATCAAGCACCAGGATGCGGGTCAGGCCGTCGCCGTCCTGGCGGAAATCGGTGACGATGGCCGCATTGCCGCGCTCGACCAGCGAATAGCAGAGGCTCGTCGGGTCGAAGGCCGCAATCAGCTTCTCGCTTGCCGGCGTCCATTTGCGGATCTCCAGCCTTATGCCTGAGATCACCGTTCCCGGCGGCGAGAACCCGTTGCCGAAAGGAGAATCCTCCTGCGCCCTGCCGCTTTCGGCAAGCGGCCCTTCCCAAAGATAGGTCGAGAATTCCGTATGCCGCTCCCAGCGCAGCGTACCCTTGCCCCACTTCATGGCGTGGTGGCGGGCATGACGGTCGGGCGCCGCGATGCCGAGGCGCCGCGACAGTTCGGAGAGCACGGCCATGTCGACGCTGGAGCCGCCCTCGGTCATGAAGGCGAGTTGCACAAGCACGCGCGGCTTCTCGATCAGCGGATGCGGCCGGGCATGGACCTCGCCGATCGCGCCGGGCCGTCCCTCATGCGCGGGAAAGCCCATCACGCTGCCCTGGGCGCGCGGCTGGAATTCGAGGTTGGACGTCTCGTCCGACACGGTGGTCCCCCTGTTCTCGACCCTTCGTGTGATGGCGTCCTCTAAAGGCAATCCATGAGGCGCGTAAACACCAAAGTCTAGCATCGTAGGTCCTGCCGGCGCGACGCGCAGACCGACCCGATTGGGCGAATTGGATAAATAATTTGACCAGTTGGCGACGCTGGCTTTATCTTGCGCGACACCGGTTCAATTTCCCAGGCCCCCGTTGAGCGATATTTTCTCCAGGATCGAGCATTCGCGCACCGCCGACGAGGTGGTGCAGCAGATCGAAAGCCTGATCCTTGAAGGCGTGCTGCGCACCGGCGACCGGCTGCCGGGCGAGCGCGAGCTGGCGCGCCAGTTCGACGTGTCGCGGCCGATCCTGCGCGATGCGCTGAAGGCGCTGGAAGGGCGCGGGCTGCTGATCACCAAGGCCGGCGGCGGCACCCATGTCGCCGACGTCATCGGCCAGTTGTTCACCAAGCCGGTGACCGACCTCGTCTCCATGCACCGCAAGGCGGTGACCGACTATCTGGAATACCGCCGCGAGATCGAAGGCGTGGCGGCCGAATATGCGGCGCGGCGCGCGACAGCGGACGACATTGCGCTGCTCGACCGCATCATGGCGCGCATGGACGAGGCGCACCGCACCGGCGATTTCGACGACGAGGCGGAAATCGACGTCGAGTTCCACCATGCTGTGTGCGAATGCGCGCACAACATCATCCTCTTGCACACGCTGCGCTCCTGCTACCGGCTGCTGTCTGAAGGCGTGTTCCAGAACCGGCTTCTGGTGTTCAGCGTGCCCGGAGCGCGGGAGGCGCTGCTGGCCCAGCACGGCGCGATCTACAAAGCCGTGAAGGCCGGCGATCCCTCAGCTGCCCGCCAGGCGGCGATGGACCATATCTCCTATGTCGAGCGCTCGATGCTCGAGGCCGAACGCAGCGGCGACTGGCAGCGCGTGTCGCGGCTCAGGCTTAAGCAGCGGTCCGACGCCGACGACGGCTTCAAGACGACTGGCTAACGAGGAACCACCATGAGCGACATCCTCACCATTGCCGATCTCAAGGACCTGGCGCGCCGGCGGGTGCCGAAGATGTTCTACGACTATGCCGATTCCGGCGCCTGGACCGAAAGCACCTACCGCGCCAACGAGGAGGACTTCCAGAAGATAAAATTCCGTCAGCGCGTGCTGGTCGACATGAGCAACCGCTCGCTGGAATCGACCATGATCGGCGAGAAAGTGGCGATGCCGGTGGCGCTTGCCCCAACTGGATTGACCGGCATGCAGCATGCCGATGGCGAGATGCTGGCGGCGCGGGCGGCAGAGGAATTCGGCGTGCCGTTCACGCTGTCGACTATGAGCATCTGCTCGATCGAGGATGTCGCGTCGGTGACGAAGAAGCCGTTCTGGTTCCAGCTCTACGTGCTTCGCGACAAGGATTTCGTGCTCGACCTGATCGACAGGGCGAAGGCTGCGAAATGCTCGGCGCTGGTGTTGACGCTTGACCTGCAGATCCTGGGGCAGCGCCACAAGGATGTCCGCAACGGGCTGTCGGCGCCGCCCAAGATGACGCTGGCCAACATTGCCAACATCGCCATGCGGCCACGCTGGCTGATGGGCATTGCCGGCACCAAGCGCCGCACCTTCCGCAACATTGTCGGCCATGCCAAGGGCGTCGGCGACGTCGCTTCGCTGGCATCGTGGACTACGGAGCAGTTCGACCCCCATCTGTCGTGGAAGGATGTCGCCTGGATCAAGGAACGTTGGGGCGGCAAGCTGATCCTGAAAGGCATTCTCGACAAGGAGGACGCGCTGATGGCGGTCGAGACCGGCGCCGACGCCATCATCGTTTCCAACCATGGCGGGCGCCAGCTCGACGGCGCATCGTCGTCAATCATGGCGCTGGAAGAGATCGCCGATGCCGTCGGCGACAGGATCGAGGTGCATATGGACGGCGGCATCCGCTCGGGCCAGGACGTGCTGAAGGCGCTTTGCCTCGGCGCCAAGGGCACCTATATCGGCCGCCCGTTCCTGTACGGGTTGGGCGCCATGGGCAAGCAAGGCGTGACCCTGGCGCTGGACATCATCCGCAAGGAGATGGACGTCACGCTGGCACTGTGCGGCAAACGGCTTGTGACCGAGATGGGCAAGGACCAGTTGCGGCGATAGGGTCTTGTTCACCGATTAGACCCTAGCCTCGCTGGATCACGGAGACGAAGCCGCCTTGACCGAGACCGGCATCCACTACCTCGACGCGCGCGCGCCGGATGGCATGCGCCTGTATGCGATCGGCGACGTGCATGGCCGGCTCGATCTGCTTGCCGCCATGCATCGCCGCATCGAGAGCGAACTCGAATACAAGCCGACCAGCGATTGGCGTGTCATCCACCTCGGCGACTATGTCGACCGTGGGCCTGAGTCCAAGGGCGTCATCGACTTCCTGATCGAGGCACAGAAACGCGATCCGCGGCATCTGATGCTCGCCGGCAACCACGATATCGGCTTCCTCGACTTTCTCGACGAGCCTGACCCGGAAGGGTTGTTCATGCGCTATGGCGGCGTGCAGACGGCACAATCCTATGGCGTCGACTTGACGGGACACGCAAGCTGGTTCGGCAAGACCGACGCGGTGCGGCGCGGGCACGCCGACCTGGTAAAGGCCGTGCCGCAAGGCCATGTCGACTTCCTGCAGTCGCTGCAATTGTCACTGATATCAGGCGATTTCTTCTTCTGCCATGCCGGCATCAGGCCTGACGTGCCGCTGGAGAGCCAGAGCCCGCAGGACCTGGTCTGGATCCGCGACGTCTTCCACAACCATCCAGGGCTTTACCCGAAGGTGATCGTGCACGGCCACACGCCGGTGCCGGAGGCCGAAGTTGTGCCCAACCGCGTCAATGTCGACACGCTCGCCTGGCAGTCAGGAATGCTCAGCGCGCTCGCCGTAGACGGCGCGGACAAGCGTATCCTGACGGTACAGGGAAAAGCGTTTTAACGGAGGGCGGCGGTGACGCCGTAGCCGTCGACGGCTTGGTGGTTGTTGGCTGCATCGGCGGAATATATGCCGAGACCGCACAAAACGATGGCAGACAGCATGACAAAGGACAGAAGCGCTGCTTTCACGGACGTCATCTCTAGTTGAGCTTCCTGCATCTGGGCACGAGGCGGTTACCAATGCGTTGAAACAACGAATTCGTCTCAAAGTTTCGACGATTTCGCGCTTGTAGGTCGATTCTGTATCGGCGGTGTGTCGCGCGGAGCACACAGAAGGTTCATCGCGGTTGCATTGCCGATTCAGAGCGCGCGCCTTGTAGGATAGCGTTCGGCCACAAACCAAGGATGAAAGCGGTTGTCCCCGGCGGATTCCCCGCCGCGTGCCAATTATGCAACGCGCGACCGCTGCTGGCTCAGATCGTCGCCACCCAGGCGCGGGCAATGGCCAAACCCGCGGCGTCGGCCTCGGGGCCGTTGCGTGCCATTTCGCTGTCGAGGCGGTCGTGCCAGTCGGGATGGCGATCGGCAATCAGCGGCGCGAAGGACGTGCTCCAGTCCCTCACAATCGGCTGGTCGGCCTCGAAATGGAACTGGAAGCCGTAGACGGCGCGGCCGATACGGAACGCCTGGTTCTCAGCAATTTCGCTGCCGGCAAGCCGCACCGCATTTGACGGCAGCGCGAAAGTGTCGTCGTGCCATTCGAAGATGGGGAAATCCTGGGGAAGTGCGCCAAGCACCGGATCGGTTCTGGCGTCCGGCGTCAGCGATACCTTGTGCCAGCCGAATTCCGAGGCGCCGCCGATCTGGTTCTCACCGCCGAAAGTGCGGGCAACCAACTGGCTGCCCAGGCAGATACCGAGAACCGAGCGATCCTTGGCGGCGAAATCGCGGGTCAGTTCGAGCAGCGCCGGGAAATACGGGTAGTCATCGTCGGCCAGCGCATTCTGACCGCCGCCAAGCATCACCATGGCATCGTGTCCGGTCGCGTCGTCCGGCAGCGCATCGCCCTTGTAGGGCCGGCGCAGGTCGAGATCGGCGCCGGCTTCGGCGAGCGCGGCACCAACCTGGCCAAGGCCGGTGTTGTCGTAGTTCTGGACCACCAGCACCCGCATCGCAAAACCCTGCTGACATGAAATGACGCGACGAGCGATATCATGTCGCCCGCATTGCAGCCAAGATGCGCATTCGGGAGAGAGCTATGCCACTGCAAAACCGGGTCGATCCGTTCGGCGCCATCCGTGCTGTGGCCGAGCGCGGCCTGTTCACCGGCAATCGCGGCATCATCCACGACCCGGAGACCAAGACGCTACTTAGGAAGCGCTGGGCCTTGCCGGCCTGGATCATCTGCGTCTGCAAGTTCCGCAATGTGCGACGCGAGCCGATGGGCAGGAACCGGCCGGGCGGCAAGGCCGGCTGGCCCGAGTTGTTCTTCCTCGACGAGGTGACGGCGCTGGCCGCCGGGCACCGTCCCTGTTTCTGTTGCCGGCGTGAGCGAGCCATGGATTTTGTCGGCCATTTCGGTAGGGCCTTCGGCGTAACCGAGCCGCGCGCGCCAATGGTCGACAAGCGCCTGCACAAGGAGCGGCTGGCTTCCGGCGGCAAGCCACCTGATGTCACCATGGGAGAGCTTGCCGAATTGCCGGACGGAGCGATGATCGCGGATGGCGGCTCGGCCTATGCGCTGCGCGGCGGCAACGCGCTGCCCTGGTCGTTCGCAGGCTATGGCGATGCGGCGGCCTTCGACAGCCTTGCCGGCCGTTCGCTGCGCCTGCTCACACCGGCCACGACCGTTTCGGTGCTGCGGCACGGTTTTGAACCGGTGTGGCATCGTTCCGCCGAGACTTGACGCCAGGCACCGCCTCGCCCATTCCTCGGCGATGCGCGCCAATTACAAGATGCAGCGGCTGTTCTTGGCCGACGATCTCGCAGCCGACATCGAATTCGATGCCGGCCAGCAGCAAAGCCATTACCTCATGCATGTGCTGCGGCTCGGCGAAGGCGCCGAGATTCTGGTCTTCAACGGCCGCGACGGCGAGTGGTCGGCGGCGATCGCTTCGAAGTCGAAGAAGGCGGTGCGGCTGAGAGTGCTCAGCCAACAGCGGCCGCAACCGCCTTTGCCCGATCTAGTTTATTGCTTCGCGCCGCTGAAGCAGGGGCGGCTCGACTATCTCGTGCAGAAGGCGGTGGAGATGGGCGCCGGCATCCTGCAGCCGGTGATCACCCAGCACACGCAATTGGCAAAACCCTCCATCGACCGGCTGCGCGCCAATGTCGTCGAGGCGGCCGAGCAATGCGGCATACTGGCGGTGCCGGAAGTGCGAGAAGCCGAGAAATTCGAGCGTCTGCTCTCCGGCTGGGACAAGGAGCGGCGACTGATCTTCTGCGACGAGGACGCCTCGACCAACAACCCGCTGCCGGCATTGCAGGCGGTGCCGGAGAAGAAGCTGGCGCTGCTGGTCGGACCGGAAGGCGGCTTTTCCGACGACGAACGCAAGATGCTGCGGGCGCTCCCCTTCGTCACTGCCATCCCGCTCGGACCGCGCATCCTGCGCGCTGACACAGCAGCTGTAGCGGCGCTTGCGGTGATGCAGGCGACGGTCGGAGACTGGTAAGAAGCGTAAAGATCAATTCCTGTTGACCTGTGGCTCAGGATTTTTCGCTTGATCGGCTGCTGACATTTCGTCCATTTAGCGCCGGCGGGCTCCGAGAGCCGCAGAGGGGGCCCCATGGCGCGCGACACAACCGATTTCCGGCCAATCGAAGACATCGACGAACTGGTCGAGCATCTGGCCGAAGGCAACAAGCCGCGCGACAAGTGGCGCATCGGGACCGAGCACGAGAAGTTCCCCTTCTATGTCGACGGCAACGCGCCGGTGCCTTATGGCGGCGAGCGCGGCATCCGCGCCATCCTCGAAGGCATGCAGCAAAAGCTCGGCTGGGACCCGATCATCGATGACGGCCGCATCATCGGCCTGGTCGAGCCGACCGGCCAGGGCGCGATCTCGCTCGAGCCGGGCGGCCAGTTCGAGCTGTCGGGCGCGCCGCTGGAAACGATCCACCAGACCTGTCGCGAGGGCAATGCGCATCTGGCGCAGGTACGCGAGATCGCCGAGCCGATGGGCATCCGCTTTCTCGGCCTCGGCGGCAGCCCGAAATGGTCGCTGGCCGAGACGCCGAAAATGCCGAAATCGCGCTACGAAATCATGACCCGCTACATGCCCAAGGTCGGCACCAAGGGTCTCGACATGATGTATCGCACCTGCACCATCCAGGTGAACCTCGACTTCGAAAGCGAAGCCGACATGCGCCGCAAGATGCAGGTGTCGCTGAAGCTGCAGCCACTGTCGACGGCGCTGTTTGCCAACTCGCCCTTCACCGACAGCCGGCCGAACGGACTGCAGAGCTGGCGCGGCGACATCTGGCGCGACACCGACAACCAGCGCTCGGGCCTGCTCGAATTCTGCTTCTCGCCCGAGTTCGGCTTTGCCGACTATGTCGAATGGGCGCTCGACGTGCCGATGTATTTCGTCATCCGCGACGGCCACTATCACGACATGACGCACATCACCTTCCGCCAGTTCATGGCCGGCGTTGCCCGCAATGAAGTACCGGACGGACTGCCCACCATGGGCGACTGGGCGAACCATCTGTCGACCCTGTTCCCTGACGTCAGGCTGAAGCGCTTCCTCGAAATGCGCGGCGCCGATGGCGGGCCGTGGCGCCGCATCTGCGCGCTGCCGGCCTTCTGGGTCGGGCTGCTCTATGACGAGGCCGCGCTCGACGCCGCCGAGGCGCTGACTTCGAGCTGGACCTATGAAGAAACGCTGGCGATGCGCAATGCGGTGCCGGAACAAGGCATTTCCGCGCCGTTCCGCAACACGACGCTGCGTGAGATCGGCCGCGATGTAATGACGATTTCGCGCCTTGGGCTGAAAAATCGCGGCAGGAAGAACCGCGACGGCTATGACGAGACCTCGTTCCTCAACACGCTGGACGAAGTCGTGGCGCGCGGTACCACCAGTGCCGAGGAAATGCTGTCGGCCTACCACACGCGCTGGGGCGGCTCGATCGAGCCGGTGTTCATGGAATATGCGTATTAGCGTCGCGCCTCGAGCAGCGGCAAAAGCCGCTTCAATCGAACATCGAAACGAACTAGGTTCTCCCTCGAGGATTTCCCGGAGGAGAAACCGATGCCTACCTTGTTCGACATATTGGCGCAGGCGCAGAACGGCAACGGCATGCAGGCGCTTGCCCAGCAGTACGGGCTTTCCATGCAGCAGACGCAGGCGGCTGTCGCCGCTCTGCTGCCGGCCTTCTCGCAAGGGCTGCAACGCAACACCGCCGATCCCTATGGGCTAGGCGCCTTCATGACGGCGATGGCGAGCGGCCAGCACGCCAAATATTTCGAGGACGCGACCAGGGCTTTCTCACCGCAAGGCGTCAATGAGGGCAATGGCATTCTGGGTCATCTGTTCGGCTCGAAGGAGCTGTCGCGCGCGGTGGCCAGCCAGGCCGCGCAGGCGACCGGCGTCAGCCAGCAGATCTTGCAGCAGATGCTGCCGGCCATCGCTTCGATGGTGATGGGCGGATTGTTCAAGCAGACGACAGACCAGTTGACCGGGGGTCAGATGCAGGCCGCCGGTGGCTTCGGCGGCGGCAGCAATCCGCTCGGCGAGATCATCGAACAGATGATGCGGCAGGCGGGCGGCGGGGCACAGCCTGCGCCGCAGCCAGCACCCAATCCTTACGGTGAGAACCCGCTGGGCAAAGTGCTGCAGGACATGTTCGGCGGCGGCGCGCAACAGCCGCAAAGCCAGCCGCAACAGGCGCCCAACCCCTATGGCGACAATCCGCTGGGCAAGGTGCTGCAGGACATGTTCGGCGGTGGCGCGGCACAGCAACCGCAGGGCCGGCCGCAGCAGCCAACACAGCCGCAACAGACGCAGAGCCCTTACGGCGATAACCCGCTGGGCAAGATTTTTGAAGAGATGATGCGGCAAGGCGGTGGTGGCGGCTTCGGCCTGCCCGGTGGGCAGCCGGCGCCGCAGCAGCCGCAAGCACCCCAGCCGCGACAGGCACCGCAGGAGCGCCAGGCGCCGCAACCGCAGGCCAATCCGAGCGGCAGGCCACGCAATCCGTTCGACGATATTTTCGGCAAGATGTTCGAGACCGGCGCCCAGCAGCGCGACGAGTATCAGAAGGGCGTGGAAACGATCTTCGACCAGTTCAAGCGGGACATGGACCGGCGGTAGTTGGCGGTAGTTGGGCGCTGACCTTCGCGGCTTCGGAGCAAGGAACGAAGCGACGCGGCGCAGACCGCACGATGACGACGGAGCTTTAAAAGAAAAGCCCGGTCCTGGAGGAGGACCGGGCCAGTGTGCAGGCTGGCCGGCGGGGACCGGTAGGGAGTGGGAGCCTGCTATACTCGTTGGTCGCAGCGAGCATGAGAAAGGTTCACGGCAACCGAAACAATGCGCCCGATATCACGCTATCTGGCGGGCGAGATCTTCGATCGTATCGGCACGATCGCTCGCAATCGCACGCAGCTTCACGGTCGGATCGGCGCCGAACGGCACATCGATGGCGACATGGAGATCCGCGCGTGTCAGGCCGATATCGGCGAGTTCGGCGTCCGACATCTCGCCGAGGCGATAGAAGGCCCGGCGATTTTTCCAGGCCTGGTAGGCATTGAGAAGGGTGTTGGCCACGCGCGTCGCAACGGCCGGACGCGAGGTTATGCGCGAGGTCTCGGTGGCGAAATCAAACGTGGTCATGTCGGTCTCCTTCAGACTCGAACTGGACAAGACCAGGCGATCGGCGCTGGGGACAGCGGCCGTTCCGGTCTCGATTCACATGCCTTCATGTGGACAATGTGAATTTGCCACGCACCGATTGATTAATCCAACGAATGTTTCTAATCTTTAGCATCAACGCTACTGATGGATTGGACCGATGAAAGCGCCACTCGATCTCGACCAGTTGCAGACCTTCATCTCGATTGCCGATACCGGCAGCTTTACCCGCGCGGCCGAGGAAGTGCTGCGCACGCAATCGGCGGTGTCGATGCAGATGCGCCGGCTGGAAGAGCGGATCGGCAAGCCGCTGTTCGAAAAGGACGGCCGCACCAACAGGCTGACCGAGGAAGGCGACAAGCTGCTCTCCTACGCGCGCCGCCTGCTCTATCTCAACCGCGAAACGCTGGCCGCCTTCGATGACCAGCGGCTCGAAGGCACCATCCGCATCGGCACCCCCGACGACTATGCCGACCGGTTCCTGCCCGAAATCATGGCACGCTTCACACGGTCAAACCCGCGCGTCGAACTGACCGTCATCTGCGAGCCTACGCCAGGCTTGGTCGAGCATATCAAGCGCGGCAATCTCGATCTTGCGCTGGTGACGCACAACGATACGCGCGGCCAGTCGGAAGTGGTGCGGCGCGAGCCGCTGCTATGGGTGACCTCGGCCAACCATGCCACGCACGAACAGGAAGTGCTGCCGATGGCCTTCGGCCGGCCGAACTGCATCTGGCGGCGCGCCGCCGTCGATGTGCTCGACCGGCAAAACCGCGACTATCGAATCCTGTTCACCAGCTTCTCGGCCACCGTCATCACCGCCGCGGTGCTGTCGGGGCTGGCGATCTCGGTGCTGCCGGAATGCGCGCTGCGGCCCGGCATGCGAGTGCTGGGCGAAGCCGACGGTTTTGGCGCCCTGCCCGACTGCCGCATCGGCATCATGCGCGGCCAGACCTCGCGTCCCGAAATCGTCGACGCTCTGGCCCGACACATCTCGGAAAGCCTCGACAATATTTCCGTGCCGCTCGGCGAAGAAACGGGAAGCTTCGATTTCGCCTCGCTCGCCTTCGCCAAGATGAAGCGGAGCAAGCCGAACCAGATCCTGCCTGGCTGGTAGGAACGATCAGGCCGACGCTGCCGCCTCCGTCGTTGCGTTGGCCGACGACAGGCCGGGCAGCGCCACCAATTGCGCCGGCTCCAGCGGCGGCGACAAGAGGTAGCCCTGCAGCTGCTGGCAGCCCATGGCGACCAGCAGCGCCTTTTGCACCTCGGTCTCTACGCCCTCGGCGGTGACCTCGACCTTGAGCGCGCCGGCGAGATCGATCAGCGCCTTGACGATGGCGCCCGAATTGCCGTCGCCGTCGAGAAGCCGCACGAAGGAGCGGTCGATCTTGAGCTTGTCGATGGCATGGCGGCGCAGATAGCTCAGCGACGAATAGCCGGTGCCGAAATCGTCGAGCACAATGCCGACGCCCGACTGGCGCAAGGCTGCCAGAGCCGCTCTGGTGGTGTCGTTGTTTTCCAGGAGAACGTTTTCGGTGATTTCGAGCTGCAGGCGCTTCGGCGCCAGTCCGGTTTCGGCGAGGATCGAGGCAACCTCTTCGGCAAAGCCGGCGTCGCGCAATTGCAGCGGCGAGACATTGACGGCGAGCCACGGCAGTTTGGTCTTCACGGCGAAGCGGCAGGCTTCCAGCAGGGCCCATGCGCCGAGCTGCCCGATCATGCCGCGTTCCTCGGCGATGGCGATGAACTGCGCCGCCGGCAGTGCGCCATGGACCTCATGCGCCCAGCGGATCAGCGCCTCGGCGCCGACAATGGTCTTGCCGTCGCTGGCAAAGACCGGCTGGTAGGCGAGCTTGATACCGGTGCCGCCATTCAGCGCGCTGCGCAGCTCGCTCTCGACCTTGCGCTTGCGCAGCAAAAGGTCGTCCATGTCGCCGGCGAAGACCTGGTAGCGGCCACGGCCGTTCTTCTTGGCTTCGTAGAGCGCGATGTCGGCCTTGCGCAGCAGATCGTCTGCGTCGGCATCAGGGCCTGTCGACAAGGCTATGCCGATGCTGGCGCTGATAAAGACCTGATCGTCCATCAGCTTGAACGGCTCCTGCAGTTTCTGCAGCACCCTCTCGGAAATATCCTCGGCGTTCCTTACGTCGCGGACATCGATCAGGATCACCGCGAATTCGTCGCCACCCAGTCTTGCCACCGTGTCGACGTCGCGAACCGTATGCTGAAGCCTGGCCGCCGTCTGGCGCACGAGTTCGTCGCCTGCCGGGTGACCAAGCGTGTCGTTGACATGCTTGAAGCGATCTAGATCGAGATAAAGCAGCGCGACCTTGCTTTCATTGCCGGAGGTAAGCAAGGCACGCCGCAGCCTGTCCTCGAACAGTGCCCGGTTGGGCAGGCCGGTGAGCGTGTCGTGAAAGGCGAGATATTGCGCCTGGGCCTGGCTGGTCTGCAGCGCCGATGACGCACGGCGCAGACGCCGGAGCAGAAAGGCGAGCACGCTCGCCGCAACCAGCGCGGCCAGAGCCAGGGCCGGGCTGGCCTTGCCCACCAGCGTCAGGCCGGGCCGTTCCTGGTCCCAGGCAATATAGCCGAGGATGACACCCTGTTTGTCGATAAGCGGAATGGCAGCCGAGCCAAGCGGCTGAGCCATCGGCAGGAGATGCGCCCCCGCCAGCAGATATTTCTGCGCGATCTTGCCGATCACCGCGTCGTTGATGAACTCTATGGAGACATGCAGATATTCGCTGCCGGATGCCTGGGTGACGCGATCCGAACTCGGCACCAGAGGCATGACGCTGAGTATGGCAGGCTGACCGCCAAGCGAGACCAGATCGTCGGCAACGAATTTTGCGCCGGCCTGGCTTGCGTCCTTGCTCATCATCTGGCGCAACCTGGCGATGGTCGGCCGCAAAGCGGGTTCGTCCTCGCCAAAGACGGCAGGCGACACGACCTTGCCTTCGCGCATGGCGTGGACCGGCCGGTTGGCGTTGTCCAGCACATAGACCCGGTTGTGGCCGTAATACGAGTACATCCAGACGCTGAAATTCTCGGCCATCCAGGTCTGGTTGCCGGCCTTGGCGTTTATAACGGAATCATCCCAGACGGCGACGCTTTCCTGCTCGCGCTTTACCGCGGCGATCTGGTCCTGCAGGCCGTTGGCAAGGAAAACCTTCTCCCGCTCGAGCGAGACCCGGTCGGCCTGCATGGTGGCGTAAAGGCCGAAGCCGACAACGATGGCCAGTGCAAAAACGGCAAGCGTCAGCACCGTCAGGGTGACCTGGAACGTCAACGGGCTGCGTTGTTTGCGGGCGCTCATGCGTCCTCCTTGGCCCAGAGTCAATCAGGCCAGGCTTAAGATCAAGTTATGGAATCTTGACGCGGAGCGACAACAGCCGCTCAATCGGCCGATGAGCGACGCAGAATCCGAATCACGAACCAATGCCACCGAATACACGGTGAGCGAGATTTCCGGCGCGCTGAAGCGTACGGTCGAGGATGTCTTCGGCCATGTGCGGGTGCGCGGCGAAATTTCCGGCTATCGCGGGCCCCACTCTTCCGGCCATGCCTATTTCACGCTGAAGGACGACCGCGCGCGGCTTGACGCGGTGGTCTGGAAAGGCACGATGGGCCGGCTGAAATTCCGCCCCGAAGAGGGGATGGAGGTGATCGCCACCGGCAAACTCACCACCTATCCCGGCAAATCCAACTACCAGATCGTCATCGACAATCTCGAGCCGGCGGGCGCCGGGGCGCTGATGGCGCTTTTGGAAGAGCGCAAGCGGCGACTGCAGGCCGAAGGGCTGTTCGACGCCGGCCGCAAGCGGCGGCTGCCGTTCATGCCGCGCACCATCGGCGTCGTCACCTCGCCGACCGGATCGGTGATCCGTGACATCATCCATCGCATCAAGGACCGCTTTCCGCTGCATGTGCTGGTCTGGCCGGTAAGAGTGCAGGGCGAGACGGCGGGGGCGGAAGTGACGGCGGCCGTCAACGGCTTCAACGCGCTGGCCTGGGATGGAGCGATCGTGCCGCCCGACCTTCTGATCGTGGCGCGCGGCGGCGGCAGCCTCGAGGACCTCTGGGGGTTCAACGATGAAGGGCTGGCGCGCGCCGTCGCCGCCTCGCGCATCCCGGTGATTTCGGCCGTAGGGCACGAGACCGACTGGACCTTGATCGATCTCGTCGCCGACATGCGGGCACCCACGCCGACAGGTGCGGCGGAGATCGCGGTGCCGGTGAAAGCGGACCTCGAAGCGACACTAGCCAGTCTTGGCGCACGGCTCAAAGCAGCCACCTTGCGCAATTTCGAACGCAAGCGGCAGGCCTCGCGTGCGGCCGCCCGGGCACTGCCCTCACCCGACCAGTTGCTGGCGCTGCCGCGACGGCGGCTGGACGAGGCGGCCAGCCGGCTTAGCCGGGGGCTGATGGTCTCCACCGAAAGAAAGCAAGCTCGGTTCTTCGCCGTGAAGCTCACTCCGGCAACGCTGTCGCGGCGAATTGCCGAGGCGCGACGCACCAACGGCCGCAACCTTTTGCGCGCTCAAGGGGCGCTGCGCGCATTGGCGAGAGCCCGGCGCGCGGAGTTGAATCGTGCGGCGGATCAGTTGCCAAAATGTGCGAAAGCATCCCTGCAACGGCACAGGCAGCAACTGGCTTTGCTGCAAGGCCGCATTACGATCGAGCCAACGGCACGGCGGCAAACCGTGCAGAGGGATCTGCTGACAGCTTTGACGAGACGTGGCACGCAAGCGGTACTGCTCAGGCTGGAGCGACTGCGCGGCCGCATCGTCCAATCCGAGAGGCTGATGGCAACGCTGTCGCACAAGGCTGTGCTGGCCCGCGGCTTCGCGCTGGTCAAGGATGCCGACGGCGCGGTGATCAAACTGGCAGTTGATGTGGCGCCGGGCGCTGGCCTGCAGCTGGAGTTCGCCGACGGCATCGTAAATGCAGTCGCGACCGGCGACGCCGAGCGGGTGCAGGCCGTTGCCAAACCAGCGGCCAGCAAACCCGCCGCAAAGCCGACGGCCAGCAAACCGAAAGAGCCGGGCAATCAGGGCTCGCTTTTTTAGAGGACCGCATGACCGAACATGACCCGCATCTTCAAACGCCGGCGGGCAAGCCGCGCGCGCGTGCTTTCGGCATTGCCTTCGAGGGCACGCCGGGCGGCTTCAACGCCATCACCGATGTGCCCGGCGTATCGGTCGGCTATGCGACGCTGATTTCCGGCGAGGGTCTGCTCGAGGTTGGCACGGGGCCGGTGCGCACCGGCGTCACCGCCATCCTGCCGCGGCCGTCGGCTGAGCTCGCCACGCCGGTGTTTGCCGGTGTCTTCAGCCAGAACGGCAATGGCGAGTTGACGGGGTCGCACATTATCGAGGAAGTCGGCGCCTTCAACCTGCCGGTCACCATCACCAACACGCATTCCTGCGGCGTTACCCGCGACGGCACGCTGCGCTGGATGCAACGCGTGCTGCCGGCGGCGCTCGACAGCGGCTGGGGCCTGCCGGTTGCGGCGGAGACCTATGATGGTTTCCTCAACGACATCAACGGTCATCACGTCGGCTTCGAAGATGTCGAAGCCGCGCTCGACGGTGCCGCCGGTGGAGCGATCGAGGAAGGCAGTGTCGGCGGCGGCACCGGCATGATTGCCTTTGGCTTCAAGGCCGGCTCGGGCACGGCATCGCGCATCGTCGAGTGGCAGGGCATCAGGCATACGGTCGGCGTATTCGTGCAGGCGAATTTCGGCAAGCGGCGCAATTTCACACTGCGCGGCGCCCGCGTCGGGCCCGATCTGGTAGAGCCGGCGATGCGCGAAGGCACGCCGCGTGCCGAAAAGGGCTCGATCATCGCCATCGTCGCCACCGATGCGCCATTTCTGCCGCACCAGATGAAGCGGCTGGCAAAGCGCGTGCCGCTCGGCATCGCCATGACAGGCGGCTTCGGCTACCACAGTTCGGGCGACATTTTTCTGGCCTTCACCACCGCCAATCCGCAAGCAGCACTTGCACCGTCGGGACGAACCGCAAACGCCGCTTACATCCCGGACGTCGATATCGATCCGTTCTTCGATGCGGTGGCGCAAGGCGTAGAGGAGGCGATCCTCAATGCAATGGTCGCCAATGAGGATATGAGCGGACGCGACGGCAATTTCGTGCCGGCGCTGCCGAAGGCCTGGCTGAAAGATCGATTTGGATAGAGGACAAGGCCTGGCGGGCCTGTTGCGTCACGGCTTGGCCGCGTTGCTCTGGTCGGCCTCGGCCGCCTCTTCGAGCCGCGATGCGATCAGTTCCTGGATGTCGCCGACTTCTTCCTGGATATCTTCCAGCGGAATGCCGACCTCAGCGGCCTTGGCCGCGCACTCCTTGGCGAGGGTCTCGGCCTGCTTCTCGATCTTTACCGGCGAGTGCTGGCAGTGGACCTTTTCACCGATCCATCCGCGCAAGAACTCGATCGCATGTTCACTCATACTGCTTTTCCCTGGCGGCTATGCCGGTTGGTAACCGTAAACGTCCGCACCCGGTAAAGGATGCATGCTGCCATTCGAACCGAGTCGGCTTCGCCCGGCAAGTTGATCTTGTCGGAGGTCCGAAGAGCCGAATGAAGGGAAGGGTTCAATGAGCACGTTCTGATTGTTTGATAGAGTGGTACGTTGGCCGGGATCGGCTTCGGCTCTATGCTATTGTTCTTACGATCTTTTCCTGCTGTCGACGGCCGATTTGTATCACAATAGGGATCACAACGCGTAACACATTTTCTGCTGCTTCGTGGTACACCGCCACAGCTACACGGTCGAAGCCGCCGCTATATAGTGACATCATTATGCGATGTCGACTCTATCAGCCATCCTGCTTCTTTCCGCCGCGCTGTGTCAAACGTCATCCCCGTCCAGTATGGAGATCGGATGGCCCCGGAGGGCGTATGAAGATGTTGATTTTATTGCGTTTCGTGGGCCAAAATCAGAAAGCTCTCGTCAGCGTCACCCCGCTCGACTGCCTCCGCCACACTCAGCGCCTCCGACGTCGATTCCTTGCACGTAAGGCGCGGGCCGGATGAACGACAACATTGGCGCTTTGGCAGCGCGCTCCTGCTAAGGACGATGTCTCGATGCAACAAGCTCTGCCTTTCGCTGCGCCGTCTCCAGACCGATTGAGATGAAGGCGCGCGCATGCCGGGCCAATTCCATATTGTCGGACCACAGATTGCGCCAGATCGCCGTCTTCCGTGACAGGTTCTCGTCGACGATCTTCGACGAGAAGGATTCAAAGCTGAGGTCGTCCCTATAGCCGATCGCGGTCAGCGCATCGAAGATGGCGGCAAAGTCGATATTGCCGGTGCCGAGGAAACCGCGATGGCTCTCGCCGATATGGACATAACCGATCTTGTCAGCGGCATGGCGGATAGCCAGTCCGACATCGGCCTCCTCGATGTTCATGTGGAAGGTATCGAGATGCAGGAAGATGTTGTCGGAGCCGGTGTCCGCGATGAAGGCCAGGCCTTGTGAAGCGGTGTTGAGAAGATTGCTTTCGAAGCGATTGACGATCTCCAGATTGAGCGTGACGCCGGCGGCCTTGGCCGTCTCCGCAACCTTCGCAAGTGTACCCGCGCTGCGGTTCCACTGATCGCGCGTCGGCGCCTGCGTCTGCAAGCCGTGGCTGGTACTGAGGATGCCGCCAATCTTCTGGCCGCCGAGATCGCGGGTGAGCGCGATCGTCTCGTTGAGGATCTCGACGCCGCGCGCGGCAACCGCCTTGTCGGCACTCGAAATGTCGCCGTCGGCCGGCAGGCCGATGCTGATCGCCACGCCAAGCTTGAGGTCGGCGATGCGCCTGGCCAGCCCGCCAACGTCGACATTGGCGGGGTCAAGATAGGAGAACTCGATCAGGTCGAAACCGGCCTCCTTGGTGTTGGCCAGCGTCCGTTCGAGGTCGCCTTGCGCCGAACTCGCCGACCAGACGAAGGAATGAATACCGATGCGCGACATGATCGTCTCCCGTTTCTGGAATTGAGTTGCGGCCGGGTTGCCCCGGCCGCATCGGCCTTGGGAGGCTTAGCGGGCTGCGGTCCAGCCCTTGTAGTCTTTCAGGTTCTCGGCCGTGATCAGCTTCGGGTCGAGCAGCACGGTCGGCTCCGCCGGCTTCTTGCCGGCAAGCAGCTCAGCCGCCATCGTCAGCGACTGGCCAGCCATCACGTAGGGATCCTGCGAAGCCGAGGCCTTGATCATCGAGGTGCCGGAAGCGAGTTCCTTCTCGATATCGGGAGCGCCATCCACTGCGGTGAAGATGAACTCCGAGCGATTGAGCTGCTTGGCCGCAAGCTGGGCGCCGATCGCCGTCGGATCGTTGATGGCAAACACCGCATCGATCTTGTCGAAGCGGGTGAGCAGCGACTGGAAGACCTTCAGGCCGCCGTCGCGCGAGCCTTCGGCATTCTGGTCGTCGGAGAGGATCTTGATGTCGGGGTGTTTTGCAAGGACGTCTTTGCAGCCCTTCACCCGCTCCAGGATCGACGACGACGCCGGGCCGTTGAGGATAACGTAGTCGCCCTTGCCGCCGGTGTGGTCGACCAGATACTGGCAGGCCTCTTCGCCGGCCTTGACGTTGTTGGTCATCACGGTGACGTCGGCGCCTGGCGCCGAGACGTCGAAGGCGGCAACGACGATGCCCGCTGCTTGCGCCTTCTTCACCGCCGGGCCGATCGCCTTGGCATCGACCGCATTGAGCATGATCACGTCGACCCCGGCGGCGATGAAGGAATCGACCTGAGAGACCTGCTTGTTGAGGTCGTAGTCGGCCGACACTGAGGTTACCTCGACCTTTGGGTTGATCTTCTTGGCTGCGTCCTCGATGCCCTTGATGGTGGCGACGAAGAAGGGGTTGCCGAGCAGGCCGACCGAGATGCCGACCTTGTTGAGGTCCTTGGCCGATGCGGGCGCGATGGCGGCGGCCGCGAGTGCGACGCCGCAGAGCAGTTTAGCGATGGTCTTCATTGCTTTCCTCCAATTGCCCCGCGCCTCTCACGGTGCGTTACACAAACCGGTCGTTTACGCCGGCGACCAAGGTCAATCACGTTCTCGCTCCTGCCTGGAGCCTGTAGCGGTCGAGGGCGACTGCCACGATGATGACCAATCCCTTGATGATGTACTGCCAGATGTCCGAGACACCGGCCAAGATGAGCCCGTTGGATAGCACCGCTATGATCAGGCCACCGATCAGCGTACCCCAGATCGAGCCGACGCCGCCGACGAAGCTGGTGCCGCCGAGAATGACCGCGGCAATGGCGTCGAGTTCGTAAGACTGCCCAAGCTGCAGCCCGTTGGCCGCATAGAGCCGGGCCGCTGACATGGCGCCGCCAAGGCCGGCCAGCAGGCCGGAAACGCCATAGACAAAGAGCAGCACCAGCGGCACCTTGATGCCGGTCAGCCGCGCCGCTTCGGCATTGCCGCCAACGGCATAGATCCAGGTGCCGAGCACGGTGCGCTTGAGCACCAGCCAGGACAGCACCACGATCGACAAGGCGATGATGACCAGCCACGGAATGCCGAACAGCGAACCGTTGCCGATGAAGTCGAACGGCAGGTCCGAGTTGAACACCGTGGTGTCCTGGCCGAGCAGGCGGGCGACGCCGCGCACAGCGGTCAGCGACCCCAGCGTGACGATGAAGGGCGGCAGTCTGATATAGGCGATCAGCAGCCCGTTGATGACGCCGAAGCCGAGGCCGACGAGAATGGCCGCCGGCACGCCCAGCAGTCCCCAATCGGGCACCAGCGACACCATCACCGCCACCATCGCCGAGGCGGCAAGTATCGAGCCGACGGACAGGTCGATCCCGCCGGTCAGGATGACGAAGGTCATGCCCGCTGCCAGCACGATGTTGATCGACGATTGCTGCATGACGATCAGCAAATTGGTCTGGGTGAAGAAGCGCGCGTTCATCAACTGGAAGCCGACCGCCAGCAGGATCAGGATCGGCAGCATGCCAAGGGCGGCGAAGGCGGTGCGCAACCGCCGGCTCCTGCCGACAACCTGGCCACTGATCTCGGTCGCCTTGTCGGTCATCCCTTGGCCGCTCCCGTTGCAAGTTCCATGATTGCTTCCTGGCGCAGCGGCTGGTCTTTGGACGCCGTAACCTCGCCGGCAATCGTGCCGTCGCGCATTACCAGCACGCGGTCGGCAACGCCGATCACCTCCGGCAGTTCGCTGGAGATCATCAGGATGGCGATGCCCTTTTTGGCGAGATTGTCGATCAGCCGGTAGATTTCCGACTTCGCTCCGACATCGACGCCGCGCGTCGGTTCATCCAGGATGACCACTTGCGGCTCGGTCTCGAGCAGGCGGGCAAGCAACACTTTCTGCTGGTTGCCGCCCGACAGCGAACCGGCATTGGCCTGTACCGACCTGGTGCGGATGGAGAGATCCGAAACGGCAGTGGCAGCACGTCTCTCGGCGGCTTTGAAATCGCGCAAGCCGCCGGGCCGCGCATCCCTGGCCAGCACGCCCATGCTGATGTTGTCGGAGATCGACATGTCGAGAAAGAGGCCGAGCTCCTTGCGGTCTTCGGTGAGATAGGCGATGCCGGCATTCAGTGCCTCGCTTGGCGAGCCGATGGTTACGGGCTTGCCGTCGAGTTCCAGCGTGCCGGCGATGCGTCTGTCGGCACCGAAGATCAGTCGCGCGAGTTCGGTGCGGCCCGAGCCGACAAGGCCAGCCAGAGCCAGCACCTCGCCCTTGTACAGTTCGAAGGAGCAGTTCTTCAGGAGATTGCCGTCCGCCATGCCGCGCACCGACAAGGCGACCGCGCGCTTGTTGTCCGGCGGGCGATGATCCTTCCTGTAAAAAGCGGACAGGTCGCGGCCAACCATCATCGAGACGAGGCGCGAGGCGTTCAGCTCGGCACGCTCGAGTGTGCCGACATAGCCGCTGTCGCGCAGCACGCTGACACGGTCGGCCAACTGGTAGACCTCTTCCATGCGGTGGCTGATGTAGATGATGGCGATGCCTTGCGACTTCAGCGTCGCGATGACCTCGAAGAGACGGTCGGTCTCGCGCGAGGTCAGCGAGGTGGTTGGCTCGTCCATGACGATGATGCGCGCGCTGGTCGAAAGCGCGCGGGCGATTTCGACCAGCTGACGCTCGCCGAGCGACAGGCTGGAAACCTGAGCCCGTGCGGAGAAGGACACGCCGAGACGCTTGATGATCTCATTGCTGCGCCGGTAGCATTGGTCGCGGTCGACGATGCCGAAACGCCTCGGCTCATTGCCGAGGAAGATGTTCTGCGCGACCGTCAGGTTGGGCGCCAGCGACAGTTCCTGATAGATAACCGCAATGCCGTGAGCCCGCGCCTTGATCGGGTCGCCGGTGGCGACCGGCACGCCGTCGATCAGTATCTCGCCGCCGGCATCAGGCCGATAGGCGCCGGACAGCACCTTCATCAAAGTCGACTTGCCAGCACCGTTTTCACCCATCAGCGCATGGACTTCGCCGGCATGGACGGTCAGCGACACGTCCTGCAAGGCGCGGACTGGCCCGAACGTCTTCGAGATGTGCCGCATTTCCAGCACTGGCTGGCGCGTGACTTCGGCCTGAGCAGCGACAATCACCGTGCGCCTCCCGCTGCCGCGCGGGGGATGCCCTGCTCGCCGATGAGGCCACGCCATGTGTCGCGATATCGGGCAAGTCCGGTGAAGCTTGCGGCACGCACGGGCTCCGGCACTTCCGCGGCAAATTCGCGGCCGACGGTCTCGAAGGCCAGCGCCGCCGCCCCGGTGGCGCTGCCCTCCAGTGTGGCCCCTTGCAGGAAGGCCTGGCTGGGACGCAGTTGCGCCACTAGCCCGGCGAGCAGGCCGCCAGCGTTCAGTCCGCCATCGACGATCACGGTGTTGTCCGAATGGATCTGGTCGAGGCAGAGGTCGACCATCAGCGCGACGTAGAGCAGCGCCACGGCTGCGCGTTCCTCGGCGCTTGGCATGCGGCCGACCAATTTGCCGGCGCGGCCGGGCATTGGTCCGCCCGGCGCGAAGCTCGGCAGCGCCATGCTGCCGGCGTTGATCACCCGCTGCACTGCCGCCGGCGCGATCGCGCCTTGCCAGCCGTCGCTGATCGTGGCGAATTCGCGCCCGCCCATGAAGCGGATGGTCGGCACAGGGCCGCCGTCGATATCGACATTGACCAGCATGTCGCGCTGGCCATCGAGCGCGTCGAGCAGGCAATCCGGATTAAGCACGACGACCCAGGTGCCGGTCGAGACGACGGTGACCGGGCCAAGCTCCTGCCGGCGATAGGCATGGAGCGCGGCATTGCTGTCATGGACACCATTGTGGATGGCGATCCGCCGCTTCGTGTCGCCGAGGCGTTGCTCGCCGACAACCGAGCCCGCCCGCTCGAAAGCGGGCATCCGGTCGCGCCAGCCCTCAATATCGACCAGCGAACTGAAGTCGCGCTTGCGCGGCGCCCATAAATGCGAGTGGCAGCCGAGATAGGACACTTCCGAGACCGCCCGGCCGCCAAACCGCCAGCTCCAGTATTGTGGATAGCCGAGGATCGATTTCGCGGCCGTGAATGCACCGGGTTGCACCGCCTGTAGCCACAGCATGTGGCGACCGTAGTTGAAGCCGAGCGGCAATCGCGGCGAGAAGGTCTCGGTGAAATCCGGAACGAGGCGATCAATTTGCGCGGCAATATCAGCCGGCGGCTCTTGCTCATAATCGAGTATCGGATGCGTCAGCGCCGCCTCGTCGACCAGGGCAAAGGTGCAGCCATGGCCCGACACCATCACGCCCTGTACGCCATGGACGTCGGAGGCCTCGCTTACGGCGCGAACCGCCCAACTGTGAAGTGCTGCCTCATCAAGCACGCTGAAGCCATCTTTGCGCATCCAGTTCGGCCGGGTCCGGCGCTCGTCGACGATGCGCCCGTCCTGAGCGAAGACGAACAGCTTCGAATTGGTCTTGCCGAAATCGAGGACGGCCATCTTCACTGGATGGCTCCCGAAGCCGAAGCGATGCGCAC
The DNA here is from genome assembly GCF_040319795.1 of Mesorhizobium sp. M0862. Taxonomy (NCBI): domain Bacteria; kingdom Pseudomonadati; phylum Pseudomonadota; class Alphaproteobacteria; order Hyphomicrobiales; family Phyllobacteriaceae; genus Mesorhizobium; species Mesorhizobium sp. M0862. The sequence goes on from NZ_JAMYOJ010000003.1 coordinate 41,228, forward strand.
CATGACGCCCGCGTCTTCCAGCATGCGCGCGTCGACGTCGGACAGGCCGTCATCGGTCACCAGCGTGCCGATGCGCGACAAGGGCAGCGCGATGTTACGGGCGTGGATCGACAGTTTGCGGCTGTCGGCCAGCACCACGATCTGGTCGGCACACAGGCTGAGATCGGCGATGGAGCGGACCAGCAGCGGGTGCGATTCCAGCACGCCCTCCTGGCCAAGGCCTTGCGCGCCGAGAAAGAACTTCGATGCGTAGAACGGCTCCGCCTGGGTCGGTGAATGGATGATGCCCGGCTCACGATGCAGATCGCCGCCGGCAACGGTCAGGCTGCAATGGCCGTGGTCGCTCAGATAGGCCGCGAGCGGCATCGAATTGGTATAGAGACGGATGCTGCGCTCAGCCAGCTTGACCCCAAGGTGGAAGCAGGTCGAACCGCCATGCACGATGACCGCATCGCCGTCGCGCACCATCGTGGCCGCGAGAGCGGCGATCTGCCGCTTGGCCTCGACCGCGAGGTCGCGGTTCTCGTCATAGGGCCTGGCATAGGCAACACCCGCCTGTGAAGCGCCGTCGAGCGCCGAGATGCCACCATAGACCTTCCGTGCTTCACCGGCCTCGTCGATCTTGTCGATGTCGCGCCGCACCGTCGCCGCCGACACGCCGAGCTGCTCCTGCAGTTCGCGCACCGACGCGAAGGGGCGATCCCGCAGCAACTCGACGATCTGACGCTGGCGGCCGGAGTCGCTCAATCGTTTTCCTCCCAGGAGCCGTTTTTGCCACGGCATTTGACGTAACTTACTCAACATCTTTCCGATTGCAAGAACCTTTGATGAAATTAGATCACTATTGACGTAAGTCGCTCGCATCTGCGATACACATCAACATCCCACGACGGGTATCCGAAGCTGCGAGGCTGACGGAGCTGATAGAGGAAATGCGCCATGGCGAGCTATGCGGATGCGCAGGAAATGGCTGCTTTGCGGGCGCTTTCGGCCAGCATCGGGCGCAATCCAAATCTGACCCAGGCCGCCGGCGGCAACACCTCGCTGAAAGCCGGCGACACGCTGTGGATCAAGGCTTCCGGCACATGGCTGAAGGATGCGCTCTCCGAAGACATCATGGTCCCGGTGGCGATGGCGCCGCTGCTCAGGGCTGTCGAACAGCGCGACAGCGCCGCCGACCAGCCGCAGATCTTCGCCATCGAGACGCTCAACGCCCGGCGCCTGCGCCCTTCGATTGAAACCACCGTTCACGCGCTGATGCCGCAGCGCGTCGTCCTGCATGTCCATTGCGTCGAAACCATTTCGCTGGCGGTACAGGCCAATTGCGAGGTGGAAGCCGCCAGACGCCTTGATGGTCTCAAATGGGCGTATGTTCCTTATTTCCGGCCAGGCCTGCCGCTTGCCCAGGGTATTGCCGAGCGGCTTCAGGCTGGGGTCGACGTGCTGATCCTTGCCAATCACGGGCTGGTCGTTGCGGCCGATACCGTCGCCGAGGCCGAAGTGCTGCTGCGCCGCGTCACGCTGCTTCTGGCGCGGCCGGCGCGCCAAGTGGCGGAACCGGATGTTGCGGGATTGGCGGCGCTGGCCGGGAAAACCGGTTACAGGCTGCCGGCGGAAATCGAGGCGCACGCGGTCGCCATCGATCCCGAAAGCCGCCGCATGGCGTCCGGGGGCAGCCTCTACCCCGATCACGTCATCTTTCTGGGTCGGGGGTCGGTGGTGGCAAAGCCCGGTGAGGATGTGCCGCGCGTCATCGAGCGGTGCGGTGCAAAGCCCGTGGCGATCCTGTTTCCCGGGCTGGGCGTGCTGATGCGCGGCGACGCCAGTGCCGGCGCCGACGCCATGCAACGCTGCCTTGCCGACGTGACGGCACGCATCGACATTGCAGCGCGGCTGAACTACCTCACCGCCGCCGAGAACGATGAACTGGTCAACTGGGACGCCGAGAAGTATCGCCAGAAACTCAATGCCGCCAGCCGCTGACACGCCGCTTGCCATAGGCATCGACATCGGCACGTCCGGCGCGCGCGCGGTCGCCATGCGTCCAGATTTTTCCATTGCCGCGCGTTCCGCCGTTTCGCTCGAGTTGTTTGGCCGGAATGCCCGCGACCCTGCAGTGTGGTGGTCAGCGGTCGGCGCAGCGCTGGCGGAACTGCTTTCGGGCATCGACCGAACAGCGGTCCGATCGATCGCTGTTGACGGCACTTCAGGTACGTTGCTGCCGGTCGACGGCGCCGGGCGGCCGCTGGCCGAGCCGTTGATGTACAACGATACGGTCGCCGACAACGCCATTCTGGTCGCGATCGCTCGCGAAGCCCCAGCGACCAGTGCCGCACTTGGGGCAACGTCCGGTCTTGCCAAGGCGCTCTGGTTCCAGCGCACGCCCGGTGTTGCCGCGGTGCTGCATCAGGCGGACTGGATCGCGGGACAATTCTCCGGTCGCTTCGATGTCAGCGACGAGAACAATGCCTTGAAAACCGGTTACGACATCACGGCCCGCTGCTGGCCGGACTGGATTGCGGCCACCGAAATGCGCATGGAGTTGCTGCCCGGCGTCGTCAGGCCGGGCGATGTCGTCGGCAAGCTAACCGCGGATGCCGCGGATATGTTCGGCTTACCGCGCGAAATCGCCGTCGTCGCCGGAACGACCGATGGCTGCGCCTCGTTCCTGGCGACAGGTGCCGCGGCAATAGGCGACGGCGTCACCGTGCTGGGGTCGTCGTTGACCGTCAAGATCCTGTCCGACCGGCCTATCTCGGCGCCACGCTTCGGCATCTACAGCCATCGGCTTGGAGATGTCTGGCTGGCGGGCGGCGCATCGAACTCCGGCGGCAAGGTGCTGACACAACATTTTCCTCTGGCGCGCATCGTCGAGCTGAGCATGGCGATCGACCCGATGACCGAGACCGGCCTCGACTACTATCCTCTTGCCACTGCAGGCGAACGCTTTCCGATCGCCGATCCGGCACTGCCGCCTCGTCTTGTGCCGCGACCGGTGGAGGACGCCGACTATCTGAAAGCCATGTTGGAGGGTATCGCCGCGATCGAGGCGCTCGGCTATGACAGGCTCGCAGAGCTCGGCGCGCCGCGGCTGACGTCGGTCAGAAGCGTCGGCGGCGGTGCGGCGAATGCCGCCTGGACGGCGATCCGGCAGCGCAGACTTGGTGTTGATTTCCTGCCGGCGCTTTCGCACGAAGCCGCCGCCGGCACGGCGCGGCTGGCGCTGACGGGCGCAAGCGCGGCGGGGCTTCTATGAGCGCGAAAACAGTCGAACACCTCAACGGCGTCAACCAGCTGGCCGAGCGCTATGATTTTTTCCTGCTCGATCAGTTCGGGGTGCTCCATGACGGCGCCAGCCCCTATCCAGGGGCGGTGGAAGCACTGTCGGCGCTGAAGCGCGCCGGCAAGACCATTGTGCTGATCTCGAACTCCGGCAAGCGGGCGGGGCCTAACGAGAGCCGGCTGCTAAAGCTCGGCTTCGAACCGGGAAGCTGGGACCATTTTGTTTCTTCCGGCGAGGTCGCGTGGGAGTTCTTCCACGACATGGCGGTATCCGGAAAGCTACTGCCAAACACGAAATGCCTGTTGATAAGCCGCGACGATGACCGCTCGGCGATCGAAGGTCTGCCCTTCGCATTGACCAAGGACGGTGACGATGCCGGGCTGGTGCTGATTTCGGCCAGCGAGGGCGACCGCTACGATCTTGAGCACTATCGCCGGCTTCTTGCGCCGGCTGCGGTGCGGCAGGTGCCATGCTTTTGCACCAACCCTGACAAGATCATGCTAACGGCAGTGGGGCCGCGCTTCGGCGCCGGCCGGCTGGCGGATCTCTACGAGGACCTCGGTGGTAGCGTCACGCGTATCGGCAAGCCTTACCCCACTATATTCGGCGCTGCGCTAGCGGTGGCAGGCAATCCAGACCGCAGCACTGTGGTCTGCGTCGGCGACAGCGTCGAACACGACATCGCCGGCGGACTTGCTGCCGGCGTGGCCACGGTGCTGGTTCTGTCAGGAATATTGGCGGACACACCTGACCTGTTCGACCTATTAGACACGATGGACGCCTACCCGGATTACACCATGGATGGCTTCAGGTTTCGCTGATTTGATTAACCCGGCAGCGCTCGCGCCCGAATCCGGCCTCAACGCCTCGTGGCCACGAGCATTGGCCGGCTGGCTCAAGACTGCCGAACAGCGCGGATCCAGTCGAGCCGCGCGGCTGGAATGAGGCCGTAATTGTAGAAATTGACGCCGTCCACACCGGGCGCCAGCGCCGGCTTCACCTTGGCCGCGAGGATGTCGGGGCGGGCCATTTCCGGATAGAACAGCCGGTAGCCGGCGCCGAGGAATTTGTCCGCGCCCAGTGCCGCACGGCCGGCCGCCATCAGGCTGGCGACATCGCCGGCCTGCATGTCGTAGGCGCACAGGATCGCCCCGTCGCAGACCTTGCCCAGCGCTGCCAGATCGCAACCGCCAAGCCAGCCGTCTTTCAGATCGATAATAACGACCCGCGTCGTGGGATCGGCTACCTCGCGCAGTTCGGCGACCAGGCTGGTCACTGGCTCGAATCGCCACAAGAGATAGGCATGGAGCTCCGGCCACGGGGCAAAGGCGTCGAGGCCGCAGGCGGGGAAATCGGGAAAGCGCCGCTCAGGCACCGCACGCTCGCAGGTCTCGACGATCCATTGCCTGGTCAGCTTGCGCGCCGCCTCGGCATCGATGCCGGCTTTTGCCGCACGGGCGACGCAGGACGGACAGAAGCACAGAGACAAAAGAAAATCGTCTTCCGGCGTCAGCCCGACACCGTCCTTCTCGTGATGGTATTCATGGGCAAAGCCCATGAAGGACGGGCTTTCAAGTTCTATCCGGTCCGGCCGGTAGCTGTGCGAGATGTCGGCGATCAGCGCGCGGACATAGGCGCGCGCATCGGGATGGGACGGGCAGAGATTGTAGTAGTTGGCATCGCCGAAGGCGTTGCGGGTGACGGCCTGCGGATGCAGCATGCCCAGGCGGGTGTTGTGCAGGCAGACCGTCCAGCACGAAACGCCTAGCCCGCCTGCGTCGCGCCTGCGGATAAGCTGACCGAGCACGTCGCCGCCCTCAGCGATCACGTCAGCCACCTTGGGCTGGATGGCTAGACTTCCCCAGCGCGCAGCGGTCGGCTTGAAATAGATGGTGCCGTCCTCAGGGAAATAGGCCTTGCGGCGCGGGCTGCGCGGCTGCAGGAAGCGCCCGGCATGATAGGATGTCGCCAGGCTGATCATGTTGAGCCCGGCGCGCTCGACAAGATCACGTTCGACCGTCTCCAGGCCGAGATCCTGGATGTCCCAGGGATAGGTCCACATGGACAGTTGCTGCATGGAATATCCTCTGCCTTTGGCTCAGCCGTCGACCGGCTCTGCGACCTGCATTAGGCAGTCGCCCGCCTCACACATCGTGTGCAGCCGGCGCGACAGCACCAAGCCGCTTTCGGCGAAATGCAGGGCCTCCTCGGCAACATCGAGCCGCTCGAGATCGTGGTACCAGCCGGCCAATTGTCCTGAAGTGACACTGTCGCCGAGCCTGGCGGCGGGCTCGAACCAGCCGCGGCGGGTGGCATAGAGGCCCTGGCTGTGCCTGGACAGGGACAGCAGCCTTGTCGGCGCCGAAGGCTTTTCGCCTGCGCCAAGGACCGGCGCGTCGACCACACCCATTGCTATCATCAGACGGTCGAGTGCGCGGGCCGTGATCGCCATTGAATCGACCGTTGCGGTGCCACCGCCGCCGAACTCACCGCTGACGCCGACGGCGCCGGCGCGGCGCGCTGCGCCCATCGAGGTTGGCGAGGCCTGGCCGTTGTCAGCGATAAAGCCGTAGGGCATGCCGAGCGTGCGCATCAGCTCGACGCCACGCCGGTGGCGCTCGGGATCGGCGTTGCGTTCGACCAGCGCGGTCGGCAGATGCTCCATCGACGTGCCGCCCGAATGGATATCGAAGACGACGTCGTGACGGGGGAACAGCTCCGTCTCAAGGAAATTGGCGAGCCGGCTTGTCGGCGTTCCCGAGGGATCGCCGGGAAAGGCCCGGTTGAGATTGCCGCCGTCGAGCGGCGAGCAGCGCTTGGCGGCCATCACCGCAGGGGCGTTGGCCATCGGCATGATGGTGATGCGGCCCTTGATGCGCTTCGGATCGAGCCGGCGCACCAGTTTTGCCAGCGACAGCTCGCCCTCATATTCGTCGCCGTGATTGCCGGCCATCAAAAGCAGTGTGGGGCCGTCGCCGTTGCGGATGAGGCAGATCGGCACCTTGACCTGAAAGTAGGGCGAGCGATCGATCGAGAACGGGATGCTGAGATGGCTGAGCGTCTTGCCGTCGCGGTCGAACTCGAGCGTGTGGGCGAGGCCGGTGTGCATGGTCAGACCGCCGCGACCGCGGTGATTTCGATGCGTAAATCAGGGTCGGCAAGCCGCGCCTCGACGCAGGCCCGCGCCGGCAGCCGGGCAGGATCGATCCAGGCGTCGTAGATGCTGTTCATGGCCTCGAAATCACCGATCTGCGGCAGGAAGATGTTGACCGCCACCAGCTTCGACTTGCTGCTGCCGGCCTCGACCAGCAGCGCCTCGACTTTGGCCAGCACGTCGCTGGTCTGGCCTTCGATGCCGGCCTTGCGATCGTTGGCCACCTGGCCGGCTATGTGAACGAGGCCGCCATAGACGACTGCCTGCGACATGCGCGAGCCGGACTGAAAATACTTGATCATATCGGATCCTTTCGAGGTTCTCTTTTTGGGGATCTGGTCAGCCGAACCAGGTGGGAAAAGCGTGGCGGACGTGGCCGGTCGCGTCGACGCCGAAGATCACGCGATAACGGTCGAGGCAGGTGCAGGGATGCGAGATGCCGAATTCGACGACGTCGCCGACGGCGATGTCGTCGCTCGGCGCAATCGACAGGAAGGCATGCTGGTCGTTGAGCTTGACCACCTCGGCGCGCGCCGCCGGCATCGGCAGCGGCTTGCGGGCACGAAAGACGGTGAGCGGCGTTGGAAAGCCCTGGTCGAACGACACGTCGCGCATGCCCATGCCGCAGATGGCAAGGCCCGGCTCCGGCCGCGACAGCACTTCGGCCCACAGGCGTAGCGCAGGGCGAAAGGAATGCCGCGCCGAAGCGCTGATGCCGCCTATGGCAAAACCCTTGCGGGCATCGAGGGCGCCGAGCGAACGGTCATAGGTGCCGTGGTCGTGGAAGAAGATGGCGCCGCTGCGCAGCACCAGCGTTGCGTTGCCGTCGCTGGAAACGAGGGGTGCAAGCGCCGCGACCGCCTGGTCGAAGAAGGCGGAGCCGCCGGCCGTGACGATCAGGGGTGCGTCGCCGCCGACGCGGGCACGCAGCCGCAGGAACATGTCGGCGGTCATCGCCAGCAGGCCGGATATCACCTCATCGGTGCGACCGGGCTCGGGTTGCGCCGCCGCCCCTTCATAGGTCGCAACGCCGGCTATCAGCAGCCGCCCGCCGGCAGCCGTGATCGCATCGGCGATGGCCTCGGCTTGCGCGGTGGTGCGGGCGCCCGCCCTGCCCGCACCAAGTTCGACCAGCACATGCAAAGGCGGCAGTGCCGCATTGGCGCGCCAAGCCTCGGAAAGCGCGTTCACGGCGTCGACCGAGTCGGCAAAGACATAGAGCTCGGCATCCGGCCAGGCACCAGCAAGCACGGCCAGCCGGTTGGCGCCGCCGGCTCCGCCAACCTCATTGGCGATGATCAGCCGTGTCAAGCCGGCCTTCAGCATCACTGTCGCTTGCCTGATGTCGGCGACCGTCGTGCCCCATGCGCCGGCCTCGACCAGCGACCGGGCAAGGTCGGGCGCCATCGGCGTCTTGGCATGCGGAGCGATCGCAACATTGTGTTCGCGCGCATAGCGCAGGAACAGGTCGCGATTGGCGGAGAAGGCCGCCTCGTCGAGGGTCAGCACCGGAAGCGCCATGCGTCCATCGGCCGGATGCCAGTGCTCGGCCGCGACAAGGCTGCTGTCAAGCCCGGTTGTGCCGGGAGGCACGCCGCGGATGCGGTCGTCGAGCTGAAAATTTTCGTGCACCGAAAGGGCTGGAACCGGTGAGTTTTCAGTCATCCGATGCTAACCCTTTCACCGTCGCAGAACGAAGCCAGAATCGATCGCCGGTCACAGCCTGAGAGAGATACGTGCCAGAACCTTACGCCGGACCGATCATCGACGCCCATCATCATCTTTGGGATCTCAGCCTGGGACGGCATCCCTGGCTCGCCGCCACGGCCGGCGAGCGCGGCGGCCTGGGCGAGCTTGGCCCCTTGCGGCGGAACTATCTGCCCGGGGATTATGCGCGCGATGCCATAGGGCATAATGTCGTCGCCACCGTCCATGTCGAAGCCGGCTGGGCGAGTGGCGACTGCATCGGAGAAACGCGCTGGCTTGAAGCACTCGACAAATCGCGCGGCGTCGCCGCCCGCTATGTCGTTCACGTGCCGCTCGCCGATCGCCAGGCGCCTGCGCTGATCGAAGCGCAAGCCGCGTTCGAGCGTGTCGCCGGCGTGCGCGACATATTGAGCTGGGATCCCGACCCTGCCCGCCGTTTTGCGGCCCGTGACAGCATCATGGACGATCCGGCCTGGCGCGCCGGGCTTGCCTTGCTTGGCCAGCATCGGCTGGCCTTCGACCTGATGGTGTTTCCGCGCCAGCTCGCCGACGCGGGGCGGCTTGCCAGGGCCCTCCCCAACCAGCAATTCGTGCTCAACCATTGCGGTAGCCCGATCGACCGCGACGCCGATGGCATGCAGGTGTGGCGCGACGGGCTGCGGCTTCTGTCGCAATGCGACAACGTCGCCATCAAAATATCGGATCTGGTCGCCTACGATCATGACTGGACGCTCGACAGTCTGGAGCCCGTCGTCCTGCATTGCATCGATTGTTTCGGCACCGGTCGCGCTATGTTCGGCAGCGACTTTCCGGTCGCCGGCCTGCATGCCTCGTTCGATGACATATATGACGGCTTCAAAACCATCACAGCGGACTTTTCCGCCGACGAGCAGACGGCGCTGTTCTTCGGCAACGCAAAGCGCATCTATCGGCTCGACGATGTGTCATCGGCGCGCCTGCTCCCGGCCTGAGAGCAGCAGCAGGCCGAGGATCAGCGAGCCGAACAGGATGCTGCGCCAGCCGGGCGATGCGTTGACGACGGTAATCAGCGCGGTGATGGTGACCAGCAGGATGGCGCCGGGGATGGTGCCGGCATAGGTGCCGAGCCCGCCGAGGATCGAGGTGCCACCGAGGACCACGGCGGCAATCGAGGCGAGCAGATAGGGATCGCCGATGCCGACATAGCCCTGTCCGTTCATGCCCAACACGAGCACGCCGGCAAGTCCCGAGCAGAAGCCGCTGATGCCGTAGACCGCAAGCGTCGTGGACGTGACCGGAACACCGGACAATGCCGCGGCAAGTGGGTTGGCGCCCATGGCGAAAATCCGGGCGCCGAGCGATGTCGCATGCATCGTGGTCAGCACGATCACCGAGACGACCACCCACAACAATACGCCAGCGGGAATGCCGGCCGGCCGGCCATTGCCGAGCCAGTGGACCAGCGGGTTCTCGGCGGTCACGGCGCTGCCGCCGGCGATGATGATCAACAGACCCTGCAAGAATGTCGCCATGGCCAATGTCATGATCATCGGGTGGACGCGCAGCAAAGCGACGCCGAGCCCGTTGACCAGGCCGATTGCCGTGGTCAGCACCAGAACGGCAAGAATGGCGGTGATGCCGGTCGGATCCACCTGCCAAGACAGCAGCGGCAGGCTGACGGCGCTGACCGTGACGATGGCCGCGACGGAAAGGTCGATGCCGCCGGCGATCACCACAAAAGTCTGGCCCGCGGCAACCAGGCCGATGACGGCGCCGAGCTCCACCAGATAGCGCAGATGGCCATAAGCGCCGAAGCCGCGCGAAACGAAGCTCGCCACGATCCAGACCGCGGCAACGATGGCAACGGTGAGAAACGGCCGGCTGCGCAGGACCGTCAGGGCGCGTTTGCCGCCCGCGCTGTCATTCCATGCTGTCATTGCTGTGCCTTGCGGAATTGCGGGATGGCGACCGCGCCGATGATGATCAGGCCCTGGGCCACATATTGTGCGACCGGCGTGAAGCCGAGGAAGAACATGACGCTGATCATCAGGCTGAGCAGCAGGCTGCCGGCAAGCGCGCCGCGCATCGTGCCCTGGCCGCCGAGGAAGCCGATGCCGCCGAGCACCGCAGCGGCAATCGAGTTCAGGGTAAAGGCGGCGCCGATGACCGGGTCGCCCGAACCGGTCTGTGCGGCGACGAACAAGCCGGCGCCAGTGGAGAGCAGACCGCTGATCGCATAGGCCGCAATGCGCGCGCCGTCGACCGGCACGCCGGAGCGATAGGCGCCGACCGGATTCTCGCCGGCGGCATAGAGGCTCAAGCCAAGCGGCGTGGCGAGATAGAGCTTCCACAGGAGAATGATGACCACCAGCAGCACGAATGCCGCCGGTGTGTTGCCGGCAAGCAGGTCGGACAGCCACGCCGGGATTGCGCCGCCGGGCCGCGGCAGGATCAGCAGTGCGGCGCCGCCGGTGATGAACGACCCGGCAAGCGTCACCACGATGGCCGGCAGCCGAAGCCGTACCACGATGAAGCCGGTCGCCGCCCCGATGCCGAGGCCCGTCAGCGCCACTGCGGCAGTGCCCCCGGCGACGCCCAGCGGCCCGGCCATCGTCGTCGCGGCGATGACCGCGCCCAAGCTGACCGTCGCGCCGATGGCTAGGCTGATGCCGCCGGTGAGCATCAGGATCGCCTGCGCCATGGCGACCAGCGCCAATGGAAACCAGCTCTGGGTGAATTTGGCGAAGCCGGACGCCGTGAACAGGCCCGGAAAGAGGACGCCATAGGCGATGAGAAACACCAGGACGACGGCAAACAGGCTGCGCATGCCGACATTGCGACGCATCTGCACCGGCCAGTAGAGCGCATCGGTCTGCCGGGCGGAGGAAGATGTGTTCATGCCGCAACCTTCCGCTGTTCGGCGCCCATCGCCGCGGAGACGATGGCTTCCTCGCTCAGCGCTCCACGCGCCAGCATGGCGACGATGCGGCCTTCGCGGACGATGGCTACACGGTCGCAAAGGTGCACGAGTTCGGGCGTGTCGGAACTGAGCAGCACGACCGCCTTGCCGGCGGCGGCGAAATTGCGAAGCATCATGTAGATCTCACGTTTTGTTTCGACGTCGACGCCGCGCGTCGGATCGTTGAGCAGAAGCACCAGCGGGTCGTGCGGCATCCATTTCGCCAGCGCCACCTTCTGCTGGTTGCCGCCCGATAGAGCCTGCGCCGCCCGGCCGAGGTGACCCTTGATGCCGAGTTGGGCGGCAAGGCTTTTGGCCGTCTCGCCCTCTGCGCGGCGGCTGCGCAGCTTCAGCGCCGGCAGCCTGGCAAAGGCGGGCAGCATCATGTTGGTGATGATGGGATGGACCAGGTGCAGGCCCTCGCGCTTGCGATCCGCGGGCACATAGGCCAGCCCCAGCGCGTTGGCTTTAGGCACGCCGCCGGGCAGGCCGGAGGCGCCGTTGACGGTCGCCGACGCCGTCCGTGCCGGAATGGCGCCGTAGAGACCGAGCAGCAGATCTTCCTGCCCTTGCCCGACCAGGCCGCCAATGCCAAGCACTTCGCCCGTTTTGATATCAAGATCGACGTCGCGCATCAGGCCGGCCGAAAGATTTCGGACAGAGATAGCGTCGGCAGGCAAACTGGAAGGCTGCCATTGCGGAAAAAGATCACCGGGATCGCGGCCGACCATCAGCCGAACCAACCCGGCGGCGTCGGTGCCTTCCAGGGTGCGGTCGGCCGTGCAGGTGCCGTCCTTCAGAACGGTGACGTGCTGGCACAGCGCCATGACTTCGTTCAGTCGGTGCGAGATGTAGAGAATGGCGATGCCTTCGCCGCGCAACCGCTGCAGCAGATCGGTGAGAATTTTGGTTTCGGTTGCCGATAGCGACGATGTCGGTTCGTCGAGAATGAGCACGCGCGGCCGGCGGTAGAGCGCCTTGGCGATCTCCACCATTTGGCGGCGGCCGAGCGACAGATGCCCGACCGGCGTCGACAGCGGCTCGTGCAGCCCGACAAGTTCGCATGCGGTCCTCGCCCGCGCAGCGAGTTCGCGGTAGTCAATCAGGCCGAACCGTTTGGGATAGGCGCCGAGACCAATATTTTCGGCGATGGAAAGACTGGCCGTCAGGCTGAGTTCCTGCTGGACGACGGCGATGCCGGCCTGCCGCGCAACAGCCGGCGTCATGCGTGAGACCGCGCGTCCATCGACCTCGATCGTCCCGCCATCCGGTCTCAAGGCGCCGGACAAAAGGTTGATCAAGGTCGACTTTCCGGCGCCGTTCTCGCCGAGCAGCGCATGCACGCGGCCCGGATGGAGAGCGATTGAAACGTCGCGCAGGACGGGGTTGCCGAAGAAAGACTTCGACACACCCCGCGCCGCGAGCAGCGGAGCCATGGTTGTCAACGCTACAACCCTTCAGGCTTATTTCTGAGCCAGCAGCTTCTTGAACAGCTCCTCATCGTAAGGAGAAAAGATGTAGCCGTCAGCCGGGAAGTCCTTGGCCCGGGCGAGGTATTCGTCGATGTTGGAATTGTCGATTACCGGCAGCGGAATCTTGACGAAAGCCGGCACATCCTTGCCTTCCAGCGCCTGGACGGCAGTGTAGGTGGCGAAGGCGCCGAGCCAGTTCGGCTGCATCGTCGCCCAGCTCTTCAAGCCCTTTTCTTTCCAGAGTTCCAAAAACTGCCGGGCGTTCTCACCGGTGATCGGCACCTGTTCACGGCCCTGCTTGTCGAGGGCCAGCACGGCGCCTGCCGACAGAGCGCCGCCGAGCGACAGGATGCCGTCGATCTCGGGGTTGGCGAAGAGGAGGCTGGTGACGGCTTCCTGTGCCGGCGCGACGTTGTAGGGCGTGTTGGTCTCGGCAAGCACCGTCACGTCGGGATGGGCCTTGAGCTCAGCGTCGGCGCCTTTGCGCCTGTCATCGCTGACCGAAACCCCGGCGGGGCCATTGAGGATCAGGATCTTGCCCTTGCCGCCGATGGCGTCGATCAGGAACTTGGCGGCCTGGTCGCCCCATTGCGAAGAATCGGTGTTGACCTTGGCGGTGACCTTGTCGGTGTCGACGAGGCTGTCGAAGTTGATGATGGCGATGCCCTTGGCGCAGGCGTCGGCCAGAACGCGTGCCGGTGCGGTCGACGAACCGGCGATCAGGATGATGGCGTCGACATCGGAATCGATCATCGACTGAATCTGCTGGATCTGGACGTTGGCATCGCCCTGAGCGTCGGTGACGACGAGCTTGTCGACCAGTCCCTGCTTCTTCAGGGTCTCGACTTCGGCTTCGATCGTGCCTTGGGTCTGCTTCATCCAGGTCGGCACGGAATAGATGTTGGCCCAGCCGATCGTGTACGGCGCCTTGCGGTCGCCCTTGATGCAGTTGGCGGCGGCATTGGCCTGCGAGGCGACGCCAAAGCTCAGCACGAGACCGAGGCAAAGCGCGCTGGCGGATGCGAAAAACGGTGATTTCATCATGACTGTTCCCTTCAGAGGTTGTGGCCTCGACGTGCAGAACAAGGGCGAGGAACCCGTCGGTCGCCGGGTCTTGGAAACCGTGTGTCCTCTAGGGATTTGTCTGCGTCAGGCTCGTTAGTTTGTCTGGTATTTCAGACAATGTGTCTGTATATCGGACAAATTGGATGCTAGACCGAGCCTTGACATCTTTCAAGCGCCTTGAGACGAGAACCGAAATGATTTTGGCGGATGGTCATGAGCGACGGCACTAACGATGCGATCGGGAAGGAAGCCGGCGCGGAGCCGCGCAACGGCGAACGACGACGCGGCATTGACCGCGTCATCATGCTGCTCGAGGCGTTGCTGCGGCACCGCGCGCCAATGCGCGTCGGCGACATCGCCAAAATGATCGGCGCGCCGCGTTCGACCACCTACGAGATCGTCAACAGCCTACTCGACGCCGAAATGCTCGAAAACGTCGGCGGTGAAGGTTACGTCTATTTCGGACGCGCCATGCATCTGTTCGGCTGGGCCTACTCACATCACAATGCCCATTACCGTCGCATCATCGAGACCTTGGATAAGTTGGCCGCCGAGACAGGCGAGACGGTCCAGCTATGCGGCCTGCGTGGCAACAAATACGTCGTTCTTGACTGCCGAGATTCGCCGGGCCCGTTCCGGATCTCAAGCGATGTTGGGGTTGAGGTGCCGATCCCATGGACGGCATCCGGACGGCTGCTCCTCGGCCATATGAACGAGCAAGAGTTGAGGGATTTCATCCCATCTGGCGACTACAAGCTTCCCGACGGCCGCATCATTGCACCAGCCGAATTCTTTGCCGATGTTGCCCTGGCCCACCGGCAGGGTTTCAGCGAGACCGCCGCTCTGGCGGACCGCTTCACCTGGTGCATGGCAGCGCCCATCCATGACGGCCACGGCGCCATCAAAAGGACCTTGTGTCTGGTGTTACCCGTCGACACGCCGGAGCCACGGCGCGACGAACTGCTTGCCTTGCTGCGCGAGCGCGCCCGTGGACTGTCTCTGGCGGGAGGCTGACGATCAGCCGTCGTGCCCTCTGGTTGAAGCCTCTTAAAGGCACATGGATTCCGCTCTTCCCCATTGGTTCCATTTAGGTTCGGGACCTTAGTCCCTTAGTCGGTGGATAAGGTCCGAACCAGGGAACACGCAACCGGAAGCCACATTAGGAGAAGACCGTCGATCAAAGTCCCTTCATCGCCGGTTGAGGATCCCGCCGCTCTTACTGTCGAGAGCGCGGCGGGATCCTTACGCGTGGAGCGAGCACATGAGATTTGTCGAGATTCAGATGTGCTTACGGCCCTGCTTCTCGCTTCTTCGTGTGCAGGATATTCGCTGTTTTCGGAGGCCATCTGGTTCCTCCACGCTACGCAAAGATGGTGTTGCTGCCGGACCTCGATAAAATGACGACTGCATCATCTACACCCAGCTTGCCCGATTCCATCGACTTGCAAGTTCAAAAGCGCCCAGAGGTGCAAAGGTCTGCCGGCGTGACACAGCGCGCAGTCGGTCTGGAGCCGCCAGTGCCATCCAGCAAGCGGTAAGAATCAGCGGAGGTTTTGTGGCTCCCCAGCTATCAGAGAGCGCCGGCGATTATTGACAGACCCGGCTCTTGAAATTGGCTGAAATCGCCGCTCCACATTTCCGCATCTGTTTGAATTGTGTTTGTCAACTAGTGCGAACGCTATGGCGAAGCAGGTTGAGCTGGCGGCGTTCCTGGCTGATCCCCGCCAGTGCTTGATCGCGGCGTGGGATCCTTGTCGAGCTTGGGATTTCGGTCCACCGGTTCGCCATTCACATCATCGGCCTTGGAGTTTGCAGGGTCCGTTTGGCCAGGATTTGGGCTGTAAGTATCTGGCGATGGAACCCGGCTGTTTTGCTGTGTCGCCGGTGTCTTAGCCTGCTCGCCATAGATTTCAGCGATCCCCCAGGCAACGAGCGCCAAGACAAGGCCTGCCAAGAGCACGCCAAGGACCGGTCGCCCCAAGCCACCCTGCCTGGCCCGCTTTTCCGGAATGTTTCTGCTCATGATCGCAACCTTGGGCTAAGAGGAGTGGCCCGCGCTCCAGGAGCGAAGACGCGAGACGGTCAAGAGTTCCGGACGTTGGCCATGCGGCGAACAGGGAACTCGCTGCACATACCGAACTCGCTGGCGCTGTTGATGTTCCCACGGAATACAAACAGCGCGCCGCCGGGAGCCGGACTGGCAATTTGGGTTGGAGTCGCTGGAACGAGCCAGCTCAAGGTCAACGAGCGGCGGTGTGCGTAAGCGGGCATTGCGAGCCAGACTGGAACTTTGCCGAATCTGCCGCGTTGCCGACCATGGCCGACTACAACGAGACCACCAATCCGGTGCTGACCGGTTGCAAGGCCCGCGTTGCCACCAGGGACATCTGTTTGAAGGCTAGCTGAAATTTGCTCCTCGTTGTCGGCGATTCCGCCCAATGGAACATCCTGATCCGCTCGCGGTTGGGGAAGCCCGGGCCAGCTCAGGAGCATCATCATGAACGTCGAACGTAACCCGGCCGAAGACAGAGGCGATATTCAGTCTGGGGTGACAGAGGACAAGACGCCGGGATTCGACCCGGCGGCGGCGCCTATGGAAACCGATGCCGAAGCGGCAGACACCGGCGCCGTGCCGGTTCCCGCAGCGACGGGCACGCCGGCTTTCGCTAATCAAGCAAGCTTCGCCAATGCGATGCGGCGGCCGGACGACGAGAGCGCCCCGGCCCCGAGTAAAAACGGCCCGGTGCTGGCCATTGTCGCGCTTGTCGTCGTTGCCGCCGTCGTGTTCGTTGTCGCCGCGATGCTGGCGCGATAGCAGATCCTGCGCTTGCGCCAAACCTCTGCCCTGCGAAGCGATCAGGGATGCGGTCGTCGCAGCAGGCGATCAGCGGCTGGAAAAACAAGCTGCAGGTTGCAGCGGCGCATGGCACGCCGGCCGGCACCCTGGCCGAGCAGCATTGCGGCATGGCCGAACCCGGCTCGGCCGCCAAGGTTGAGGCCGGATGCTCGTTCGAAGCAGGAACATTTCACATCAAGCCAAGTTCGGGCTTGCAGAGCTTGTCGTCAAGGAACAGCACATGAAGGCCCTCACATGGCACGGCAAAGGCGAGATACGCTGTGAACAGGTGGCCGATCCGACGATCCAGGATGAACGCGACATCGCTGCAGAAAGTTCAGAACGGCGATATCGACCCGTCATTCCATCGCGCTGGCCTCAAGGCCGGGCCCGAACTTTACAAAACCTTCCGCGACAAGGAGGACGGCTGCATCAAAGTCGTGATGCGCCCGCACGGCTGACCGTTCTGCCCCAGTGGCCCGACTTTGTTGTCCGGCCGTCTGCATGCTGAAAAGGCGAGAGTTGAAAATGGCCAAGGACAAACCCGTATCGACAAACCCGGCCGCCACACCTCCGGTCAGATCGCCTGATGCCGCCGGCCTGCCACATCCCCGTCGCGACGCTGAAAACAGCGATTCCGGCGCCAAGCCGACGGCGCCCAAGACCGCTGGCGCCCAGCAAGCGTCCAGATCGCCGCTCGACAGCCGCATTGCAAATCGCAATGCCGGCCGTCCTCGTCAGGCAGGCACGACGCCTCGGCCGACCGACGAACCGCTGGAGTAAAATGAAACCTAAGCTGCGGCGCGGGTATCCGCACCGCGGTGTGTGTGCGCAGTCAGGGTCTTCCTGCCCTGCCGACAGGGCCATACAGGTCTTGATCTCTCGTGGATCGTCGGGATCGGCAATCAATACTTTAGCGGGAAATTCGATGGTACCGTTGGCTGGGATCGAACCAGCGACCTCCGGATCCACAATCCGGCGCTCTAACCATCTGAGCTACAACGGCACGTTCGCCTGAGCCAGATCGTGGTGAAAATTCATTCTCCGAGATCCGCTCTGTCGTTCGGCGATGCGTCCAATACGGTCTATCAGAGACTAATTCAAGGCCTTTGATAAGGCAAAGCCGGTTCTGCCAACAGGCGCCGGTTTCTTCGGCAAAAGAAAAAGGCCGGCGGGAGGAGGTGCCGGCCTTTTCCTGTTACGAGCCAGCGGGAGGAGGTGCTGGCTGGTCACCCCGGAGAGCAGAGGGAGGAGGTTCCACTCGCCGGGTATTCATTTGGACAACTCTATTGCACACCTATTTGTCTGACGAAATGCGACGTTTTGATGCATCGCAGAGTTGTGCGCAATTATTAGGCGGCCTTGATGTCTTTCAGGGCCTTCTCGAAAGCGGTCTTGACCGGCTTGGAGACGTCTTCGGCAGCCTTCGAAGCAACAGCCTGGAAGTCCTTGGCCTGCTCGACCGTGGTCTCGACGCGCTTGCGCAGGAAGGCGGTCTGCAGTTCGACTACTTCCGACAGCGACTTGGCGCCGATGAGGGCCTCGAGATGCGAGAAGCCGGCTTCGGCATTGGCGCGCAGAGCGGCGATCGTCTTGAGCGACAGGTCGCTGGAAACGGTCTTGGCAGTCTCGAAGGTCGATTCCAGGACTTTCTGGGTCTCTTCGGCGCCGGTCTTCAGCTTGGAGTAGGCTTCCTTCGACTGCTCGACGCCCTTTTCGGCGAAAGCGCGGATCTGGTCGGTTGCCTTGGAAGCGTCGAAGCTCGGGAATTCGACGTTTTCGATGGTCTCAGCGGTCTTGGCCTTGGTCATTTTCCATCCTTTCGGGGTAGCGGCTTTGACAAAAAGCCGTCTCGTTCATGTATGATGGCAATATAGCGGTTTTTTTGTGCGATGCAATATCTTTGTTGCAGTGCACCATAAATTTCTTCCCATGCGTCACCCAAGAGGTTATCCAGGGACATTCCGAGACGCTGTTAACCAAGTGGCCAGAGATTCCACCTGCTTCCCGCCATGGCTTGTG
This sequence comes from Mesorhizobium sp. M0862, assembly GCF_040319795.1. Taxonomy (NCBI): domain Bacteria; kingdom Pseudomonadati; phylum Pseudomonadota; class Alphaproteobacteria; order Hyphomicrobiales; family Phyllobacteriaceae; genus Mesorhizobium; species Mesorhizobium sp. M0862. The sequence goes on from NZ_JAMYOJ010000003.1 coordinate 59,705, forward strand.
GACCTTCGCCGCGCGGGCTTTTATTAACAAAGCGTTAACTGCAAATTGCCCGCCTTGTAGGTTCGCCAAGAGGGGTTCGCCAAGAGGTTTCACCGAAAGGGTCCGCCAAGCGCATGCCTTCCGAGAACTACTCTTTCCTCGATGTCGCCGTGCTTGATGCGGTTCGCCAGCGCTTCGCCGCCGGCGACGCGATCGCGATTCTGTCGGCCGACCTCGAACAGGTGATCTGGGCCAACGGCCCGGGCGCTGCGGTGTTCGGCTATCCCGATATCGAGGCCATCATCGGCGCCTCGGCTCAGCTGCCGCTGATCGCCAGGCGCCAGATCATGGCGACCGCGGGCTTCCCGCAGATCGGCAGCGACCGCGCCATTACGGTACGGCTGGCGACCGGCATCACCAGCCGCGCCGTCGGCTTCCTGGCCAGTGCGGTGACTATGCCGGACGGCGAAAGCGCCATTATGCTGGTGGTGCCGGCAGCGCAGGCCGGCTCGCGCAGTGCTGCCGACATTGGGACCCGCGCCATCAGCGGCTTTACCGAAGACGGCCATTTCATCGCCTTTGTCGACGCCGCCGGCACTGTCGAGGCGGCTTCGGATGGCTTTGGCGCGCTCGCCATCCGGCCTGAGACGCTGGCCGCGCTTGTCGCCGACGTGGCGAGCCAGGACGACCGCATCGTCAAGCGGCTGGTCCCCGGCGGCGCCACGTCCTATCCGGCCGGCTTCGCGCGCCTGACCGAGTCCAGGCATCTGCTGGTGGTCATCGACGAGGATCAGCTCGGTGAGGAAAATCCTGTCGGCGAGCTGGATGCCGAACCTGCTGCAGCGCAGGTCGACGATGGCCCGGCGCAAGCCGCCGCGGAGAACGCGGTAACGGTGGATGCGGTGGCTGACCACCCCACCGCAAGCGGGAATCAGGGCGCCCCACTCGCGGCCGCGCCTGATGTCGGGGAGACAGGTCCGGCTGCCACCGAGCATGATGCTTCGGCGTCAACCGATACAAAGGCGGACCATCGCGAGCAGACGACCGGCCGCGAGCAGGCGGCGAATGACAGCGCGCCGGCGCAACATGATCATTGGTACTTCCATGCCGGCGAAGAGCCGCAGGCGGGCGAGCCGGACAGCCCGGCGCAGGCCGAGCCGGACTCTGTTTCCCCGGCCGAGAGTGCGCAGTTGGACAGCAGTGCCGCTGCGCCCGCCCTGCCGTCCGACGCAGCCCCACCGGCTGCGCCTCCCGCCAAACGTGAGGTCGACCGCTCGGCGCCGCCGCTGCGCTTCGTCTGGCGCACCGACGCCGAGGGCAAGTTCAGCGCGCTGTCGCCGGAATTCGGCGACATTGTCGGCAAAGCCGCCGCCGACGTGATCGGCCGCCGCTTCAAGGACGTCGCGACAACTTTCGGCCTCGACGCCTCGGGCGAGATCGCGGGCCTGCTTGAACGGCGCGACACCTGGTCGGGCCGCTCGGTACTGTGGCCGGTTGCCGGCTCCGACCTGAAGATACCGGTCGATCTGGCAGCACTGCCTGTCTATGGCCGCAGCCGCGCCTTCGAAGGTTTTCGTGGTTTCGGCGTCGCCCGCGCCGGCGATGCGGTGGTCGATCCGGAAGCAATCGGCATGGCGCTGGTCCCCAATGGCGCGCCAGCGGCAGCAGCCGAGCCGGCCCCGGAACAGCCCGTGGCGGAAGCTCCCAAGGCGGCCGATCCGTTCGAGGGCGAAGTGCCGGCACTGACCATCGTGCCGAAGCAGGAACGTCGTTTTGCCGACAAGGTCATCCGGCTGGCCGAGCATCGGCAGCCCGCCAACGACAAGCAGCCGACAAGCGAGAGGGGCCTGTCGACGCTGGAGCGCAGCGCTTTCCGCGAAATCGGCGAGCGGCTGAAGAAGGACAATCCCCCGCCGGAGCAGCCGGAGACTGCCAAGCAGGCCGAACCGGCCAATCCGGATCAGGTAATGCCAGACCAGGCCAAGGCAGATGAGCCCAAGCCGGATCATGTCGAGGCGGACCAGCCTGAAACAGCCGCGCCAGCCCGACAACCCGCCGAGGTCTCGAGTCCGGACGAAGCCGGCCCGGCTGCCGTGGCTGAACCATCGGCAGCCGCACCCGAAAGCGAAACGGCTGAGGCCGAACCGCCGGAAAGCGATGCCGAGGACGAAAAGGACCTGACGCGGCTTGACGGCGAGCAGCCGGACGACGGCCTTGCGGACAGCGAAGCAGGCGAGGCGAAGGCGCCGACAGTGTCGCGCTCCCTGCTCGACTATGCCGATCCCGAACCAGGCTCCGTCACCGAAGACAGTACGGAAGCAACGTCGTCCAACGACGAACTTGCGCCGGCTTCCGAACCGGATGATACGCAAGCCCAAGAGATCGTCGAGGCCGCAGAGCCACAGCCGGTTGTTGCCGAGACGCCGGCCAATGCCGGTGAAGACGACAGCATGACGTCGGCCGACTTCCGCGATGCCGAGGACAATGAGGATTGGGCGCCGTCCGACGAGGCGACCGATTCCGCCGTGGAAGACGGGGACAAGGCCGGCGATGCGGACACAGTGCCGGCAGAACCACAGCGCCTGAAAGTGCCGCCGCTCAAGCTTGAGGGGTTCATGCCTTCGGCATTCTCGGCCGGAGATGAACACAAGGCCCCTGACACGTCGATCCTCGGCAAGCTGCCGGTGCCGCTGCTCATCCATTCGGGCGACGAGCTTCATTACGCCAATGAGGAATTCCTCGGCCTGACCGGCTATGACACGCTTGAGGACCTGAGCGACGCCGGCGGGCTCGACGCGCTGTTTGCCGATCCCTATTCAGAAATGGCCGGCGAAAGCGACCACACACTCAAACTGAAGACGCGCGAGGGCCAGGAATTTCCGATCGAAGCCATTTTGCGTTCGGTGCCGTGGCGCGCCGGCAAGGCGCTGATGCTGGTGGTGCGACGTACCGGCGATAACGAGCCGCCGATGGTTGCGCATCTCGCAGCCGAGGAGCAGACGCAGCCCGATGTCTCCGAACTCAAAGCGCGCATTGCCGAGATGCGCACCATCATCGACACCGCGACCGATGGTGTGGTGTTGATCGGCCGCGACGGCGACATCCGCTCGATCAGCCGGCCGGCCGAGGCGCTGTTCGGCTTCGACAGCGACGACGTCACCGGTAAACCGTTCGCCTCGCTGTTTGCCATCGAAAGCCAGCGCGCGGCGCGCGACTATCTGAACGGCCTGTCCGAGCCCGGCGTGGCGAGTGTGATGAACGATGGCCGCGAGGTGATCGGGCGCGAGGCGCAAGGGCGCTTCATCCCGCTGTTCATGACCATCGGCAGGCTGCCCAATGACAGCGGCTTCTGCGCCGTGGTGCGCGACATCACGCAGTGGAAGCGGGCCGAAGAGGATCTGACCCAGGCGCGCGCGGTGGCCGAGCGCGCCTCCTCGCAGAAGACCGATTTCCTCGCCCGCATCAGCCACGAGATCCGCACGCCGCTCAACGCCATTATCGGCTTTTCCGAGCTGATGGTGGACGAGAAGTTCGGCCCGGTAGCCAATGACCGCTACCGCGACTATCTCAGAGACATCAACCGCTCGGGCAACCATGTGCTCGATCTCGTCAATGACCTCCTCGACATTTCGAAGATCGAGGCCGGCCAGCAGGAAATGGACTACGAGGCGGTGTCGCTCAACGATACGCTGGCCGAGACGGTGGCGATGATGCAGCCGCAGGCCAACCGCGAGCGTGTCATCATTCGCTCCAGCTTCGCCTCGCGACTGCCCGAAGTGGTCGCCGACCTCAGAAGCGTGCGCCAGATCGCGCTCAACATCCTGTCCAATGCCATTCGCTATACGCAAGCCGGCGGACAGGTGATCGTGTCGACCGCCTATGAAACCTCCGGCGACGTTGTCATGCGGGTGCGCGATACCGGCATTGGCATGAGCCATGCCGAGATCGAGCAGGCGCTGAAGCCGTTCAAGCAGATCAATGCGCTGAAGCGCGGGCGTGGCGACGGCACCGGTCTCGGCCTGCCGCTGACCAAGGCGATGGTGGAAGCCAACCGCGCCCGCTTCACCATCACCTCGACGCCGGGCGAAGGGACGCTGGTCGAGGTCGCCTTCCCGTCGACGCGGGTGCTGGCCGAATAGGGCCGGCCATTCCCGGGCGAGAATCCCGGACAAAGAAAAGGCGTCCAACAGGACGCCTTAAATGGGATTTGCTGTCACAACGGGGGCTTGAGCGAATCTGATCCTCAGGGGACGAGGAACGGGATTTCTCCCTCAAGTTACGTGCGACTATCGACGCCGGGCCTTAACAACTCCTTACCGGCCGTCCAAAAAATTTACGAATGTGTACCACTCATGAAATCTAGGTAAATTCGACCGACATATCTGGTTAACCATCCCGGCCGCGTCACTCAGCCAGCTGCGGCAGGTTCCTGAACAGCTCCAGCGCCTCTGGATTGGCCAACGCTTCCTTGTTCTTGATGGCGCGGCCATGCACCACGTCGCGCACTGCAAGCTCGGTGATCTTGCCCGATTTGGTGCGCGGAATGTCGCTGACGGCGACGATCCTTGCCGGCACGTGGCGCGGGCTGGCGCCGCTGCGGATCTTGGAACGAATGCGCTTTTCCAGATCCTCGTCCAGCGTCACGCCGGCGGCCAGCCGCACGAACAGCACGACGCGGACGTCATTGTCGAAATCCTGACCGATGCACAGCGCCTCAAGGATCTCCGGCATCTGTTCGACCTGATTGTAGATCTCCGCCGTGCCGATGCGCACACCGCCCGGATTGAGCGTCGCGTCGGAACGGCCGTGGATGATCATGCCGCCATGCGCGGTCCATTCGGCGAAGTCGCCGTGGCACCAAACATTGTCGAAGCGCTCGAAATAGGCGGCCTGGTATTTCTTGCCCTCAGGATCGTTCCAGAAGCCGATCGGCATCGACGGGAACGCTTTTGTGCAGACCAGCTCACCCTTTTGCTCGCGGATCGGCTTGCCGTCATCGTCCCATACATCGACGGCAAGGCCGAGGCCGGGACCCTGGATCTCGCCGGTCCAGACCGGTTGCGTCGGTACGCCGAGCACGAAACAGGAGACGATGTCGGTGCCGCCGGAAACCGAGGCGAGATGTACGTCCTTCTTGATGCCGTCATAGACGAAGCGGAAATCCTCCGGCGACAACGGTGAGCCGGTGGAGGAAATAGCCCGCACACTCGACAGATCATGGCTGCGGATCGGCTTGAGCCCGGCCTTGCGTACGGAATCGATGAATTTGGCCGAGGTGCCGAAAAAGGTCATCTTCTCGGCATCTGCGAAGCTGAACAGCACATTGCCGTCGGTGTGGAAGGGCGAGCCGTCATAGAGCAGCAGCGTGGCGCCCGAGGCCAGGCCCGACACCAGCCAGTTCCACATCATCCAGCCGCAGGTGGTGAAGTAGAAGAAGCGGTCGCCTTCGATGAGTCCGGCATGCAGCCGGTGTTCCTTGACATGCTGGACCAGCGTGCCGCCGGCCGAATGGACGATGCATTTGGGAATGCCGGTGGTACCTGACGAGAACAGGATGTAGAGCGGATGCGCGAACGGCAGCCGCTCGAACGTGACCGCTTTGGCGGTAAAGGGTAACAGCGCCTCTTCGAGCGCCACGGCCTTGTCGATGATCGCTGCGATATCGCGCGAGGTACCGAGATAGTCGACGATCAGGACCTTGCGGACGGTTTCGAGCTTCGCCGCAACGGCAGCGATCTTGTCGGCTACCTCGATTGCCTTGCCATTGTACCAATAGCCGTCCGGCGCAATGAATATGACCGGCTCGATCTGGCCGAAACGGTCGAGCACGCCCTGCTCGCCGAAATCGGGGGAACAGGACGACCAGACCGCGCCGATGGAGGCGGCCGCCAGCATGGCGGCGACGGTTTCCGGCATGTTGGGCATCATCGCCGCGATGCGGTCGCCCTTTTTCACCTTGAGCGACAGGAAAAGCTGCTGAAAGCGCGAGGTCAGCTGGTGCAGTTCGCTCCACGACAGCCGCCGCTCGATCTTGTCCTCGCCGCGAAAGACGATCGCGTCACCGGAACCGGTCTTCTTCAGCAGGTTCTCGGCGAAGTTCAGTGTCGCTTCGGGAAAGAACGATGCGCCGGGCATCTTGTCGCCATCGACGAGCACGGGCTCGCCCGCATCGGTCCCTTTGTCGCCGACAATGCCGCAAAAGTCCCACAGCAGGCTCCAGAAGCCCTCGCGATCCTCGACCGACCAGCGGTGCAGTTCGGCGTAGGAGGCGAAGGATGTGCCGCTTTTGGCCGCTGCTGCCTTCATGAACGCGGTCAGTGGTGCTGCGTCGATCTGGTCTTGCGTCGGGGTCCAGAGCGGTGCTTCGGCAGCCATTATCGATCCTCCTTGAAGCCCGTCGCGTCGCAAGATAGATATGCTTTTGTTTTGATGCACGTCGTTGTCCCGGAACCGCTGCACTCTTCCGGGCGACATGCACTAGCCTCAGCTTTACAGGCGCGCTGTCCCAAAAACGCCGCGCCTCGTAGCAGGCTGAAGCTGCATCGCTTATGCCTACCACCGTGCGGCAGAGCAAGATTTTGTTCCGCTAAACTCGGCCATGTGTGCGCAATTGCCATCGCCGGGCCATAAAGACTTGAAATGCCTCAGCCCTAAGTCGTAGTGACGACTGGAAGGCGTGGTGACAACTGGCGGTTACACCCGTCAGGCGATTTTTATCGGAATGAAAGCAACCGGGGCAATATGCCATCACCTTTGATCCGGCGCGGAATATGGGCGATCGGCGTTGCCGTGCTCGTCATCGCGCTGGTCGTCGCCGCTCTGCCGCTGATTGCCTCGACCCGGATCGTGCGCGATCGCATTGCCTGGGAGATGAGCGCGTGGAGCGGATTCAGGGTCACCATCGCCGGTTCGCCGCGCATCGAGGTGTGGCCGAAGTTCCGCGCCATATTGAGCGACGTCACGCTGTCGCAGTGGACCGAGACCGACGCGCCGCCGGTGATCGAGGCCGAACGGGTCGAGGTCGACCTTTCGGCCATGGCGGCGCTGCAGGGCGATGTGGTGTTTTCGACGGCGCGGCTGGTGCGGCCGACGATCCGGGTCCAGCGCGCCGCAAACGGCATATTCCTGCCCGCCATACCAACGGGCGGACGCATCACCCGCTCCATCGACACGGCGCGCGGCGTGGTCAACGCCGATCCGACGAAGCCGGATCTGAGCAAGCTGCCCGCCGATCCGTTCGGCACCGTGGAATTCAGGGACGGCCGTATGGTCGCCTCCGTCGGCGGCAAGGACGTCGAATTGCTGACCAGCCTGTCCGGCCAGGCGAGCTGGGCAGCGATGAACAGCAACGCGACCTTGTCGGCGACCGGAATCTGGCGCGGCGAGAGCATCACCGTCGATGCCGCCTCGCCCAAGCCGCTGGTGCTGTTTGCCGGCGGCGCCGCACCGGTCACGTTTTCGTTCAAGGCAGCGCCGGCCAGCTTCTCGTTCGACGGCACGGCCAGCATGTCGCAAAACGCCTATTTCGATGGCCAGGCGAAATTCGCCGCGCCCTCGCTGCGGCGCGTGCTGGAATGGTCGCAGGCCGGCATTGCTCCTGGTACGGCGATCGGTTCGGTCTCGGTTTCGAGCAAGATCACGGCGACCGCCGGCCGCGTCAAATTCGAAAACACCGCGGTGACGCTCGACAACAACCCGGGAATGGGGGCGCTGGATTTTTCGTTCGGCGACGCCTTGCCGGTGATATCAGGCACACTCGCCTTCGATACGCTCGACCTCAGGTCGCTGTTTTCGGCCTTCACGCCGCTGGCGCCGACCGGCGAGACCGGTCCCGGCGAAATCGACACCAGCTTCGCCGACCGGATCAATCTCGATCTGAGGCTGTCAGCGGCACATGCCTCGGCCGGCGCAATCCAGCTTGCCGACGTCGCCGCTACGGCGCAGGTGAAGAACGGGCTTGCCGTCTTCGATATCTCCGATGCGTCGGCCTTTGGCGGCAACGTGCAAAGTAGCCTGCGTTTCGACCGCAAACCGGAGGGCTCGCAGGTCGAGATCCGGCTGCTCGCCTCCGACATTGACGGCGCCGCTTTCGGCACCGCGGCCGGAATGACGCGGCTGGTGCCGGCCAGCACCGGCACTGTCTCGGTCATTCTCAAAGGGCCGGGCAAATCCTGGGACTCGATCTTCGAGAACGCGGACGGCTCGGTCTCTGCGACGTTCGGGCCGGGCGCGCTGAGCGGGCTCAATTTGCCGGCATTTCTGAAGCACACGGAACAGGGCGGCTTCTTCGCGCTCGACGACGTCTCGGACGGGACACTGCCGATGGACGGCGCCGAGCTCAAGGCCACCATCTCGAAGGGTGTGGCAAGGCTGGACAAGGCCGAGGCCAATTCGGCGAAATACAAGGTCTGGCTGTCCGGCATCGCCTCTTACGGCGGACGCGGATTGGCGCTTTCGGGGGGTGTCACTCAGGCCGACCCGGCAGCGGCACCGGTCAATGGCCAGCAGGGATCCAACCAGTCGTCATTCTTCGTCGGCGGCACCTGGAGCACGCCGTTCATCTCGCCGATCAGCCGCGGCGTCTCAGGCGAATAGGCGGACCCTTACCGGGATCGCCCTATCCCTCGTTTGACGCAATCAACCGCGCTGCGCGGCCTGTTCGTCGAGCTGGCGTTGCACCTCACGCCGCTTGTTGGCGACCGAAGCGATGATGACGCCTACCGCCACGACGGCGATCAGGATGGTGCAGGCGGCGTTGATTTCCGGCGTCACGCCGAGCCGCACCTGGCTGTAGATCTTCATCGGCAGCGTGGTGGCGCCAGGCCCGGAGGTGAAGGAGGCGATGACCAGGTCGTCAAGCGACAGGGTGAAGGCCAGCATCCAGCCGGAGACGATGGCCGGCATGATGACCGGCAGCGTGATCTGAAAGAAGGTCTTTACCGGCGTTGCGCCGAGGTCCAAGGCAGCTTCTTCCAGCGAACGATCGAACGACACCAGGCGCGACTGCACGACGACGGCCACGAAGCACATGGTCAAGGTGATGTGAGCAAGCGTCACGGTCAGGAAGCCACGGTCGAGACCGACGGCAACGAACAGCAGCAGCAGCGACAGGCCGGTGATGACTTCCGGCATGACCAGCGGCGCAAACACCATGCCGGAAAACAGGATGCGGCCGCGGAAGCGGGTGTAGCGGGTCAAGGTCAGTGCCGCCAGCGTGCCGAGCACGGTTGCCACAGTGGCGGAGATGACACCCACACGCGCGGTCACCCAGGTGGCGTCCATCAGCCCCTGATTGTGGAACAGCGAGGCATACCATTTGGTCGAGAAGCCGCCCCAGACGGTGACCAGCTTCGACTCGTTGAAGGAGAAGACGATGAGCAGCACGATCGGCAGATAGAGAAAGGCAAAGCCCAGCACGACCGAGGTGACGTTGAAGCGGCTCCAGGTGGCGTTCATTTGTCCTGCTCCTGGGCGCGTGCCTGGGCCTGCTGGAAGAGCATGATCGGCACGATCAGGAGCAGCAGCAGGATGACGGCGACGGCCGACGACACCGGCCAGTCACGGTTGGCGAAGAATTCATTCCACAAGGTCTTGCCGATCATCAGCGTCTGCGAGCCGCCGAGCAGATCGGGAATGACGAACTCGCCAACCGCTGGAATGAACACCAGCAGGCAGCCGGCGATGACCCCGGGCAGCGACAGCGGGAAGGTGATCTTCCAGAAGGCTGATGTCGGCGGGCAGCCGAGATCCTTTGCCGCCTCGATCAGCGAATAATCCATCTTTTCCAGCGAGGAATAGAGCGGCAGCACCATGAATGGCAGGTAGGAATAGACGATGCCGATGAAGATCGCCGTGTAAGTGTTGAGGATGATCAGTGGCTGATTGATGATGTGCAGCGACAACAGCAGCTGATTGAGCAGACCCTCGGGCTTGAGGATGCCGATCCAGGCATAGACGCGGATCAGGAACGACGTCCAGAACGGCAGGATTACCAGCATCAGCAAGGTCGGACGGATCGTCGCCGGCGCGCGGGCCATGCCGTAGGCGATCGGGAAGCCGACGAGCAAGGTCAGGATCGTCGAGACTGCAGCGATGATAACGCTGGTCACGTAGGCTTTGAAGTAAAGCGCGTCCTGCGTTAGCCAGACATAATTGTCGAAGCTGAGTTCGCGGAAGCGGACAAAGAACCCGGACATGCCGTCCCTGAAATCGAGCGCCGGCGTGTAGGGCGGCATGGCGATCGCCGACTGCGACAGCGAAATCTTGAAGACGATGATGAACGGGATGAAGAAGAAGAACAGCAGCCAGAGATAAGGCACGATGATGACGAGCCGGCTGACGAAGCCGGCGCCGAGCCGTGTCAGAAACGGTTTGGCCGCTGTCGATGGGCCGGTGCCGGTGATGGCGATGTTGGACATGGCCTCCCCCTACCGTGTCAGCACGACGCCGGCATCCGGCCGGAAGGAGACCCAGGCGCGGTCGTTCCAGGTCAGCGGATCATCGGTGACGCGTGCAGCGTTGAGCGCGCTTGCCCTGATGATCTGCCCGTCATCCAGCCTGATGTGGTAGACGGTCATGTCGCCGAGATAGGCAACGTCGTAGACCTCGCCCTCAAGCGCATTGACGGCGTCGGCCGGTTTCGTCGACGACACCTTGATCTTCTCCGGCCTGATGGCGAAGACGATGTCGGAACCGGCCTTTGTATCGGTGCTGTTTTCGACGACGATCTGGGCCCCTGTCGCGCCGGTGATGCGCGTGGTGTTTGCCGCACGCTCGGCGACCTTGCCCTCGAACATGTTCACATTGCCGACGAAGTGGGCAACGAAGCGCGAACTGGGGGCTTCATAGACTTCCGCCGGCGTCGCCACCTGCATCACCTCGCCCTTGTCGATGATGGCGATGCGGTCGGCCATGGTCATCGCCTCTTCCTGGTCGTGGGTAACGACGACGAAGGTAAGGCCGAGATTTTGCTGCAGGTCCATCAGCTCGAACTGCGTTTCCTCGCGCAGCTTCTTGTCAAGCGCGCCGAGCGGCTCATCGAGCAGCAAGACTTTTGGCCGCTTGGCAACCGAGCGGGCGAGCGCGACGCGCTGGCGCTGGCCGCCCGACAATTGGTGCGGCTTGCGCTTGGCGAACTGCTCTAGCTTCACCAGCTTCAGCATCTCGGCGACGCGCTTTTCGATATCCGGTCCCGGCATGCCTTCCTGCTTGAGGCCGAAGGCAATGTTCTTTTCCACGCTCATATGCGGGAACAGCGCATAGGACTGGAACATCATGTTGACCGGGCGGCGGTAGGGCGGGATGCCGCGCAAGTCCTGGCCGTCGAGAAGGATACGGCCGGCGGTCGGCTCCTCGAAGCCGGCAAGCATCCGCAGCAACGTCGACTTTCCGCAGCCCGACGCGCCGAGCAGGGCGAAGAACTCGCGCTCGAAAATGGTCAGCGACAGATTGTTGACGGCGGTGAAGTCACCGAACTTCTTGGTGACGTTCTCGAATTGGATATATGGCTTGGCGTTCGGGTCGTTCCATGGCGCGAAATCCCTGCGGATGCTGCCAAGCGATTTCATGTCCCACTCCGTCCTATTTTTTTGCTTCTTGCCCAGAGAAGAATGGTCCCGGCAGGTGGCTGCCGGGACCATGTCGCATTGCTTACTGGCCGGTGACGATCTTGGTCCAGCTGCGCGTGATCAGGCGCTGGGTCTTGGGATCGTAGGGCTGGACCGTATAGAGCTTTTTCAAGGTCTCGGCGTCCGGATAGACCGCCGGATCATCCAGCAGCGCCTTGTCGACGAACTGCTGCGAAGCCTTGTTGCCGTTGGCGTACAGCACATAGTTGGACGACTTGGCGATCACTTCCGGCTTCATCATGTAGTTGAGAAATTCGAGTGCCTCGGCGGCATGCGGCGCATCGGCGGGAATCGCCATCTGGTCGAACCACATCTGGGCGCCTTCCTTGGGAACGGAATAGCCGATCTCGACGCCTTGCTTGGCCTCGACCGCGCGGTTGCGCGCCTGGAAGACGTCACCCGACCAGCCGACCGCCAGGCAAATATCGCCGTTGGCGAGCGCGTTGATGTATTCGGACGAATGGAATTTGCGGATATACGGCCGCACCTTCAGCAACGTCTCCTCGGCCTTGGCGATGTCGTCAGGTGAGGTGCTGTTCGGATCGAGGCCGAGATATTTGAGCGCCGCCGGGATGATGTCGGCCGGCGAGTCCAGCACATAGACGCCGCAGTCCTTCAGCTTGGCCAGGCTGTCGGGATTGAAGAACACATCCCAGCTGTCGATCTTGTCGGTGCCGAGTGCTGCCTTCACCTTCTTGATGTTGTAGCCGATGCCGACCGTGCCCCACATGTAGTTGATCGAATATTCGTTGCCCGGATCGTATTTGGCGGTGCGCTCCGAAACCGTGTCCCACATGTTGGAAATGTTGGGCAGCTTCGACTTGTCGAGCTTCTGGAACACGCCGGCCTGGATCTGGCGGGCCAGGAAGTTGCCGCTGGGCACGACGACGTCATAGCCGCTGCCGCCGGCAAGCAGCTTGGTTTCGAGGATTTCATTGGAATCGAAGGTGTCGTAGACGACCTTGATGCCGGTCTCCTTGGTGAAGTCGTCAATGATCGAACTGTCGATGTAATCCGACCAGTTGAAGACGTTGACGACGCGATCCTCGGCATGGCCGCCGACGGCGAAAAGCGTCAGAAATGCCGAGGTTGCCGAAAGCCAGAGCGCTTTGCGGATCATGCTGTTCTCCTTTGATGAGTGTTCCTTCGCCAAGTCGTCGCTGTTCGAGCGCGATTGGGCATTTGCTTCAGAGTATTGAGCTTTCCGGGCAGCCATAAGCGTGAACTGCCGGCGCCATCCGGGCGGTTCGACAAGCGGCAGATCATGGCTCTGTGTGCCCGCATGGCGGGCGCGCTGACGCAGTCAGAGGCTTTCGCCGCGGCGCGGGCAGGGATACGACGCTGTGGTCCGGTCTTGGTCCGACCGGCGGGGACACTTGGCAAGATAAGCCTGTCTTGTTGTTGCCGTGCCCCCAGCCTGCCCGTGCCGCAGCAAGGTTGTCAATGGCCCGCGCGGGGAAGCTCGGTCAATAGGGCGTGCGGCTTCGCTAATTGGGGAAAGACGGGCGTAATTAGGGAAGACGGGCTCAACCAAGGGAAAGGCGGGTCAATTAGGGGATGGCAGGCCGGTGGTCCCCGGCCGTGCAGGCCTCGCCTGGCGCTTGAATTCAAGCGCGATATGGACGAGCAGCGCGGCGACCACCACCGCGCCGCCGATGATGGTGCGCACCGAGGGCACCTCGCCATGAACGAGCCAGACCCAGATCGGTCCGAGGATCGGCTCGAACGTGCCGAGGAGTGCTGCGATCGCCGCCGGAACCAGCCTCGCGCCGGTGGCGAAGAAGGCAAGGCCCAGCCCGAGATTGATGACGCCGAAGGCAAACAGGAAAGCCATGTCGTGGGCCGACGTGGCAAACTGCGTGGCTTGCGATGCGGCGAAAGCCGCTGCCAGCATCGTGCCGAGGCACGTCGCCGGCGTCATGCGCACATGGGCGAAGCGCCGGGTGATGACAGTGGCGATCGAGAACATGACGGCGATCAGCAGCGACAGCCCGTCGCCGATGGGCGATACGGCGCCGTCGAGCGATTCCGACACCATGATGGCGACGCCGGCGATGACGGCGGCGATCGCCACCCAGGTCGCGATGGCGACGCGTTCGCGAAACAGCACCCAGGCAAGCAATGCCGCCAGCAGCGGCACACCGGCCTGCATCAACAGGATATTGGCAACGGTGGTGTAGGCGAGCGCGACAACGAAGCACGTCGACGCCGTGGCGAAACAGACGGCCACGGCAAGGCCGGGCAGGCCCATGTCGCGAAACAGCCGCAACATGCCGCGCCAGCCGTCGCGCCAGGCCATGAAGCAAATCAGGAACACAGCCGCCCACAGCGATCGCCAGAACACCACGGTCCAACTGTCAGCGGTGTCGATGAAGCGGGCGATGGTGCCGCCAAAGCTCCACATCAGCGCCGACAGGAACACCAGCAGCAAGCCGACCCGCTCTTCGCGAGGCGAGACGATCGGCGGTGCGGCGATTGGAGAAGATGCGGTATCGGTCATGGGGTGCCACTGTCGGCTATCTCGGGGCGGCATGATGCACAATGGACGACAGAAACGTGCCGTATTCGCCTAGCGCATAGGCTACCGCCGGACGTGATCCAGCCCGGCATTCCCTTTGGCGCACCGCCAACCGGCAGCCATACGGGCAAACACCGCCGTTTCTAGGACGTGCCCTTGTTGCCGCGGATAAAGCGCCAAAGACCGGCCAACGGTACCAGCAGCAGAATGCCGAACTTTTTCAGGGCGATGACCGCGACCGCAATCAGGCCGGCCTTTGCCGCGAGTTTTCCGGCGATGAGGCCGCCAATGCCAACCGCGGCGACCGTGTCGGTGCCGGGCAGAAAATCGGTGTATTTCTTGCCGGTGCTGAAGTCCGCCACGCCCAGCACTTCGTCCAGGCTCTGCTTGATCTCCGGCAATTGTTCAACCGTAGCGATGTAGCTCATCACGAAGACGCCTTCCCGGCCGAGGAAACGGACGTCGTAATTGAGCGTGTGGACGGTATCGTCTCCGAACTGCAGTTCCTTGGCCCAGTGCAGCCGCTTGTGGACGAAATCATAGACCGGCGGCGAGGCCCAGCCGATCAGCTTGATCGGGGGAAAGCCGTCCTTTACCCGCTGATCGTTGGCCGACAATGTGTCCGCCTGCATGCTGCTCAGCAGTTCGGTGTAGTCGATGGATGCCGCGTCGGCGTCATCGACATGGCCGATCTTTTCATAGCGCAATTCGATGCCCCAACCGTTGCCGGCGATGGGCTCGTACTTGGCCGGGAAGATCATGCCGATTGCTTCGGACGCGGTATCAGGCGGATTGCCCCAGGCCTCGGTCAGGACGGACGTCGCGTCCTTCTTGCCCAGAAAATAGAACTTGTCCTTGAGATCGAGATGGATGCCTTCGGGAAGGTCGACCGCGCCGGTCTTTGGATCGATCTTGTCCAGGAATGCCTTGCCGTCGTCACTATACTGTTGATAGTCCTTGAAGAATTCCGAGGATTTTTCTGCCAGAACAGGCCCCGCCAAAAGGGCAAGCGCCACGCCAAGCCACAAAGCTTTCCTGTTCATAAGCCGTCCCCCCTTGGCTGCCCTGCAGCTCACCTTCGATAGCGCAGCGCCGATGCTTAATCAATATTTGGTTCGGCGATGGTTCGGGCCGCGCTCTATTGCTTAGCAAACAGCTGCAGTCTTCCGCGACCTCCAGCCCGAGAAGCATCACTGGAAATCGAAGGCGCTCAGGCCCGTCACCATCTCGTCCAGGCCCAGCGGACGGGTCACCGGCGGCTCGGCGCGGGCGAGGCAGCCGATGCGTTCGCACAGCCGGCAAGCGGGACCGACCGGCGTGGCGGCGCCCTGTCCGGCCTTTGCCGGCAGCCCGGCGCCATAGACGGTCTCGTCGCGAAAGCCGATATCACAGCCCAACAGCAGCGCGGTGCGGCGCGGACGCTCGGAGAACGAACCCTGCGGCCCCTCGAGCGTGCGTGCGATGCAGAGGAACTCGGCGCCGTCGGGCATTTCCACCGCCTCGACCAGGATCTGGCCAGGCGAAGCGAAAGCGGCATGGACCGGCAGTTTCGGGCAGCCGCCGCCAAAGCGGCTTTGCGGAAAGCCCTGGCCGCCGGCCTTGCGGAAGCGGTTGCCGGCATTGTCGACCTCGAGCATGAAGAACGGCACTCCGGACAAGCCAGGACGCTGCAGCATGGTCAGGCGGTTCGCCGCCTGTTCGAAGGAGACGCCGAAACGCGAGCGCAGCACATCGATGTCGTAACGAGCCCGCACGGCGGCGGCATGAAATGCCTGATAGGGCATCATCAAGGCATTGGCGGCGTAGCGGCCGAACTCGAAGCGGGCGAGCCGACGGGCTTCGTCCGTACCGAGCTTCAGCGTCTGAATTTCGCCGGCGACAGCGACCGTCATGCGGATCAGGCAGGCCTCCATGGCGACTTCGCGCAACTGGTCGAACGGCGACAGCCGCTCCGATAGAAAAAGACGCTGCGAATGACGGTCATAACGGCGGCGCCAGTTCGGCATGGTGGCGACCGGCAGCACCTTGACGACGATGCCATACTCGCGCTTCAGCCACGCCTTCAGCGCGCCGAACAGATCGTCGCCGGGGTCGAGCATCGAGGTGAAGGCCTCGGCCTCCTCCTCCAGTGCTGCAAAATGGTTCGGCCGGCGCTCGAAAATCTCGTGCACTTCGTCGATCGGCAGCCGCGCACCGGACAGCGCCGTGGCGCGGCCCTCGCGCGCCAGAAGCTCGTTGAGATCGGACAGCCGCTCGGCCTGCTCGCGGTAAGCGCGAAACAGTTTTATCATCGCAGCCGATGCATTGGGGGCGGCCTCGGCCAGTTCGATCAGTTCCTGGTCGCCCGGCAGCTCACCGGCAAGCAGCGGGTCGCCGAACACTTCCTTCAAGGCCGAGATCGACCCTCTCGCCTCACCCTGCAATTCATGCGGGTCGACCTTGTAGACAGAGGCCAGCTTCAGGATCAGCTGCACCGTCAGCGGCCGCTGGTTGCGCTCGATCAGGTTGAGATAGGACGGCGAGATGCCGAGCCCCTCGGCCATCGCCGTCTGGGTCAGGCCTTTGGCGATGCGGATGCGGCGGATGCGCGGCCCGGCGAATATCTTCTGGTCGGCCATCGGCTTTCCTTGACAGGAATTTACACGACTTGCGAGCGATGAACGGCGCACCATCTTTTTACAATCATGACAGATTTACAGCGGCAAGCAGTCAAACACAACACAGGTTTTCTCTTATTTTCTACCGAAAATGGCGGTTTTCCTCGCTCTCGTCGCGGCGCAATGTAAATGATGTCACACACAGACGACGCACACCATCCCAGGGCGCGGCGTTTCAAGACACTGGCATCGATTGATCTGGAGTGACCAATGACTGATTTTTACAATCTTGTCCCATCCGCGCCCGAAGGCCGCTTCGACGGCATCGAACGAGCCTATTCGCCGGACGATGTGAAGCGGCTGCGCGGGTCGGTCCAGATACGCCAGAGTCTTGCCGAAATGGGCGCCAACCGGCTGTGGAAGCTCATCCACGAGGAAGACTTCGTCAATGCACTCGGCGCCATGTCGGGCAACCAGGCGATGCAGCAGGTGCGTGCCGGGCTGAAGGCAATCTATCTCTCGGGCTGGCAGGTCGCCGCCGACGCCAACACCGCGTCGGCCATGTATCCGGACCAGTCGCTCTATCCCGCCAATGCGGCGCCCGAACTGGTCAAGCGCATCAACCGCACGCTGCAGCGCGCCGATCAGATCGAGACCTCGGAAGGCAACGGCCTGTCGGTCGACACCTGGTTCGCGCCGATCGTCGCCGATGCCGAGGCCGGCTTCGGCGGACCGCTCAACGCCTTCGAGATCATGAAGGCGTTCATCGAGGCGGGCGCTGCCGGCGTCCACTATGAGGACCAGCTGGCCTCTGAGAAGAAGTGCGGCCATCTCGGCGGCAAAGTGCTGATCCCGACCGCCGCGCATATCCGCAACCTCAACGCGGCGCGTCTGGCGGCCGACGTGATGGGCACGCCGACGCTAGTCGTGGCACGCACCGATGCGGAAGCGGCAAAGCTTCTGACCTCCGACATTGACGAGCGCGACCAGCCTTTCGTCGACTACGATGCCGGCCGCACGGTTGAAGGCTTCTACCAGGTCAGGAACGGCATCGAACCGTGCATCGCGCGCGCCATTGCCTATGCGCCGCATGCCGACTTGATCTGGTGCGAGACGTCGAAGCCCGACCTGACGCAGGCCAAGAAATTCGCCGAGGGCGTGCGCAGGCATCATCCCGGCAAGCTTCTCGCCTATAATTGCTCGCCGTCGTTCAACTGGAAGAAGAACCTCGACGACGCGACGATCGCCAAGTTCCAGCGCGAACTCGGCGCCATGGGCTACAAGTTCCAGTTCATCACGCTTGCCGGCTTCCACCAGCTCAATTTCGGCATGTTCGAGCTGGCCCGCGGCTACAAGGCGCGGCAGATGGCGGCCTATTCCGAGTTGCAGGAAGCCGAGTTCGCGGCCGAAGTCCACGGCTACACCGCGACCAAGCACCAGCGCGAGGTCGGCACCGGCTATTTCGACGCCGTGTCGATGGCAATCAGCGGCGGCCAGTCGTCGACCACCGCCATGCATGAATCGACCGAGCACGTCCAGTTCAAGCCGGCAGCGGAATGAACCGATCGACATAACCAACAGAGGAAACGCCCGAAGGGCAAGGGAGAAGAAAATGGCATCGATAAGCCGCGTCAAGGAACGTGCAGAAGAGCAGTCCACCACGATGAGTGTCGACCAACAGGCGACCATCCGCATGCTGGCCAACGACCTGCACCGGCTCAATCAATCGGTGATGAAGGCAGTGGAGGCCGGCGTCTCGGTGGAACTGGTGCGCTCGGCCCGGCATCATGGCGGCGACGGCAATTGGGGCGACCTGCTGATCCCGGTGATCGTCACGCAGAAGAGTCACGGCTGATCTTCCCTTACGGAAGCTTTGTGCTTGTGGAACCTATGGGCCCCGTCGCTCACTGGCCGATTTCAACGTCACCCGCGGGTTTTCAGCGCGGGTGACTTTCGCTTTTGAGCGTAAACTTAACTACAGTTCGAAAACAGACCTTGTCTCCGAGGTTTAATATTTCCGGCTATATTTCGCAGGTCCGTCATTTCAGCTTGACATGGCGGGCGATCTCACGCCAATTGGCTCTCGGATTTCAACCCTGCATTGAAGCAGCGCCGAGTGCCCGCCCCGCCCATGTGCCCTGTGAACCGCGAGACCGACACCGCCAAACATCTGAATTCGTCAAGCAGGGACGCGAACTCCGAGATATCAACGGATTTCTCCCACGTGCTGGTCGTTGGAAAATCGCCGATCAACCGGGTGGTGGTGTCGAAGATCGTCGAGAAGTCCGGACTGAAGCCGATCTCCGAGTCGCCCGAAATGGCGGCCAAGACATTGCGAACCCTCATTCCGGGCGCCGTCGTTCTCGATGGCGGCCCCGACAACGAGGACTGCCGCGCGCTAATGGCGGCCATCGACGCCTTGCGGCGGACATCTGGGCGGTCGCTCCCCAAGGTGATCCTGCTTTCAACCAAGACCGGCACGCCCGACAGCCTGGGCCTGTCGAGCGTGGTCGATGTGGTGGTAACCAAGCCGATCACCACCGAAAGGCTGCAGCCGGTGGTCGACCGGCTGATCAGCCTCGGGCGCGGCTGATCGCAATCCGCCCGAACACGTGCGGGGCGGTCAGCGTTCCTTGCCGATGCTCTCGATCAAAGCCGGCAGTTCGCCAAGATCGACAAGCTGACGAAAACGCGGTGCCTCGACCGGCGGCTCGACGTGTTCGAGCACCCAGGTCAGCTCGTGCGGCACATACACACCCCAGCTGCCGGCCTCGATGGCCGGCACCACGTCCGACTTGAGCGAATTGCCGACCATCATGCTGGTCTGCGGGCTGCCGTGACGGCCAAAGATCCTGGCATAGGTGGCGGCGCTCTTGTCGCTGACGATCTCGACTGCATCGAACAGGTCGCCAAAGCCGGACGCCGCCAGCTTGCGCTCCTGGTCGAACAGATCGCCCTTGGTGATCAGCACCAGATGGTAGGCGCCGGCGAGCCTTTCCACGGTCTCACGCGCATGCGGCAAAGCCTCGACCGGATGTCCCAGCATGTCGCGGCCGGCGGCAAGGATTTCGGCGATGGTCGACCCCGGCACACGGCCCTCGGTCACTTCTATTGCCGTCTCGATCATCGACAAGGTAAAGCCCTTGATGCCGAAGCCGTAGACGGCAAGGTTGCGCTTCTCGGCCTCCAGCAGCCGTGCCGAAATGTGCTCGGCCTCGCCGTGGTCGGCGAGTAGGGTTGCGAAATGCTTCTCGGTCAGGCGGAAGAACTGTTCGTTCTGCCATAGGGTATCGTCGGCGTCGAAGCCGATCGTGGTCAATTTGCCAGGCATACGGTGTCTTCTGCTGCTCGATCTGCGGGAGGTTGACCCTAATCTGCGTGGCGCGATTTTCAACCAGGAAGCCGAAGACAGGCAGCTCCCCTTCCCTTCCATCACCGGCAACAGCTATACTGTGATAATTGCAACCCAAACTGGTGAATGATGCCGCCTGCGAAAAAGGAAGTCCGTCCGTCGACCCGCGGAGGACGCGTCCGAACGCCTGCCTTCGTGAAAAATCAACGCGGCGTGAAGAACTGGAAGGAAGTCAGCGCTTGGCTGGAATGGCGCGGCATCGAAGACATAGAATGCATCACGCCTGATCAGGCTGGCGTCGCGCGCGGCAAGATGATGCCGTCGAAGAAATTCACTTCCAACACCTCGCTGGCGCTGCCATCGGCAGTGTTCATGACGACGATTTCGGGCGGCTATCCCGAGGATGGCAACGGTTTCCACTATCCGGAGGATGATGGCGACCTAAAGCTGATGCCGGATCTGTCGACGTTGACCGTCGTGCCGTGGGAAGAAGACCCGACGGCCGCCGTCATCTGCGACCTCGTCCATCAGGATGGCCGTTCGGTCGAGTTCACGCCGCGCAACGTCCTGAAGCGCGTGGTAGCAGCCTACGACAAGCGCGGGCTGAAGCCGGTGGTGGCGCCCGAGATCGAATTCTATCTGGTGCGCAAGAACCCCGACCCCGATTATCCGCTGACCCCACCCGTCGGGCGTTCCGGACGGGCAATCGGCGGCGGCGCCGGCTATTCGATCGCCGGCGTCAACGAGTTCGACGAACTGATCGACGACATCTACCATTTCTCCGAAAGCCAGGGCCTGGAGATCGACACGCTGATCCACGAGGAAGGCGCCGGCCAGCTCGAGATCAATCTGCGTCACGGCGATCCGGTCGAGCTCGCCGACCAGGTGTTCATGTTCAAACGCACCATCCGCGAGGCAGCGCTGAAGCATGAGATCTATGCCACCTTCATGGCCAAGCCGATCCAGGGCCAGCCAGGTTCTGCCATGCACATCCACCAGTCGATCATCGACAAGAAGACCGGGCTGAATATCTTTTCGGCGAAGGACGGCTCGGAAACCGACGACTTCTTCCATTTCATCGGCGGCATGCAGAAGCATGTGCCGAACGCACTGGTGATGTTTGCTCCCTACGTCAATTCCTACCGCCGGCTGACGCAGTCGGCCTCGGCGCCGGTCAACAACAAATGGGGCTATGACAACCGCACCACGGCGTTCCGCGTGCCGCGCTCGGATCCGGCGGCGCGGCGTGTCGAAAACCGCATCCCGTCTTCCGACGCCAACCCCTATCTGGCGCTGGCGGCCTCACTTGCCTGCGGGCTGATCGGCATCACCAACAAGATCAAGGCCGAACCTCCGGTGCTGACCACCGCAAACGCCGATGAGATCGACCTGCCACGCGGCCTGCTCGAAGCCGTCGACCTTTTCGAAGGCGACGAGGAACTATGCGCTCTTCTGGGCAAGTCCTTCGCCGCAACCTATGCAGCGATCAAGCGGGCGGAGTTCGAGACCTTCATGGAAGTGATCAGCCCGTGGGAGCGGGAGTATCTGTTGCTCAACGTGTGAGCGGCGACTTCGTCGTGTGAATGGTGAATAGTGAATGGTGAGTAGTTTCATATTGGATGGATGAGCGCAGACGTCGTGCGTCTCGCAGCCATTCACCATTCACCATTCACCATTGGCTGGTGTCCCCATGCCTTACCAATCACCTATCTCCCCCGGTCGCTCCTGGTACGAAGACACAGCCGGACCACGCCCTGAGTACCCTGCCCTGGACGGCGACCGCAGCTGCGACGTCGTCGTCGTCGGCGGTGGCTTCACCGGGCTGTCGGCGGCCGCTCATTTGGCGAAGGCGGGAGCCGACGTCGTTCTGATCGAGGCGCATCGCTTCGGCGACGGCGCTTCAGGGCGCAATGGCGGCCAGCTCGGCACGGGCCAGCGCGCCTGGGCCGAAGAGATGGAGGCCGAATACGGCTTCTCCCGCGCCAAGGCGTTGTTCGACCTTGCCGAGGAGGCGAAAGCGCACCTGCTCGAATTCGCCGCCGTCAACCAGATCGACGTCGACTATATGCCCGGCCAGTTGTCCGTGGCGCACAAGCCGCGTTATCTCGACGACTACAAGGCGCATGCCGAGATCATGGCGGGCCGCTTCAATTATCCGCACATCGCCTTCATGGATGCCAGGGAAACGGCCGAACGGCTGGGCTCCACACGCTACTTCGGCGGCACCCGCGACACCGGCACCGGACACATCCACCCGATGAAGCTGGTGATCGGCACGGCAAAGGTCGCGGCAGCGGCCGGCGCGCACCTGTTCGAGCAGACACTATCGACCGGTGTTACCTCCAGCGGCGGCAAGGTCAGGGTGACGACTTCGAGAGGAACCATCACCGCCCAGAAATGCCTGATCGGTGTAAATGCCTATGGCGGCACGCTCGAGCCGGTGAGTGCCGCGCACATCATGCCCATCGGTTCCTTCATCGGCGCGACGGTGCCGCTGGGCGTCCATTCGAAAGTGCTGCCGGGCGGCGAGGCGGTCGACGATTCGCGTTTCGTCGTGCGTTATTTCCGCAAATCCAGGGATGGAAGGCTGCTGTTCGGCGGGCGCGAGGTCTATGGCGTCAACGATCCGAAGGACATCCATGTCCATATCCGCCGGCAGATAGCCGAGCTTTATCCGGAACTGAGCGATGTCGAGATCACCCATGGCTGGGGCGGCTATGTCGGCATCACCATGCCCAGGAAACCGTTCGTGCGCGAGGTGATGCCCAATGTGATCTCGGCCGGAGGCTATTCCGGCCACGGCGTGATGCTGTCGAACTTCTTCGGCAAGCTCTATGCCCAGACCGTCGCCGGCAACCGCGACAGACTGAAGCTGATCGAGGACCTGAACATCCCGGCTTTCCCCGGCGGCCGGCGATTTAGAACGCCATTATTGTTCTTGGCACTGAACTGGTTTGCCCTGAGGGACCGAATATAGGGAAAGTATCTCATATCAGCCGTGGCTGGTACTGAGCTGATTCTATTGAGCTGTTGGTTGCCGCAGCGAGACGTTGCAGAATCCTTAACAAGAGCGCACAATTCCCCTGACGGCGCACTGATGCCACAATCAAGGGCAAAGGATGCCGGTTCTGGGCGATCGAACGGGGATTTCTGCGGGCCTGCCCGCTTTGTTGTTGGGACCGATGCCGATCGAATGCCGGGCTGCCGGCGCCGATCGAAAGAACACCGGCTCATCTTTTGGAGGTGGCAAGAGTGAACGAGCCCTTCAGTTTCGGCGCGCCGGAACGTCGGCGCTTCGCCATGCAATTCGGTTATGACATGCGGCCCTCCTTCTGGCAGGGGGTGCGCACGAATTCGCATCTGGTGATCGCCGCGGTCGGCACCGCAGCGCTGCTTGGCGTGGCGGGCATAGCGCTTTGGCTGGCGTTGCCGGCCAGCGACCGGCAAGCGATCGCCAGCACACAGCAGAACGTTCCGACTTTTCCGGTCAAGACGACCAAGATTGCCCCGGTCGCGGCCACGTCCGCCGCGGTAGCGGCGCCACAAGCCGCGCGCAAGGGCGATGCAGTTTCATCGACGGTCGCTGCCGGTGGGGCTGCCATGCCGCCGCTGTCGGCGAACGATCCGCGCTGGACTGCGGCGCAATCCAACAGCGACCCTGCCGCGACGCCATCCGATCAGGCGCCTGCCGAGCAGGCTGCCGCCAAACCGTCCGATGCCGCGGCATTCGAAGAACCGGCGGCGCAGAGCGACGCCACGACGCAGCTGTCAAAGGTCGCTGCTCCCGCCAATGACGACGACGCCGAGACCGCCGCCATACCGACGCCAAAACCGCAACTTCCAGACGAGCAATCTTCCGCCGCAACGGACGATACCCAGGCCAAGGCCAAGCCACAGAAGGTGGCTGCTGCCGCCGGCACCGGACGCATCCTCAGGGCGGTGACAATGCGTAGCGGTCCGCAGAAAAACGCCGCCGCCATGGGGACCGTGCCCGCCAAGTCGTCGGTGCAGGTGATGAGTTGCAAGAAATGGTGCCAGATCGTCTACAACGGCAAGCGCGGCTGGATCTACAAGAGCTACATCAAGACCGGGGCTTGAGACGCAAGCCGCCAGATCTGGTCAGCCGCCGAACAACCACCTGAAACGGTGTCTCCTGCGAGCAAGTTTGCGCTTCGCCAGGAAATCCCGGTGTTCCTCGAACGGCACTTCGTAGAGGCCGCACATTTGGCAGCTTTCCGACTTGCGGCATATCGGGACCCAGCATTTGACGTCGTGTGTCCAGGCGAGCGCGATCCTTTCCAGATGAAGGTTGGACGAACTTTTCAGCAGAATCAGTTCTCCTGGGACTGCCGTCCGTTTGATATGATCCGAAACTTCCTTGGCAGTGCGAAGCTCAATGAAACGGCCGCTGTCGCGGTCGGCCTGGCTGGCGCGCGAGCGATGCGCATTGTCGCCGGTATAAATGACCTCATCGGCGATTTCGCGCGCGATGTTGTAGGCGGCGCCGTATTTCCTCGACGAGCCGGCGTAGTCGGATATCTGCCCCAGCACAATGCGCTTGCGAGCACCCTTGGCCTTTGCAATCATCTCCAGGGCAATGTTGAGCGAATGCCAGGGCGCTTTGGCCGTATCGACCAGGAATTTCGGACCCGCGGATACCTCTTGCACCGTAGAGCGGTTGGGCAGTGGTGCAAACGATGCCGTTCTCGCTACGACTTGCTCTGGCGGGACGCCAAGTTCCAAGGCGGCGGCAACAGCCGCTGCAGTCGGCAGCCAGAATTGCTCGCCGGGAAAAGGCGCTTGAATATTCAGGCTGCCACCGCGCCAATGAAGGGTGAACCGCAGCAATTCCGGATACGCGGCATGCACGTCACTCACGCGGTAGTCTGCCTCGCCGGACTGGCCGAAGGTCGCAATCCGGCATTTCGCGCCAGACGCCATGCCGATCACCAGTGGGTCATCGCAATTGAGAACCGCAAGTCCATCAGGTTGAAGTGCCCCGACCAGCGCCCGCTTCTCTCCCGCCACAGCTTCCAGAGTCTTGAACTTGCCGAAATGCTCCAGACGGATCATCGTAACCACCGCCACACTCGGCTTCAGCATCTGCGCCATGGCGCTGATCGTGCCGAAGTCGGAAGCGCCGGCTTCGAAAACGACGTAATCGACTTTGCCGGCCTTCCTCAGGCGCTTGTAAAGCGTTCGGATGAGCGCAGGCATTGTATTGGCCTGGGCCTGTAGATGCACCTTGCCTTGGGCGGCCAGTATGTGTGCAAGCAGGCTGGTGGATGTGGATTTGCCGGAGCTGCCGGTAATGCCGATGAACGTCGCCTTGTTACGCGCCCGCACCCAGCGCGCCTGCAGCCGTCGCAGCGCCCAGCCCAAGTCCTTGCGAATTTTCAGCAATTCCAGTTTCACACCCCGCCAGCTTTTAGCCCAGCCTAATATGCGTCGTGCCAAGTTCCAGAGTCAAACGGGCGCTGGCGTGCTTCAGCCAAAGATTCTAGCGGCCGAGGAGCCGCAGCAGTCTGTGCTTGCGGCGCTTCGATTTTCTCTGCGCCACAAACTCACGGTGCTGCTCAAACGGCACTTCATAGAGGCCGCATTGCTCGCATCCCTCGGTCTTGCCGCATACCGAAACCCAGCACTGGACGTCGTGGGTCCAGGCAAGAGCGACACGCTCGAGGTGCAGATTGGACGAGCTCTTGAGCAGGATCAACTCGTCAGGCTGCGCGGTTTGGGCGATGTAGTCCGACACTTCCCTGGCCGTGCGCAATTCGATGAAGCGGCCGCTGTCGCGATCTGCCTGGTTCGCCTTGGAGCGATGGGCATGATCGCCGGCATAAATCACCTGGTCTGCAATCTCGCGCGCGCTGCTGTAGGCTTGGGCATATCTGTTATTCGAGCCGGAAAAATCCGATAGCTGGCCAAGAACGATACGTTTTCGCCCGAATGTCGATCCGGCTACCATGTCGAAGGCAAGGCTCAGCGAATGCCAGGGCGCCTTTGCGGCATCCACGATGAAGTGGGGGCCGCCCGCGGGGACGAGCACCTGGCCGCGATTTTCCAGAGGCTGGAACGTCGCGGTTCTGTCCTTGACCATCTGCGCAGGCACGCCCAGCTCAAGAGCGGTTGCAACCGCCGCTGACGTCGGCAGCCAGAAATGCTGGCCGGGGAACGACGTCTCGATATCGAGCACACCGCCGCGCCAGTGGAGCGAGAACCGCAACGGCTTGGGATAGGCTGCCTCGATATCGCTGACGCGATAATCCGCCTGCTCCGATGTGCCGAATGTGACGGAACGGCAATAGCTCGCCGAGGCCATGCCCATCACAAGAGGGTCATCGGCATTGAGCATCGCGAAGCCGCCCGGCTCCAGCGCCGCGACCAGGGCGCTCTTTTCTCGAGCGACGTTTTCCACAGTCTTGAAACTGGCCCGATGCTCCAGCCGGACCATTGTGACAACAGCCACGTCGGGGCGAAGCAACTCGGCCATGGGCTTCATTGTATCCGGGCCGAATGCAGCAGCCTCGAAGACGACGTAGTCGGTTTTGCCGCCCTTTCCCATTCGCCTGGATAGGGTCGAGACCAACAGTTTCATAGTGTTGGCCAGAACCTGTGTGTGGACCGAACCCTGGCCAGCCAGGATGTGTCCAAGCAGGCTTCCCGCCGTCGTCTTGCCGGAGCTTCCGGTAACACCGATGAAAATTGCCTTGCTTCGCGCCCGCGCACGCTTGGCCAGGTAAAGCCGCAGCCGCCATCCCAGATCGTAGCGACTTTTCTGCTGCCTGATCTTCATCACCCGCCAACACTATCCACGATCCGTTATGCCTTTCGGGGGATCGAGAAGTCAAACTGGGGTCCGGCGTGACGACGTCAACTGTTCGTTCCTCGGCCGGCCGGCGCACCGATGCGAACTCTTGCCGACATTGCTCTGTCTGCCATGCATTGCGAACAGCGAGGTACTTCCCGAATTGCTCAAATGCAGCGGCCGCCGTCGACCTCCAGCGCCACACCGGTGATGAAGGCGGCTTCGTCCGACGCAAGCCAAAGCGCAGCGTTGGCGATATCGAGCGGCGTCGACAGACGGCCGAGCGGTATCGAGGCACGGAATTTCTCGCGGATCTCCGGCGTGTCAGTGCCCATGAATTTCTCCAGCATGCCGGTCTCGCCGGCGACCGGGCAAAGGCAGTTCACGCGGATGTTCTTGGGCGCGAGTTCAACCGCCATCGACTTGGTCGCGGTGATCGCCCAGCCCTTCGAAGCATTGTACCAGGTGAGCCCCGGCCGCGGCCGCAGACCGGCGGTCGAAGCCGTGGTCAGGATGACGCCGCCGCCCTGCCGCTCCATGATCGGCACCACGGCAAGTGCGGCGTGATAGATCGCCTTCATGTTGACTGAAGTGATCAGGTCGAAGGTCGCCTCGTCGACGTCGAGCATGTCGCCATTGCGATGGGTGTAGCCGGCATTGTTGACCATGATATCGATGCGGCCGAAGGCGCTTTTTGCGGCATAGACCATCTCGTCGAATTCGGAACGCTGCGAAACATCGGTCTGGGTCCAGATCGCGGCCTGGCCGATCTCTGCTGCAACGCGCTCCGCGCCCTTGGCGTTGAGGTCGGCGACGACGACCTTGGCGCCCTCTTCGGCAAAGCGCCTGGCCATGCCTTCGCCGAAACCTGACGCAGCACCCGTGATGACGGCAACCTTGTTTTCCAGACGCATGCTTTTTCCGCTCATTGAAGACCCACCTCGCAAGCGCATTTTTCCTTTTTGTTTGATGCGTGTCTGTCTCCCAGAACCGCTTCGCACTTCTGGGCGACACGCATTAGCTTTCGTCACATTCCCGCTTTATGTTGCAGGCGCGAAAGCCCCGGGACCATCGCTTGACGAAAAGCCTCCGGGTGGGAGCCAGTGTCAAGGCACATTTGGAGCGAATCAATATGCAGTGATTTGGCCTTGATGTGACACCATGGCACTGGATAGTTTAAATCGATTAGATTATATCCTGCCGCGTCACAGCGAGCGGCGTCAAAGCGGACAGACCATGACCAGCCAGATCATTCCCGTCGAGCCTTTCGACTTCATCATTTTCGGCGGCACCGGCGACCTGTCGGAACGCAAGCTGCTGCCCTCGCTCTACCACCGCCAGCGCGACCACCAGTTTTCCGAGCCGACCCGCATCATCGGCACCTCGCGCTCCAAGATGAGCGACGAGGAATTCCAGGCTTTCGCCAAGCAGGCGATTTCCCAGCATGTGAAGCCGGCCGACATCGACGCCGAGGAACTCAAGACATTTCTTGCCCGGCTGTCCTACGTATCGGCCGACGCGACGACGGGTGCCGGCTTCGACAAGCTGAAAAAGGCGATCGGCGAAAGCGACCGCATTCGCGCTTTCTATCTGGCGGTTGCGCCGGCGCTGTTCGGCGACATCTCGCACCAGCTGAAAGCCCACAATCTCATCACGCCGAATTCGCGCATCGTGCTGGAGAAGCCGATCGGCCGCGACCTCGATTCGGCGCGCAAGCTCAACGACGTGGTTGGAGACGACTTCCACGAAAGCCAGATCTTCCGCATCGACCACTATCTCGGAAAGGAGACGGTGCAGAATCTGATGGCGCTGCGCTTTGCCAACGCGCTCTATGAGCCGCTTTGGAATTCTGCCCATATCGACCATGTGCAGATCACGGTGGCCGAGACCGTCGGTCTTGAAGACCGCGTCACCTACTACGACAAGGCCGGCGCGCTGCGCGACATGGTGCAGAACCACATGCTGCAGCTGCTCTGCCTGGTTGCCATGGAGGCGCCATCGTCGATGGATGCCGATGCCGTGCGCGACGAGAAGCTGAAGGTGCTGCGGGCGCTGAAGCGCATCAACGGCAATGAGGCACCCAAGCACACCGTGCGCGGGCAGTACCGCGCCGGCGCCTCTGCAGGCGGCGCGGTGAAAGGCTATGTCGAGGAACTTGGCAAAGACAGCTCCACCGAGACTTTCGTCGCCATCAAGGCTGAGATCGGCAATTGGCGCTGGGCCGGCGTGCCGTTCTATCTCAGGACCGGCAAAAGGCTGGCGACCCGCGTTTCGGAAATCGTCATCGAGTTCAAGCCGATCCCGCATTCGATCTTCGGCGACAGCGCCGGGCCGATCTCAGCCAACCAACTGGTGATCCGGCTGCAGCCCGACGAAGGCGTCAAGCAGTTCATCATGATCAAGGATCCAGGCCCAGGCGGCATGCGGCTGCGCCAGATTCCGCTCGACATGAGCTTTGCAACATCTTTCGACGGCCGTGCGCCGGACGCCTATGAACGGCTGATCATGGATGTTATCCGCGGCAACCAGACGCTGTTCATGCGCCGCGACGAGGTCGAGGCGGCATGGAAGTGGATCGACCCGATCCAGAACGCCTGGGAAAGCGCCAGGCAGGAGGCGCAAGGCTATACGGCCGGCACATGGGGTCCCTCGGCCTCGATTGCGCTGATCGAACGCGACGGGCGGACATGGCACGAAAGCAATTGAGCGAGCCCGTCTATAACTGGAACGGC
This sequence comes from Mesorhizobium sp. M0862, assembly GCF_040319795.1. Lineage (NCBI taxonomy): Bacteria > Pseudomonadati > Pseudomonadota > Alphaproteobacteria > Hyphomicrobiales > Phyllobacteriaceae > Mesorhizobium > Mesorhizobium sp. M0862. The sequence continues at coordinate 89,318 of NZ_JAMYOJ010000003.1, forward strand.
TTTGCCGGGCGCCAGGATCTGGCGGCAGCCCTTGCCGGCAATGTCGCGGCGCGCCTGACCAAGGCCATCAACGAGCGCGGCACGGCCCTGCTTGCCGTTTCCGGCGGCACCACGCCGGCAAAGTTCTTTGCAGCACTTTCGGCCATTCCGATCGCCTGGAACAAGGTGACGGTGACGCTGGTCGACGAACGGTTCGTGCCGGCCTCCTCGCCGCGCTCGAATGCGGGGCTGGTCGCGGCCAACCTGCTGCAGAACAAGGCGGCTGCCGCGCACTTCGTGCCGCTTTACCATGAGGCGGCAAGCATCGAGACCGCCGCGGCGGCCGACGATGCGGCGCTGAAGGCTCTGCCCTGGCCCCTCGATGTCGTCGTGCTCGGCATGGGCGGCGACGGCCACACCGCCTCGTTCTTTCCCGACGCCGAGAATCTCGGCGATTTGCTCGACCCCGCCTCATCAAGGATCGTGCTGCCGGTTCACGCGGCAAGCGCCGGCGAACCCCGGTTGACGCTGCCGCTGGCGCGGATCGTCGACGCCGGCTTCATCGCGCTGCATATAGAAGGCGAGGACAAGCGCACCGCCTTCGATGGTGCGATGGGACCGGGTGCGAAAAAGCCCATCCGCAAAGTGCTCGAAGCGGCACCCATCCCGGTAGAGGTGTTCTGGGCACCCTGATTTCACGCAAAGCAGTCCCGGCAGACGGTGGAGGACGTTCTTCCGGGGCTCGAAAGGACCGACCATGACAGCCAGACGCGACATCGAAGCCATCACGGAACGCATCCGCCAACGCTCGAAAGCCGGCCGCGAGCGCTATCTCGGCCGCATCGCCGAGACCTCCAGCCGCGCCGCCAACCGGGGGGTTCTGTCTTGCGGCAACCTCGCGCATGGCTTTGCCGTCTGCAGCCCGTCTGAAAAGCTGGCGCTCGGCGCCGACAAGGTGCCGAACCTCGGCATCATCACCTCCTACAATGACATGCTGTCGGCGCATCAGCCCTTCGAAACCTTCCCGGCGCTGATCAAGGAAGCCGCGAAGGAAGTTGGCGGCATCGCGCAAGTGGCCGGCGGCGTGCCCGCCATGTGCGACGGCGTGACCCAGGGACAGCCCGGCATGGAGCTGTCGCTGTTTTCGCGCGACGTCATCGCCATGTCGGCGGCGATCGGCCTGTCGCACAACATGTTCGACGCCGCCGTCTATCTCGGCGTCTGCGACAAGATCGTGCCCGGGCTGGTGATTGCAGCCCTCACCTTTGGCCATCTGCCGGCGGTGTTCGTGCCGGCAGGGCCGATGACGACGGGCCTGCCCAATGACGAGAAGGCCAAGGTTCGCCAGCTCTATGCCGAGGGCAAGGCTGGGCGCGCAGAACTACTCGAAGCGGAGTCCAAATCCTATCACGGGCCGGGCACCTGCACCTTCTACGGCACCGCCAACTCCAACCAGATGCTGATGGAGATCATGGGCCTGCATACGCCCGGCGCCTCGTTCGTCAATCCGGGCACGCCGCTGCGCGACGCGCTGACGCGTGAGGCGACGAAGCGGGCGCTCGCCATCACCGCGCTCGGCAACGCCTACACGCCGGTCGGCCGCATGATCGACGAGCGCTCTTTCGTCAATGGCGTCGTCGGCCTGCACGCCACCGGCGGCTCTACCAACCACACCATCCACCTCATCGCCATGGCGGCGGCCGCCGGCATCACGCTTACCTGGCAGGACATTTCCGACCTGTCGGAAGCGGTGCCGCTTCTCGCGCGCGTCTATCCGAACGGGCTTGCCGACGTGAACCATTTCCATGCCGCCGGCGGGCTCGGCTTCCTGATCCGCGAATTGCTTGACGAAGGCATCCTGCATGAGGATGTGCAGACGGTATGGGGCGAAGGTCTCAGGCCCTATGCGGTCGAAGCCCGGCTCGGCGAAGACGGCAGCGTCGTGCGTGAAGCCTCGCCGCTGCAGAGCGGCGACGAGAAGGTGCTGGCGCCGTTCAAGAAGGCCTTCCAGCCGACCGGCGGCCTGAAAGTGCTCGCCGGCAATCTCGGCCACGCCGTCATCAAGACGTCCGCCGTGAAGCCGGAACGCCGCGTCATCGAGGCGCCGGCCAAGGTGTTCGACAGCCAGCAGGGACTGAACGAAGCCTTCAAGGCCGGCACGCTGACCGGCGACTTCATCGCCGTCATCCGCTTCCAGGGCCCGAAGGCAAACGGCATGCCGGAACTGCACAAGCTGACCACCGTGCTCGGCATCCTGCAGGATCGTGGCCAGCGCGTCGCGCTGGTCACGGACGGGCGCATGTCTGGCGCTTCCGGCAAGGTGCCGGCGGCGATCCATGTAACGCCGGAAGCGGTCGAGGAAGGGCCGATCGCCAGGATCCATGACGGCGACATCATCCGGCTCGACGCCGATGCCGGCACGCTGGAAGTGCTGGTGCCGGGGCCAGAGCTCGCGCTGCGCCGCACGGCCGACATCGATCTCATCGGCAACGAGTTCGGTTTCGGCCGCGAGCTGTTCGCCGGTTTCCGCCAGCTGGTCGGCCGCGCCGACCATGGCGCCAGTGCTTTCGGCACGGCCTGAGGCATCATTGCCTATTTTGTAAAAAGGGCGGCTCGAGCTCGGTTTGAGGCCGCCCTTTGGTGAGGGATGGATGGCGATTACGGCTGAACCGTAATCTCGCTCCGTTCGCCGGCCTTGACCGTCACCGGCATTTCCTTGTCATGGCCTTGATCGGACATGTGGCGGAGGACGACATAGTCGCCGGCCGGGATAGTCTGCTGCCAGGTGTCGCCATAGTTCAGGCCGAGCGCCTTGCGGTTGCCCTGGATATCCTTCTTCGACGACAGCACCTCGATCGAATAGGCACCCGGCGCCGACATCACCAGCACGCCGGCATCGAGCGTCACCTTGACGTCCTTGACGTCGCCAACCTTGACGCTGAAAGGCTGCTCGACGGTTGCGAGCTCAAGCGAGGTGACCGCGACATAGTCGTCCGGCGGCAGCCAGAACTTGCTGTCGGGCCCATAGGAGTGGGCGACATCGTCACGCGAGCCGTCGATCTTTTTCTTGGCCTTGACGATCTGGACGCTGATGCCCGAGGAGTCGGCCTTGTCGCCGCCTGCAGTGTAGTAGGCGTTGACGGCGGCATGGCCGACGCCGACGACTATGTCTTTTTCCACAGTCTGCCCGGCGGCGAGCTGGATGTTCTCGGTCACCGAGCCGCTGCCGATCGCAACCGTCACCTTCTGCTCACCAGCCGGCACGATGATCCTGGTGTCGCCATAGTGGGTGGTGCTGCCGCCCGGGAAGGCGAAGTCGAGATGGGCTTCGTCACTGATCTCGGCGCCCTGGCTTGGCTTCGGATGGATGAGCATGGTGCCGGCGTTCAAGGTGAAGAGCGGCTTGTAGACCTGGCCCGCCTCGATCTTGACCTTCTGTTCCGCCCGAGCTTCGTCGGCGCGCGCGACGACGACATAGTCGCCCGGCTCGAGATTGGCCTCGTAGTTGTTGTACTGGGTGGTGACGGCCTCGCCGCGCGTGCCATCGGCCTTGGCCTTGTAGACCTCCCAGGCATTGCCGTCGGTGATCGGATCGCCGCCTTCCGCCATGACCACGGTCGGGATGAAATTGAATTCGGGCTTTGCCGGTTCAGGGGCAGGCGCCGGAGCGGGTTCGGGTGCCGGCGCCGGAGCCGGCGCGGCGACGGTTTCGACCAGTGCTTCCTGCAGCGCCTTCTCGTCCGAGGCCTGGATATATTTGCCGCCGGTGTTGTCGGCAAGGCAGGCGATCTGCTTGCCCTCGTCAGCGGTCAGGCCGAAGCCGACGACGTCGACGGTGAAATCGACGCCTGAGGCCTCCAGTTCCTTGCCCAGCGCGCACGGGTCACCTTCACAGGTTTCAAGCCCATCGGTGATGAGAACCACGGTCGCCTTGTCCTCGGTGTATTTCAGAGCTTCGGCCGCCTGCTTGACGGCTGCGGTCAGCGGCGTCTTGCCGAGGAATTTCAGGCTGTCGGCAGCGGCCGAAATGGCGCTAGCCGAGCCGGCTTGCGGCGGCACGATCAGCTCGATGTCGTCGCAGCTGCCCTTTTCGCGGTGGCCATAGGCCATTAAGCCGATCTCGTCGTCGCCCGGGACCGACTGCAGTACGGTCCTCAGCGATTCGCGCGCGATCTCGAGCTTCGGCTTGCCGTCGATCTGGGCCCACATCGAGCCTGAAGCGTCAAGAATGATGATAACCTTATTGGCGGCAAAGCCGAGCGAAGTCATCGACAAAAGGAGCAGCGCCGCAGCGACGCTCCGCAAAAGTCCCGCCATCGAAATCTCCTTGAGGCCGCCCTCTGATCCGCGCCGGAAGCTATTTGACAGCGCGTCCGGACACAAGCCTGGAGCGGGTTACTAGATCATGATGAGATTTGGATGAAATCTCATCATGATCTAACCCTTTGTTGGAGCACGATCTTTTCCAAAAACCGGCACCCACTTTTTGGGATCATGCTTCTAACGGTTGCAGTGTAACAGGATCGGCGCCGGCAGAGCTGGTAACACGAAATCAGTAGGTGGTGCGCCGCTCTTCGGAAGGCGGACGGCCAAACTGCAGCCGATAGCTCTGCGCGAAATAGGAGTGCGAGGTAAAGCCGGTGGCAATGGCCACGTCGAGGATCGGCATGTTGGTCTGGCGCAGCAGTTCGCGCGCCCGCTCAAGCCTGAGCCGCATGTAGTAACGACCGGGCGTGACGCTCAAATGGCGCAGGAACAAGCGCTCGACCTGGCGCACCGACAGGCCCGCCGATTTGGCAAGCTGCACGGCTGATAGCGGCTCGTCGAGATGGTCGGCCATCAGTTCGACGATGCGCCTTAGCTTCTCCGACTTGCCGGTCAGGTCGCGCTCCGGCCCGACGCGCTGGCGGTCGCCGGCGGAGCGGATGCGCTCATGCTGGAACTGGTTGGCAACGCCGTTGGCGAGGTTCGAGCCGAAGTCGCCACGCACGATCTCCAGCATCAGGTCGATCGAGGTGGTGCCGCCGGCGCAGGTGTAGCGCTTGCGGTCGATCTCGAAGACGTTGCCGGTGCAATTGATGTCGGGAAAGCGCTCGACGAAGCCGGCGCGGTTTTCCCAATGGATGGTGCAGCGATAACCTTCGAGCTGACCGGCTTCGGCCAGGAGGTAAGAGCCGACCGACAACGCGCCGAGCGCATTGCCGCGCCGGCCCCAGCTGCGCAGCGCCGCCAGCACCTTGCTCTTGCCGGGGAACTCGACCGACAGGCCCACCGACACGAATAGGATATCGACGGGCGGCAAATCGGCGACGGCATAGTCGATCTTGAGCGGCAGGCCGTTGGAGGCCATGACGGGATCGCCGTCGGCCGAGACCGTCGTCCAGCCATAGAAATCGCGGCCGAGCAGGCGGTTGGCCGAGCGGAAGGTATCGATCGCCGCTGCCAGCGAAAACATCGAAAACTTGTCGACCAGCAGGAACGCGAATTGCCGGCCCCCTTGAACGGGATCATCCACGACCGGCCGTTCAGAGGGTACAGTAAGGTTCGGCAAAGAAGCTGCTTTCTGGGTCAGAAGGAAGGCCGCTTCAAGCCGGCCGCAAGGTAGGCTGAGGCTAACGTATTGGCCATCAGCATGGCAATGGTCATCGGTCCGACACCGCCGGGCACGGGGGTGATGGCGCCGGCGGCCTTGGCCGCTTCGGCATAGGCTACATCGCCGACGAGGCGGGTTTTGCCTTCGCCCTTCTCGGGTGCGGCAATGCGGTTGATCCCGACATCGATCACGGTGGCGCCGGGCTTGACCCAGTCGCCCTTGATCATTTCGGGCCGGCCGACGGCGGCAACCAGAATGTCGGCTGTGCGGGCCAGCGCCGGCAGATCCTTGGTGCGGCTGTGGGCTATGGTGACGGTGCAGTTGGCGGCAAGCAACAGATTTGCCATCGGCTTGCCGACGATGTTGGAGCGGCCGACGACGACCGCGTTGAGGCCGGAAAGATCCTTGCCGCGCACGCGTTCGATCAAAAGCATGGAGCCGGCCGGCGTGCAGGGCACGAAGGCTGTTTCGAGTTCGCCGGTGCCGAGCTTGCCGACATTGATGAAATGAAAGCCGTCGACATCCTTTTGTGGCGCGATGGCCTGGATGATCTTGCCGGCATCGATATGGGCGGGAAGCGGCAGCTGCACCAGAATGCCGTTGATGGCCGGATCGGCGTTGAGTTCGCCGATGATCTTCAGCAGTGCCGCTTCGGACGTGTCGGCTGGCAGCGTGTGCTGCAGCGAATAAAAGCCGCATTCCTTGGCGGTGCGCGACTTCGACGCGACATAGACCTGGCTTGCCGGATCCTCGCCGACGATGACCACCGCCAAGCCGGGCTGGGCCTTTCCCTTGGCGACTAGGTCCTCGGTCAAGGCCTTGACCTTCTGAACCACGTCTGCGGCGACGATCTTTCCGTCAATCACTTCGGCCATGAACCATCCTCGACATCATTCCAGCCAAGGCGCGGCGCGCGCCTTGAACGTTGCTTCGTGCATGTCATTGTTCCAAACGTTCCGCCCATTCGGGTAAAAGCCCGACGGCAGCGCTTTTTTGGGCGCCATGCTGCGCGGCATTTTCACGAAATTTGGCCTAAGCAATCCCGTCAAAGCGCCGTCAAATGCCGTAAACTCGAAACCGGCAGCTTTTATTCTGTTCTGACGGGCTAGAGCGACTCATCCTTTCACGGAAAGGCTGAACCGCTCTATTTCTTGTTTTGACGCAATTCCCAAGGGAAAGCGCGCTACGCGCTTTTCACACTTTTCCTGGAATTGCTCAGAAATAGCGGCGGTGCGAACGGCTTTCGGTGAGTTCGCGCACCGCTTCGCGAAATTCGCGCAGGCCGGCACGGATATCGTCGATTTGCGCCTGCTGGTCTTCCGGCACCGCCCCAGCGGGCTGCGGAGAAGACCACTGCCCGGACGCCGCGGGCATCGGCTGAGCCTGCGAATAGGCATAGTCAGCCGGCTGACGAGGCCGCGCGTAGCCAGGCTGCTGCGCAGGGGATTTGGCGTGCGGAACCTCGTTCCGGAAGTCCGGCTGGCGATAGCCCACAGGCTCCTGCACCGGCCTTGTATATTCGGCGGCTGGTTGGGCGCGGTAGGCCTCGACAGGTTCGCCTGACGTCCCGCTACCCGGCGCGGCTTTGCGCATCGCCGAGAACAGTCCGTCGAACAGACCTGGGCTCCGGGCGGGAACGGCCGCGGTCGGCAACACCGGAGGTGCTGCCGGTGGCGGCGCCACAGGCAGCGGCGCGCGATAGACCTTGTCCTCGACCGGAGGGCGGCGCTCGTCCATTCTGCCGCGCGAACGCGAATTGGCAGCGCCGCGCAGGCTGGCAAAGGCGCCGCGCATGGCGCCGACACCGATGCCCGAAGCAAGCCCGAGCAGCAGGCCGGCCATCGCTATTACAGCCCGCGACGGTCCGTTGGGTTCGAGCGGCGGTTGCGCGGGGGTCATCAGATTGATGTTGGTGGTGTTGATGTTTTGCTGTTCGCCGGTCTCCTTGGCGCGCAGAAGGTACTGTTCGTAGACGGAGCGTTTGGCGGTGGCATCGCGCTCCAGTTCGCGCAGGCTGACCAGATCGCTGTTGACGTCGCCGCTCTGGACCTTTGCCTGAGCCAGGCGGGAAGCGAGATCCTGCTCAAGCTGGACCGAGCGCTTCAAGTCGACCTGCAGCGACGAGGCGATGCGGCGCAGTTCGCCTGCGATGCGCTCGCGCGAGCCGTCGAGCTGGGCACTGAGCGCCTGGTATTCGGGATGACGCGGTCCCAGACGCACGGCGGCGCGGTCGGCCTCCTGCTTCAAAACTGCATATTGCGCGCGCAGTTCGCTCATCGTGTTGGAATTGATTTCTTCCGGCAAGGTGCCGTTGATGACCGAATTGACGTCCAGCGAACGCGCCGACGCGGCCCGGGCATTGAGTTCCAGCGTACGGGCCCGGGTGACTGAGAGCTGCTCGTTGAGCTTCAGCATCTGGTCGTCGCTGATCAGATGGCCCTGCGCGTCGACGAGATCATGCGTGGCCCTGAAATCCTCGACCTTGCGCTCCGCTGTCTCGACATTCTTGCGCAGGTCATCGAGCTTGGCCGTCAGCTGGTCCGTCGCGCGCCCGGCCATCCCGAACTGGTATTGGGCCGCCTCCTGTTGGAAAACGTCCCTGGTCGTATTGGCTATCTCCGCCGATTTGTCGGCGCTTTGAGTGGTGGCGCTGATGGAAACGACAAAGCTCTTGCCGCTGCGCTCAACCGACAGGCTCTTGGCCAGATTGCCGACCGCCAGCGCCTGGCGGCGCACTTCACCGCCGCCGCCAAGGCCATCCTGGCGCGACAGTATCGAGCGAATGAGCGACAGGACGCCAAGGCCGCCAGAGCCCTGTCCGTTGAATTCCGGATCGTCGACGAGATTGAGATCGGCCACGACCTTGTCGAGGACCTTGCCGGATGTCACCATCTTGATGCGGGTTTCGACAACAGCCAGCGCCGCATCGGGCTGCCCGACCGGTTGGGTGAGATCGTTGTCGGAAAGCTTCAGGTCGCCTGGCTCGATGACCATCTGTGTGGTGGCTTCGTATTTCTTCGGTGTCGAAACGGCGACGGCGACGCCGAGCACCGTCCCCAATATCGTCGTCGAGACGATCAGCAACTTGGAACGACTAATGCCGCGGACGACCTGGAGCGGATCGATCAGCGGTTTCCATTCCTGTCCGTCATCGTCGTCGCGGTCCGGTCGCTGCTCGTGGAAAGAGCGGGGCTCATAGGCGGCGTGCTGCTGACGCCGGCCGGAAACAGGCTCCTCACGCGCGCTGGCGGCCGAAACGGATTCGCCGTCGGCTTGGAACTGCGGCGGCTCGGGCGGTGACGTTGGCGCCGGATTCGACCGCGCCTCGCGTTGCGAGCGGGCTATGCGGTGACGCGTGGCGGCATCCTCGCGCCATGACGGATCCGCCCGGTCACCGATCGAGACCGCCGACGCATCCGCCGCCTCATCGCCGCGCACGGCTTTGCCGAGCGCCAGGAGGGAGCGCTCGCGCCTCCAGTCTTCACGGTTTTCCCTGTCGACCATTGTCTCGAAACTTTACCTTCGACGGCGCGGGAGCGGCGGTCGGCCAATCGTTAAGTCACGCTAAACAGGCATGGGAAACAAAAGGTTAATTTCCGAAGTCTGCAAGTGAAAGTTTCTCGCTTCGCCACGCATTGCCGGGATCTGTAAAATGGCGTCAGAACCGCACGTTAAGCTTTCCGGCTTACGGCTTTCCTCGATATGACGCAGGCCAGCGACATACCGCAAAGGCGGACACTCGCCCGCATCGGCACCTTCCTTGCCGAAAGACGGGGGCTGGTTCGCGACTATCTTTCAGCCATCAGCGGCGCCGGCGGGCGGCTGGTGTTCTCGCTTGCCTATTTCATCGCACTTGCCAACACGCTGTCGATTGCCGAGTTCGGCATGTTCGCCACCGCCTCGGCGGCCGGCGTCATGCTGTCGCGCATCCTCGCTTTCGGCTTCATCTCGGCGCTTTACCGCACAGCCACCATCCGCCCCAATCTGATCGGCACCTTCACCGCCGGCTTCCTTTTGCTTGGCGCCGTGTCCTTACCACTGCTGGCGGCCGCCTCGTGGGGCGTCTACCTGATCTTCTTCGCCAGCACCGTTCCGCTGGCCGTCTTTGCCGCAATCGTCTTTGCAGAGGCGCTTTTGTGGCGGTCGGTCGAGGTGGTGCTGATCGTCAACAACGGGCTCGGCAAATTCGGCCGCGCCGCGGTGCTGTCGATCGTGACCACGGCGTTCCGTGCGCTGGGCGCCGTGCTGTTCATGCTGTCGGGCCAGCACAGCGTCTGGATCTGGTCGTTGTTCTACATCGGCGCCAACGCCGCCTCGCTGCTGCTGGCCTTCGGCTTCTATTATCCACGCCAGCGGCTGAGGCTGCGCACCGACCTCTATCTCAGGCGGCTTGCCGATTCGATCTATGTTGCCGGCGCCGAAGTGCTGTTCTACCTGCAGTCGGAATTCGACAAGCTGCTCGTCCTGGCGATCGGCGGGCCGCATCTGGCCGGCATCTATGCCATCATCATGCGGCTGGTCGACCTGACGGCAATACCGATCCGCACCTTCTCGATGATGCTGGTGCAGAAGATGATGCGGTCGCCGGAGCTGTTGTCGCGACTGCGGGTCAAGAGCGGTATCGAAGCCGGCGTGTTCCTGGTATCGACATTGGCGCTGGCCGCACTCGGCATCGTGCTGCATTTCTTCCCCAATGCACTTGGCCGGAATGTCGCCGAGGCGGCGCCCTTGGTGGCATTGGCAATCGGCGTGCCGGGACTGCGCAACCTGGTCGAATACCAGGCCGAGCTGCTGTTCGCGCGCGGCCAGACCGCGCTCAGGGCGCTCAACCTCGGCCTGCTGGCGGGGCTGAAGGCGGTGCTGTTGACCTATGTGCTGACCACGATTGCCGACACGCCCAGGCTTGTCGTATCGCTCAATGTCGTCTTCCTGCTGCTCTATCTCGCCTCGGCGCTGCTGACCTATTCGGCGCTGCGCAAGCCCGCCAAGGCAATCTAAGCCAATCCGACCAGGCGGCGGATGCGGCCGATATCGGTGCCGATGAAGGATTGCATGCCGATCGCCACCTGCCCCGGTGCCATAGCGGCGACGAAGCTGCGGAATTCGTCATCCGACAGCGCCTCCCCGGTCCAATGCACGCGGCAGAATTCCTCCGAGCCGTGGAAATGGCCGGCGCCCCCCAGCACATCGTCGACATAGCGGCCATAGATCATGCATTCGGAGAACCGGCGCACTGAAGCGATGACCTCGACCCAGCCGCGCGCGTGCACCTTCTCGATCTCGGCGCACATCGCCGTCACGGTCTGACGGCGCCAGGCGATCAGCGTCGAAATATAGTCGTGGTTCGAAACTTCGGATGCATCGACACCAATCGCCGAGGCCGCATTGCGCGACCAGATGCGATGCTCGTCGTGACCGTCGCTCGACAGCACGCCGTCGCGCCGGAACAGCCGCACCTTGCCGTCGCGCCAGAAGGCGCTCAGATCGAATGGCTTGAGGAAGGCGACGTCGGAATCACAGAAGACCAGCACGTCTTCTCCAGCATGCGCAGCGATGGCGATGCGGCGCAGCTGCTGCACATGCCAGCCGCGCAGCGGCTGGGTCTTGAAACTGAGCCAGATGCGACGGCGAAAGAGGTTAATCGGATCGTCGAACACACGCAACCAGCGCGGTAGCAGGTCGCGCTCGTCGACAACGCTGCGGCGGTCGTTTTCCAACTGGCGAAACAGCGCCACGTCGCGGTGCTCGACCAGAACGTAATGATGCGCCACGCCGGAGACATGGCGGTCGAGGGTCTCGCACAACAGGCGGCAGCGTTCGAAATCCGGCGCATAGCTGGCGGTCACCACTGCCGCCGTCGGCGTTTGCGGCAGGGCACCGGTCTCGGCTGCAGGGCTCGGCACGACGCGGCTGTTCACCGCAACTCTCCGGCGGGCTCGGGCCGACGCGAGAATTTCTGCCTGACGACACGCAGCAGGAACACCGGATTGCCGACGACGTAGCGGCGCCACAGCCGGCCGGGCTCGATGCACAGACGGAACAACCATTCGAGCCTCAGCTGGCGCATCCACAGAGGCGCCCGCGGCACCGTGCCGGAGAGAAAATCGAGCAGCGCACCGACGGCGATCGGCAGCGTGCAGTGGCGGGCATCGATATGACGGGCGATCCACAATTCCTGGCGCGGCACGCCCATGGCCACAAGCAGCACGTCGGGCCGCAATGCCTCGATGCGATCGACGATCGCCTGCTCTTCGGCGGGGGAGAAATAGCCGTCATGGATGACGACGAATTCGTGCTGCACCGCCAGCGCGGCCAGCCTGACCGACGCCGCCTCGGCGTTGGCGCGGGTGGCGCCAAGCAACCCGACGGTCAGCGGCCTCGCCGATGCCTGCAGAAAGGCCGGAATGAGATCAGTGCCGTTGAGATTGTCCGGGAACGGCGCGCCGTAGAGCAGCTTTGCCGCCAGATCGACGCCAACGCCGTCAGGCAGGATGAGGAAATCGTCGAGCGCCTCGGCAAAGACCGGATCGGTAGAGGCGATGTTGGCGTTGTGAGCGTTGAGAAAACTGACCTTGGTGAAGCGCCGCTCGGCGATCAGACGAGTGAGCAGCGCGATCGCGTCATCCCAGCCGATGGCAAGGACCGAAATGCCAAGGATCGTCTTCAGCGTATCGAGCCCGAAGGCGGCGCGGGCGGTGTGCATGTTCATGCAAACACCTCCTTCCCCACCGGCCCAAGCTTTTCCAGTCCGAGCCTGATGGCGGCATCCAGTGCCTTAATCTGCCTGCGATGGAAGGCGCTGCCATCGACATCCCTGACATCGGCCGCAGCTGCCTCCAGCGCGCCGGCGAAGGCGGCCGGATCGTCGGTGATGAAACAATTTGCCGGGCGATGATCGATGCCGCGCAGCGAACGGCTGGTGGCGACCGACGGCAGGCCGAGTTCGAAGGTTTCGATGGTCTTGAGCTGAACGCCGCTGCCCGCGGTGCTGATCAGTGGAATGACGGCGGCGCCGCGCACGAAATCCTGGGCGTCGGGCACACGGCCGACAAATTCGACACCGGGATGGGCAGAGGTGATATCCGACGGCATGTTGCCGGCGACCCTGATGCGAAAACTCCGGCGAAGATGCGGCACGACTTTTTCCAGGAACCAGTCGAGGCCGATGCGGTTCGGCTGCCAGGTCCAAGTGCCGATCAGCGCCGCGTCGCAATCGATGCGGCGCGGCTTGACCGGCTTTGGCGCCGTGGCAGTGGTCACCAGCGGCAGCACCGCCGAGCGGTCGTCGCTGGCAACGCCGAGTGCGGCGCGGTCTTCCTCGGCCAGCGTGAAGACGAAGCGAGCCCGGCGGCAGAGCCGCTCCTCCATGGTCTTGAGCAGCCTGGCCTCGCGGGCAAACAGCAGGCGCTGGAAGCGACTGTTTGCTGCTGCCGCATTCTCTTTGGCCGAACCATGTTCGACATTGTGGGCGACGAAAATCGAGGGACGGTCGGCGAACAGTTTTTCAAAGGCGCCGGCGAACTGCACCGAATTCAGGACATAGCCGTCGAAGGGACCGGCGCGCTCGATCGCGGCACTGACTTCGCTGTCGGAAACCGCGCGCAGCTTCACGGAAGCGAAGGTGAGCCCTGACAGCACCGCCTTGCCAAGCCAGGCGAGCTTCTGCCGCGCCGAGGCGCTTTCCGTGCGCACGTCGACGGCGCCGAGCACGATGGTGTTTTCGGGGTCGCTGGGCGCCTTGCCCGGCCAGATGAAGCCGATGACGGTGAGGCGCACGCCGGCGCGCCGCAAGGCGGCGATGATCGCAGCGTTGGCGATCTCATAGCCCGAAGCGAGAGCGCCGTCGGGCACGATCGATGTGGCGAACAGCAGATGCATCTCACCTATCCAAGCGTCAGCCACTAGCAAAGCTGGGTGAACCCTTGATTAAATCATGCGACGCAACGGCTGAAAGGCGCGGACCGGCAGGCGCCGCTGCGAAAGGTGATTAACGAAACGTTATCGTCGCGGTGTTATCAAAAAGCCAGATTTAAAACATGCGGCTGGAGCGGATGATCCCTTTGCCATCGGACGGTTCGGTATCGATTGCGGGACGCTCTCCGGGGCTCGCCGCAGAGACGATCGAAGCCGTCGTCACGCTGCCGACCTTCATGCGGCCACAACTGCTGCTGGAAACGCTGGCGTCGCTGAAGGCACAGCAAACCAGCCGGCGCTTCGCCGTCATCGTCATCGAAAACGAAGCCAAGGCGCGTGAGGGCGCCAAGGCGGCCGTGCCGCTGTTCGAACGCGACGATATGAAAGGCATGGTCATCATCGCGCACGAGCGGGGCAATTGCAGTGCCTACAATGCCGGCTGGCAGACGGCGATCCTGCATTTTCCGGATTTCCGCCACCTGCTGGTCATCGACGATGACGAGATCGCCGACGCGGACTGGCTGGAGCGCATGTGCAAGACGGCGGAGACGCTTGGCGCCGACATTGTCGGTGGCCCGCAAGTGCCAGTGTTTACCGATCCTGCTCACGCCAAATGGGCCGAGCACCCCGTGTTTGCGCCGCCCTATCGCCAGACTGGGCGCGTGGCCGCACTCTATTCCTCTGGCAACCTTCTGGTCGGGCGCAATGTGCTCACCATCATGGGGCCACCCTTCCTCGACCTGCGGTTCAACTTCATGGGCGGCGGCGATTCCGACTTCCTCAGCCGCTCGGCGCAGAAAGGTTTCGTGCTTGGCTGGTGCGCCGAGGCAAAGGTGCGCGAAGGCGTTCCGGCCCGGCGCGTCGAGGCTGACTGGATCCGCGCCCGATCCTTACGCAACGGTGTAATCTCGACGCTGGTCGAAAAGAAGAAGCGCGCCGGCACGCCATTCGCCGGCGCCAAGGTGTTTGCAAAAAGCCTGGCGCTGCTGATAGCCTCGCCCGTGCGCGGCGCAATCAAATTGGCGCGGACAGGATCGCTGTCGACGGCGCTTTACCCCGTCTATGTCTCGCTCGGCCGCGTGCTTGCCGAATTCGGATACGCCAATGAGCAATACAGGCAGCCTGAGAAGAACTGACGAGCTGCTGCTGGGCGGCATCGTCACCCGCGACGGCGTGGCGACGGCGATTGCCGCGCTGTTGTTTGCCGTCGTCATCGTGTCGTTCCGGCCGTTTCAGCCGGCAGGCGCGGAACTGACCGGCGACGGCGGCGACATCGTCAACCAGCTCGGCTTCAGTTCGCTCGGCGCCATTTCGATCTTCTCACTGCTGACGTTCGCCGACCCCAAGGTGGTGCGCTCGCTGCTCAGCCCGTCCTGGATTCTGATGCTCGGCTTTTTTATGCTTTCGGTCATCAACGCGACCGACCCGTCCTCGGCCATGCGCGCGGCCTTCTTCACGCTGCTTGGCGTTCTGACGATAGCGACGGTCCTGGTGCTGCCGCGCGATGCCGACAGTTTTTCGAAAGTCATCATATTCTGCGCGATCGTCGTTATCGGCCTGTCCTATATCGGCCTCATCGTCTTTCCGCATGAGGCCCTGCATACGGCCGATTCGCAGGAGCCCGAACATGCCGGCCTGTGGCGTGGTGTGTTCGCCCACAAGAACATTGCCGGACCAATCATGGCCTGCTTCAGCTTCGCCGGCCTCTATCTCTTCCGGCGCGGCCAGAAATTCTGGGGCGTGGCGATCTTCGGCGCGGCGATGATCTTCATGCTGCACACCGGATCCAAGACGACGGCCGGCCTGGTGCCGTTCTCGATCCTGATCGTCGTGCTGCCGGGCCTGATCGGCATGCGGTTCGGCACGCCGATCCTGTTTGCACTGGCGATCATTGCGACGGCCATCGGTACCTTAGGCATCGTCTTCATCCCGCCGGTGAAAGAGCTGGCAGCCACCTATTTCCCCGGCCTCACCTATACCGGGCGCACGACGCTGTGGGAGTTCTCCGGCGAGATGCTGGCGAAGAAGCCTTGGACCGGCTACGGCTATGAAAGCTTCTGGGGCACGCCGCTGCTGCTGAGCCAGGACCAGCCTTTCGACCGGGCCTGGGACATCCGGACCATCGTGCATGGCCATGACGGCTATCTCGACATTGCGGTGCTGATGGGCATCCCGGCGCTGTGCGTTGCCGTCTACACTTTCGTGATCGCGCCGCTGCGCGACTACATGCGCATCCCGCCGCGCAAGGAGAACATCTATCTCGGTGACTTCTTCATGATGGTGGTGCTGTTCACGGCGCTGAACGCGTTCCTGGAAAGCTTCTTCTTCCATCGCGGCGACCCGGTGTGGCTGTTCTTCGTGCTCGGCGTGCTTGGCTTGCGGCAAGTGTCGCTGCGGCCGATCGCGGTACGCCGGCGACCTTGACCGGCTGGCCTGATCCAGCACCCCTTGAGGGGCTTTCCCGTCTGCCCGCTAGCGTCTAAGGAGAACCCTTGTCTCGGAGGGCTCTCAATGACGATCAGGCTTGTTCTCGCCGGTTGCGGCAATATGGGTTACGCCATGCTTGCGGGCTGGCTGAAATCCGGCAAGCTTGCCCCGCAAGCCGTGTTCGTGGTCGAGCCCAATGCCGAATTGCGCAAGCGCGCCGAGCACCTCGGTTGCAGTGTCGCCGCGGGCGCGAACGGGATCCCCGCCGACGCAGAGCCCGACCTCGTCGTCATCGCCGTCAAGCCGCAGGTGATCCGCGACGTCACCGCCGCCTACAAGCGCTTCGGCGACGGCAGGACCACCTTCGTCAGCATCGCCGCGGGCACGCCGGTCGCCACCTTCGAGCACATCCTCGGCCATCTCGCGCCTGTTATCCGCTGCATGCCCAACACGCCGGCCGCGATCGGCAAGGGCATGATGGTGGTCTATTCCAACCCGCTGGTGACCGACGACATCAGGCGTTTCGTTGCCGAGCTGCTGTCGGCGAGCGGTGTGGTGACGACGATCGACGACGAAGGCCTGATGGACGCGGTGACGGCGGTTTCGGGGTCCGGTCCGGCCTACATCTTCCATTTCATCGAGGCGCTTACGGTTGCAGCCGAGAAGGCCGGGCTGCCGACCGAGACCGCCAGGCTGCTTGCCATGCAGACCGTCTATGGCGCTGCTGCACTCGCTGCCGAAAGCGGCGAGGAGCCCGGCGTCCTGCGCCAGCAGGTGACCAGCCCCAACGGAACCACGGCAGCCGCCCTTGCCGTGCTGATGGGCGAAGACCGGCTGACGAAGCTGCTGACCGAGGCGGTGGAAGCCGCGCGGCTGCGGTCGGTGGAATTGGGGAAGTAGCCGAGACGCTCGCGGGGCCGTATCAGCCCCACTTCATCTCACCCTTGGCGACCTTTGCGCCCAGTTCCAGGGACGAGACGTCAAGAAGATCGGGATAGCGCCGCTTCATCGCTGCAATCAGCTCGACGCTGGATTTCGCTTTTTCGGCTTCCTTATTGAAAGCTTCGAGGTAGGCGCGGGTGAATTCCACGGCCGCCAGACCGTCCGGTGCACCGGCTACCTGATGGGACGGCACCACGATGTTGGGTTTGCGGGACGCGATTTCGTTGAGCGCGGCAATCCATTTCTTGCGGTCGTCTACGGTTGGCTCGTCGGCAACCCAGACATGTACGCCGGACGAGATCAGCACGCCGCCGAACACCGCTTCAAGGCTGGGCACCCAGAGATACCGCCGGTCTTTCAGATCGGCGACGGTGACGATCTCGATCTTGTTTCCTTCGATTTCAAGTGAGGTGATATCGGATGCCTCGGGAATGACGACATCCGCCAGGACCTTCGGTCCATTGTCCTTGAGCTGCGGGCCCCAGACATCCAGCTTGGCTTGCACATTGGCTTTGATGGCCGCCACCGTCGCAGCGGCCGCGATGATCTTGGCGCCGGGGAAAGCATCCGCGACGGGACGCAGTCCAAAATAATAGTCAGGGTCGCTGCAACCGACATAGATCGTCGTCAGGGTCTTGCCCGTCGCCTTGATCGCATCCGCGACCGCACGGCCATCGGACAGGGTAAATCCGCCGTCGAGGAGGATGGCTTCTTTTTCCCCGGTCAGCAGCACCGGCGTGCGGCGGAAACCATTCTCGTCAGCCTGAAAATAGGTCCATTCCAGCTTGGCGGCGGCCCTGGCTGCAAAAGCCAGAGGCTGAAGCATGGCAACCATGCCCGTTGCCAGAAGGGTTTTCATCGTCTCGCGTCTTGTCCAAATGGTTTGCAAGATTTCAATCCTCAATGGGGGTTCAACTGATCGTTCGGAGATTGGCATCTCGGCATCGTTTGAAAAACCCGGATCAAAGAGACAGACTGTATTAATGGATCATACAATGGCAGCCGATGGGTCTGCGCCGTCAGCACGAGCGCAATGACCAGGCATGTTGCGCGAGCAGGTCAAAAGCCCCATGGCGCGACCGCGGCAGCATTTGGCCTGCTGGGCGGGAGTGGCTGACGATGCTGCTGACCGAACCGTGAACTGGGGGAGTAGGATCAGGCCAGATCGGTGTGGGAAAAGTCTTTCCCTTTGTAGAGCAAGGGCATCCCACGGCTTTTTGCCGAGGCATATGACAGGCAGTCAGCGAGATTGAGCTGAGCCGGGTGGCCGCGACCTTTGCCATAGTTCGAAAAAGCCTGGATCGCGAGCTTGGCATCACCGATTTCGATCGGAACCACCTCGATCTCGGCCTCACGCAGGAACTCCTCTATCGCCTTTTCGGCGAAGAGCGGCTCCACCACCAACTTCGATGAAAGCCGCATCGCCGCTTCGAGCACGACCAGCGGAGATGTGATCCGTATCGAGGCCTGCCCGATCCGGCGGCTCCAATCGGCGGCGTCTTCCTCTCCGGCGAGGACAGCGATCACCATCGAGGTTTCGATGAACATCAGGAATGTCCCCACATCTCGTCGATCTCATCCTTAGTCAAATCCCTGCCACCGCTTCCCGCCTTGGCCTTCAGATCGTTCGATATGGCGGCCAGCCGCTCAGCCAGCGGAACTCGTTCACGTTCGCGCTGAAGCTCGGATTCGAGCGCTTCGATCACCGCTTCGGTCAAGGAAATCTTTCGCTTTTCGGCAAGCTGCCGGGCGAGGTCACGGGCGCGCGGGTCTCTGATCTGGAGATTCATTCTGGAAGCCTCCGTTCGCTGTCACTACAATATAGTGATCTTGTCATGACAAAGCCAGAGAGCTGGCCTGTTCATGCCATCTCAGCCCCGTAGAGCATATCATCCTGCAGCTTCCGCAAAGCGAACAGCCTGGTCGTGCGGTCGGGCGTAGCATTGTCGGCAGTGAGCAGTTCGCCCTTCCTCACCGGTTTCAGCACCTTGCCGCCTTCGAGCAGGCCGACCGGCACTGCCAGATTGGCGCGCGCCTCTTCGACGGTCATGGTCCAGGAGCGGTAGCAAGTCTCGCCGATGGCATCGAAGGTCTCGCCCGTGGCGAGATCGCGCTTGGCCACCGCGCAGACTTCGGCCACCGGCTTCGGCAGCGGCACCATGTCGGGGCGGCCGTAGAGCATGATACGGGCCGCCGTCAGCGGCACTTCCAGCGAGGTCAGATGATACGGCCGGAAGAAGCTGTAGTAGGGGCCGTGGCCTATGTGCAGGTCGTCCATGCGCTCGACGATGCGCGGATGCGTCGCCTCGACGATGACGAACACGCCGGGCGCCACGCCCTTGCCGATGGTGTAGTCGACAACGCCCTTCTTCGACAGGATGCCGCCATCCGCCTTCGGGATGAGCACCTTGGCCAGCTGATCGCGGTCGGCCTTTGGGCCGTGCATGCCGGGAACGTCTGGGACCAGCCCGGTGGCGTTGGCGATGGCGCACATCTCGACCATGGTTTTCGAGCCGTCGACGAACTCGACCAGCATGCGCGGGTTCATGTTGCGGCGAAGGGCTTCCTCGCGATAGTCATCCGGAACGGCATCGTGGTTGAGCGGGTTGTTCTTGCCCTTGCCGGCCGAGACGATGGTGTAGCCGAGCGCGGAGGCGAACTCGATCAGCTCCATGCAGCTCGACGGCTCGTCGCCGGCGCCGACCGAATAGACGACGCCGAGCCGGTCTGCCTGCTGCTTGAGGTAGCAGCCGATCGTGACGTCGGCCTCGACATTCATCATCACCAGGTGCTTGCCGTGCTCCATCGCCTTCAAGTCGAAATCGGCGGCGACACCAGGCTTGCCGGTGGCGTCTATGACGACGTCGATCAGCGGATTGGTGACCAGCATCTCGTTCGTGGTAATGGCGATTTTGCCCGCCTCGATCGCCGCGGTGACTTTCGAGCCCCTGTCCGCCTCGACCGCCATCGCCTCATCGCCATAGGCGATGCGGATGGCGTCACGGGCGGTGTGCGGGCGGCGTGTCGAGATGGCCGCGACCGAGATGCCGGGCATCAGCATGCCTTGCGTGACCAGGTCGGTGCCCATTTCGCCGGAGCCGATGACGCCGATGCGCACCGGGCGGCCCTCGGCGGCGCGCCTGGCGAGATCGCGGGCCAGTCCGGTCAGGGCGACATTGGTCATGCAAGCGTGTCCACGGCTTCTTGATTGCAGGCGGGAATAGCAGGGAACGGCCCCGCTTTGCCAACGAAACCAGCGGACGGCGGCAATTTCTCCGACAACAGGCCCGGAAGGTGAGGCCAACCCCGGTAGAGGCTGATTGACCCGCCTCGGCGTCAAACCACCCTGATATAGCTCGTCATGCCGGTTTTCTGATGTTCGATGATGTGGCAGTGCAGCAGCCAGTCGCCGGGATTGTCAGCGACGAAACCAAGCTGAACCTTCTCGTTGGGCTGCATGAGATAGGTGTCGGAGATGACCGGCTGAACCTGGCGCGTCGAAGACGACAGCACCTTGAAGCTCATGCCGTGCAGATGCATGGGATGCGATTGCGGCGTCAGGTTTTCCAGGTCGATGACATAGCTTTGGCCGAGCTTCAGCTCGGCCAAAGGCGCGGTCGGGTCCGGCGTGTCGCCGGGCCACGGCACCTTGTTGATGGCCCAGAAGGAGTAGCCGAGCGTGCCACATATGCTGTCGCTCGGCACGTTTTCCGCGGTGGCGCTGAGCGAGAGCGCGATGTGTTTCGCGCTGGCGAGATCCACCTCTGGCACCGGGTTCGCTTCCAGCGGTGCGAGGTCGCGCAGATCGCGCTTAAGCGAGCTTCCGGTAGCGCGCAAGGTGGCGAGGACCTTGGGTTTGGTGCCCCTGATGTCGCCCAGGCTGACGATCGCGCCCTCCTGGTCAGGCATGCGGATGGCGAGCTCCATGCGCTGCCCCGGTCCGAGCAGCAAGGCATCGGGCGCAAAACGCTGCGGCACCGGATTGCCGTCGAGCGCGATGACCGCGGCCTCCGCACCCTCGACGCGAAAAGCGTAGATGCGGGTGACATCGGTGATGGCGACCCGCATCCGCACCAACCCGCCGGCCGGCGCGTCGAATTGCGGCTGGTTGAGCCAGTTGGCGGTGCGCACCGTGCCATAGGTTCCGGTTTTTGCGGCATCGCGCGGCCGGAATTGCTGGATGAACTGCGCGTCGTCGCCGAGGCGCCAGTCGCGCAGGTTGGCGACGGCTTCGGCGTCGAATTTTGGATCGTTGGGGTTCTCGACCACGATCACGCCGGTGAGGCCATGGCCCATCTGCTCCAGCGTGTTGCAATGCGGGTGATACCAGAAGGTGCCGGCGTCGGGCGGGGTGAAGGCGTAGTCGAAATGATCGCCGGTGTAGACGTAGGGCTGAACCAGGAAGGGGACGCCGTCCATCTTGTTTGGAACGCGAATGCCGTGCCAGTGGATCGTCGTCGGATCGTCGATGCCGTTGACGAGGCGGGCGGCGAAAGGCTCGCCCTTTTTCATCCTGAGCACCGGCGGCATTCCGGCCTCTCCATAAGTCAGCACATCGCGGGTCTGGCCGATATCCATGAACCTGGCCTGGATCTTTGCCGTCTTGAGCACCACCGGCTCAGGTGTGACAGCTGCCCAACCGCTGAGCCTGGTCATTGCTGCCAGCCCGACGCCGCCACCGCCGGCAACCGCAGCCGTTTTCAGAAGCCCGCGGCGGGTGAATAGGGTCATCTGGCGCTCCAACGGAATATGATTACCTGTCGTCCTGAATGACGGGTGGCGACCGGCGCACAAGCCGATACTGCCACATCGCATCTCTGTCATGCCATGGCGAGCCGGTGACATCTGCTTGCGCAACAGCGTGAACGCTGGCGTGCCCACCATTCGCCCGCATCCGGGAGCGCGGGCTCGGATTAATGCAACTCGGCCAGCAACGCCTGTGCCTCGGCGAGGTTCTTTTCGGAACCGGCGGCGAGATCGTCCACCTTCTTGTCACGGAAGATGACGAGCGCGTCCTGGCATGCGGCGATCGCTTCCTGTGCCATCGCCTTGTCCTTGTGGGCGGCGCCTAGATCGACCAGCACGTCGCACAGGCTGTCCTGCGTGAAGGCGACAGCCGGCACCGAATTGATCTTCTTTTGCACCACGATCGCCTCGCGCAGGACCAACACCGCCTCCTCGAAATGCGCGACATTGTTTTCGGCGCGGCCGGCCATGGTCAAGGCATAGCCCATCTCGTTGCGCGCATTGGCCCAACGTTCGGGATCGCGGTCGCGACCGAGCTGCTCGGCAAGCGCCCGGTTGACGACAATCGCCTCCTCGTACAATTCAGCCGAAGGCTCGCGGGCCGCGATCATGCTCAGCGTCTGCGCGAGACTGGTCTGGTTGGTGATCCAGAGATCGGGATCGCGGGCGATCGTTCGCACCGTGGCGAGGTCGCGGTAGATCTGAGCGGCTCGTTTCAGCTTGCCGACATCGTTCGCCCAGTAACCAAGACTCGACAGCCCGCCGGCGAGATTGTTCTGATTGTTCTCCCAGACAGCCAGCGCATTCTCGCGCGTTACCACGCTGAGCGCTGCGTCATAGGCGGCAATCGCGCGGGTGAGCAACTCGACGTCCTTGCCGTCCGCGGCCATCAGCAAGGCATTGCCGATATCGCCCTTGGTGCGCGCCCATTGCATGCGGTCGGGAAAACCGTCGTAGATCCGCGCTGCCGTCTCGAAGCTCTCCACGGCCTTGGCGTAGAACGTGGCGTCGCCACCAATCCGGCCCTGGCTGTAGCGGGCAAAGCCGAGCTCGTAGTTGATATTGGCCCACTCCTCCGGGTCGGCGTCCTTGGAGTAGGCGGGGAGCGCGGCTTCCAGCATGTCGGCTGCTTGCGCCAGCAAGTCCAGGTTGGATGTATTGTCGCCCAGGATCGACAGGGTCTGGCCGAGCACGCGGCGCGTCTGGCCGATCTCCGTGACATCACCGCCTTTCGTCTGCCCGTCGAGCGCCGCCCGCAGCGCGTCGACCGATTGCTGCAGCAGTAGATCGTCAGAGGCCAGCTTGCCTGACATCATCAATGCGCAGCCGAGGCGGAATTCCGTCTTGGCCCAATTGGCTGGGTCCTTGTCGCGGGTGCGAACCCTGAGCACCTGACCGTAGACATCGATCGCCTGCCGCAGGATCGAGATGTCCCCCGCGCGTTCGCCCCAGTTCGACAGCGTGCCTGCAAGGCTGTAGCCGATCGAAGCGAACTCGCGCGGCGCGGCGGTTGCGGTATAGACCTCCCATGCCTGATGATACGCGGTCACCGCCTGAATGTAGTAATCGGTTCCCGTATCGAGATCGCCGAGCGTGTCGTTGACCGATCCCAGATTCTGCTGCAGCGAAGCCCAGTCAAGCGGCAGTTTCTCACGCGGATATTCGGACAGAGCGGCCTGGTACGCGGTGGCTGCCTGCATCAGCAGTTCCTTGTTCTTCTGCTTGGCGCCGA
Source organism: Mesorhizobium sp. M0862 (assembly GCF_040319795.1). Taxonomy (NCBI): domain Bacteria; kingdom Pseudomonadati; phylum Pseudomonadota; class Alphaproteobacteria; order Hyphomicrobiales; family Phyllobacteriaceae; genus Mesorhizobium; species Mesorhizobium sp. M0862. Next base: position 112,651 of record NZ_JAMYOJ010000003.1, read on the forward strand.
GGCGCTGCAAGGCGTTGCCGAGCGTCAGCTGGCCGTTGGCCCAGCTCGCCGCGGCGTGCTCGCGCGTCCAAACCGTAAGCGATGCCAGGGCGGCGTCGCGCGCCTGCTCAAGCGTGGCGACATCGCCGTTAATGGTTCCGATCGATTCCAGCGCCGTGCTCAGATTATTCTGGATTGTCGCCCATTGCGCCGGCGCGCGTTCCCTGGTCATTTCGCCGGTCGCCGCCTGATAGGCAGCAACCGCCTGCTGCATGGTCGCGATATCCTTTTCGCGCTCACCGAGGCGGTAGAGCGCAGCACCCAGATTGACCTGGCTCAGCGCCCAGTCGAGCGGCACGCGCTCTCTGTTGTATTCCGTCAATGCCGCACGATGCGCTTCGATTGCGGCGCGAAAACTGTCCGATGTGGTCTGGCGTTCGCCGATCTCGGACAGCACGATGCCGAGATTGTTCTGCGTCGCCGCCCATTCAAGCGGCAGTTTTTTCGACGACTGTACCTCGAGCGCCGAGCGGAAGGCCCCGACTGCCCGCTCAAGCAGTGCCGTCCCGTTCTCGCGCTGGCCGAGCCGCCAGTAGACCGTGCCCAGATTGCCATAGGTCGATGCCCAGTCGTCGGGGTAGGCGTCATGCGTATAGACGGTCAGCGCCTGCTCATAGGCGGCAGCTGCCTTGTCGAGGTTTTCGCGGCCGGCTTCCCGTTCGCCCAACGTAGCAAGCGTGGCGCCCATATTGTTCTGGGTGGCCGCCCAAAGTAGCGGCAACTTTTCGCGGGTGACATAGGTCAATGCCTGTTCATGGGCTGTCAGGGCCTGGGCGAGATACGCATTGTCGCCGGAGAAGTCCCCTTGTTCCGACAGAGCGTTGGCCTCTGCCGCCTTGTAGTAGAACGCGTCTTCGTCGCTCCATTTGGCAGCCTGCTCGAAGGCCTTGGCGTAATCCTGCGCCGCCTCCTTGAAGTTGAAGGAGATTTCATAAGTCCTGGCACTGCTGGCGAAGACCTTTGCGAATTCCAGCCGCTTTGCCTTCAGCTCGGCCTCGGCCTGGTCGACCGTAGACGAAAGTTCGCCGATGCGGGCCTTGGCCTGCTCGTTGAATTTCTGCGCCGCTTCGAGCGCGCCTTCCTGAACCGCCTGTTCGGCGAGTTTCGATAGCCTGGCAATTTCGGGGTCCGGGTTTTTCAAAGTCTCGCGTTCAGCCAACACGTGTTTCAGCCGTTCGGTCTGGCCACGCAGCAGCTTGTCGAGCTCAGCCGGATCCTTGGGTATGTCGACCCCGAGCGCCTTCAGCATGGCGTAGAGCCCATCCATCGGCACCTTGCCGTCACGCGATATGGTTTCGATCTGGCGGCGCTCCGGCTCGGGTAGCGTCGAGATGGTCAGCAGGAGCTGGCGCCGCTCCCTGAGGATTTCGCCCTCATCACCTTTCGGCGCCTCGGCGGGGGTACCGAAATAGAGCAGCCGGCGCAGGCTCTCATTGACCCAGGGCCGCTGCTGGCCATTGGTCTTGAGATAGACCTCCTCGCCGATCATGCGCAGAACGGTGCCGAATTCCTCGCCGGCCACCGTGTCGATGTGGCGCAGGATCGCTGCCGCATAGGGGCTGTTGCCATCGGCCGGACCGTCCAGCGCAACCTTGCCGGGCTCGGCGGCAAAGGCGATGACCTGGCCGAGGCTGTCGTCGACCGAGCCCTTGGCCTCGGCGCCACCTTTCAGGGAAACCACGCCGCGCGTTTCGCCGAGACCGCCGGCGCCGATCGGCTTGCCTTCGTCGCCCGGCGCCAGCTTCAAGAGCGTGCCCGGCGGGAACGGATCGTTGCGGCAGGCGTCCAGCAGAACGATGGTGACCGGCACCTTGGCCTTCAGTTCGGCGACGATGGACGACAGCGGCACCAACTTTTCGCCGGCATTGTCGAGCGCCGAAATATCGGCATCGACAGGGACCAGATAATTCTCGCCGCCGGCTTCGATGCCGTGGCCGGAATAGTAGATGATGGCGACATCGGCGCCCTCGGCATCGTCGACGAAGCCTTCGAGATCGCGCCGCAATTTGCGTGTGTCGCGATTGGTGGCGACATTTGTCTCGAAGCCGAGCTTGTCGAACATCTCCTCGATGGCGCGGGCGTCGTTTTCCGGATTGGGCAGTTTGCCGACATGCTGGTAGTCGGACTGACCGATGATGAGCGCGACGCCTTTCAGCGCCTTCGGCTCTTCAGCCAAAGCGGGGCCAAACGCGCATAGGCACACCAGTGCTGCGGCAAGTGCCGCGCACATGCGCCCTGTCGCACCTGCCGTTCGCCCAAAGAGCATTCTCTACCCCAAAACCCAACGCTATCTTCCGCAAGCGAGATGGCATCATGATGGCTGGCCGATGGCAAGTCCTTGGGCGAGCTGTGTTCTTGTCGTGGATATGCGTACGAGGCGGCTGGCTTTCAGCGTGCGAGCGGTAGCGTTCAGCATGCCGGATACGGCCAGTCCGGCCTGTTCATGAGTTGACAGGTCCGGACTTGTTGAGCAGTCGTCCGGCCCCGTAAAGCCTCTTTCTCTCAATGTTTCCGGGCGAGGGGGCCACGGTTGGATGCGCGGGATTGGCACTTTTGCGTCAGCCGGCTTTTTTGGTCCGCAACGAGACCCCGACTTCGCGACTGCATCTTTTAAATCAAAGGGAATGAACTGGTGCTGCGAGAGAGGATTGAACTCGCTTAACCCGCCATTAACAGTCTGAAAAACCACGGTTTTCGGTCGCCGTCGACTGCAGTCTGTGTACCACCTGGATGTACTTACGTCCAGCCCTCAGCGACCCCTCCAAGTCGTTGTTAACGGAGAAGTTCGACCTCAGCCTCAAAAATTGAACCGATCGTTAGCTTGGCGGTAGTCTCGGCAGATACCCCTTTGATCCCTGCAACAGCGACGCCGTCCAGCTGACCGGCCGGCTCGGAATTCTGTAGGCTCTCGCGCAGCGAGGTGAAAATGGGGAGCGGCATGGCGAGTCGCGCACGTATCCTCGAGAATCTGCCTTCTGGAGTATTTATAGGATCGGGTGCGGAGAGAATTATCTCTCGCCCAACATGACCTGCGGTAGTGAAACGGTCGGAGCCGCGTTCGACCACCCTTTCGAGCTCTAGGCCGAGGGCTGCACGCTTCCGCTGCACGGCCTCAAGCCGAAGTTGCTCTTCCTTGCCGGATGTCTCCCGATCATAGGCATATTGACCGTAAGGGGCTGCTATATTGGCTGCCATAGCCGGATAACCAATCAGCCCTAACGCCCGCGCCAAAGTAGCCCGGCGACTGGCTTCTTCGGCGCCGGGCAACGTGGCCTTCCGTACACGGAACTTAGTGTCGCCTTCGGGGTCCTCGATTAGCAGAGACGAATTGAACCCTCCGCCTGCCCGTCCAACAAGGAGCGCAGATATGAGCTTTTGCCCTCGCACGGCCGGCGGAAACACGACATTCGTCTTCTGCAGCCGCCCGGCTTTCATTTGATCCTGCCTAGTCTGGGAGGAGGATTGAGTTCCCTTACACTCGATCGCATGCCAACGACCTGAGCCGTCCTGACCTATGAAATCGGGTGATTTGAATTGCCCATTCTTCGCAATCTGCAGTGCCTTCGCTCCCACGGCTGGCGCGAGGAATTGGACGAAGTAGCGGCCGTCGAAAACGGTCTGGAGATCTAGCGCCGACACTAAGTAGGAAAGTGCCACTCCCATCCCGAAATCGTCGCTCAGGACTGTCTTTTGATGGGCGTCCAAATCGGCATAAGTTGATTTGAGCAGAAATCCTGGCCCATCGGTGAAAGCTGATGCGTATCGAAGCCAAGCCCACCATGCGTTGATCGAAAGTTCCATCGACGTCGCGGGTATCGCCAGTGAGCCGATCCGGACCATCATGTCCAAAATATCGACTGACAACTGCTTTGTCGCAGGAAGCAAGCTGGATGGCGGAGCTTTTCCGCGCCGCCAGGTGCTTCTCCGCAAGTTAACTGATAGCGTTCGCTGCATCGCTCAGCCCCCCTCGGCGTCCGTCCTCTAGCAACGCGTCGACCTCGGACGCGAATTCCGCCGATTTGCAGAGAAGTCGCTCTTACCCGTGCAAGCCGGGTCAATCGTTAAGAATAATCTCGGCGCTGTGATCCAGCCGGGACTTGATAGTCTCCCAGCCCGGCATGGAGCGCGTAAGAAGACGGAAGAACTCGGCGCTGTGGTTGTGTTCCCTGAGGTGGCAAAGCTCGTGGGTGATAACGTAGTCCACCGCCTCGCGTGGAGCCTTGACCAGGAACGGATTGAGCGTGACTGAGCCGCCCGTCGCGCAACTTCCCCATTGCCGTTTCATGTCGAGCAGCCGGAACGGCGGCGGCTCCTGGACCCAGGGCAGCGCCTTGGAAATGGTCTCGATGCGGCCGGCGAAATAGTCCCGCGCCTTGACGCGATACCAGGCCCGCAGGCGAGCCCGGAGCGCCGCCCTATCGGTATTATCGGTCGCGACGACAAGCAGGCCGCGCTTCAGCTTGATGGACCGCTCGGCCTTGGACACCTGGATGACCTTCAGGACATAGCGGCGTCCGAGATAGAGTGCCTGCTCGCCGCTGACATATTGCCGTGTCAGAACATGTTCGAAGCGCTTTCGGGCGTCGGTGACGTGCCGGAGGACCCAGCGGGCGCGTTTCATCACGGCCTTGCGGATGGCCTCCTCGCTGGCGTCCTCGGGGGCCTCGACCTCGACGGCTCCATCCGGATGAACATGGATGGCGATGCGCTCGCGCCGGGAAGGGTTGACCCGTAGGGCATAGGCGATGTTCTCGTCGCCATAGCGGAGCGTCGACAGGTTGCGCTCAGAGAGTGCCACGGGATGCCCCCAGGCGAACGATTTCGACGATGCGGTCTACCAGCGCCTGGGCCTTGTCCAGCCCTCCCAGCGCCTTGAAATAGCGCGGCAGGAGCCTGTTCCTGATGTCGGCCTCGATGTTGGCCGGGTTGATCGAGAATGTCGCTACCGAGTTGCTCACGATCCCGTCGATGTGGAAGGCCTCGGCGACAAGCCAGTCCTCGCCTCGATCCCGCGCGGCGACCTCGCCCACGACGATCGGGAACAGACCGAAATAGGCCTGCGCATGGGGATTGTCCGGAAAGCGGTCGGGGACATGGGGATTGGCCCGCATTCGCGCTTTTTCCTCCAGGTCCTTGAACAGAATGTATTGCTTGTGCGGATGATCGAAAAGGGATTCCGCCTCCTTGATCGCTTGGCGCAGCAGGTCGGAAAAGACCGCCTGGGCATAGGGGTCATCGGCCAATGTCTGTTCTATGGTTTTGGTCAGCCGGGTCTTGATGACATCGGTCTCGGCGCGGGCCTTGTCGTCGCTCCACCCTGACGCGTCATAGCCGGCCTGCGTGTGGTCGGTGAAGCCCGTGAGGTCGATGACGCCTTCCGATTCCTTGATCTCGACGCCGACGACCTGCTTGTCGACCAGCTTGCGTATCTGCTCCTCGTAGGCCGAAAAATCGACCGTCTCCATGGCATCCTGCTTGGCCTGGATGCGCAGCTCGGTGAAGAACTTCAGGTCCTTCTTGTAGCCGGCGATCGTCGCATCGCTGAAGGAGCCGTCCTCGAAGAAGGCGCGGGATGAAAGCGCCAGCTTCAGGCACATGCCGAACTCGGTCAGCGCGGCATAGAAATCCTCGCGTACCTTCTGATTGCGATCGTAGCTTGCGCCGTCTTCGCCAAGAACCGAATCCGGGGTCAACACCAGGCGGAACTGCTCGCGGTCGCCCTTGTTCTTGACGCTGCCGAAGATTGCCCACAGCCCGGCATGGAGGCCAGGCAGGCGTTTGTACTCGGTCGCAACACCGGCGAAGGTACCTTCGATGTCCTCGATGTCGTAGCCGCCTTGGGTGCGCTCGGCGAGGTCCTGATAGTCTTGCAGCGAAGTATCGAGTTCCATCAGGATGCCGCGATAGTCGATCAGAAAGCCGAACTGCTTGGCTTCATGCAGCCGGTTCACCCGTGCGATGGCTTGGAGCAAATTATGCTCCTTCAGATATTTGTCGATATAGAGCACCGCGTTGCGCGGCTCGTCAAAGCCCGTCAGCAGCTTGTCGACAACGATGAGGATGTCGGGCTTACCGGGCGTGGCGAAATCCTGGATGACGCGACGCTCGTATCCTTCGGCATCGTACCCTACATTGGCGGCCCACCATTTCTGGACTTCCGGAGTCTTCGACTCGTCGGTGTCCTCGTGACCCTCGCGGGTGTCGGGCGGCGAGATAATGACGGCGCTGGTGACGAGGCTCGTAGCGTCCAGCGCATGCTTATAGCGGATCGCGGAGAGCTTGCTGTCGGTCGCCAGTTGCGCCTTCAGTCCGGCGCCAAGCTCCTTGAAGTTTTGCGAGAAATGCGTGGCGATGTCCCAGGCGATGAGGTCGATGCGGTTGCCAGCGCGGTAGACGCTGCCACGAGTGGCGAACTTCTTCTTCAGATCGGATTGCTGCTTGTCGGAAAGGCCCGTGGTGATCTTGTCGAACCATTTGTCGATCGCTTCGGCATTCACGTCGACCACCGGCCGGCGCTCCTCATAGAGCAGCGGGGTCACCGTCCCGTCCTCGACCGCCCGCTGCATGGTGTACGCGTGAAGGATCGGCCCGAACTTGTTCTCCGTCTTGTTCTCCTTCAGCAGCGGCGTGCCGGTGAAGGCGATGAATGCGGCGTTGGGCAGCGCTTTGCGCATCCGCTCATGGTTCTCGCCGCCATGGCTGCGGTGCCCTTCGTCGACCAGCACGATGAGGTCATCGGATGCGTTGTGGCATTCCTTGAAGCGTGTCGCCGAATTAAACTTTTGCAGCAACGTGAACATAATACGTTCCGTGCCGGAGCCTATGCGTTGCGCTAAGTCGCGACCTGACGACGCCTTGGCGTTCTCACCATCCTTCTTCGTCGCCACCGCAGAGCCGAAAGCACCGCCCGCCATGAAGGTGGTCGACAACTGGCGCTCCAGGTCGACCCGGTCGGTGATGACAATGATGCGGCAGCGGGCAAGGGTGTCGTGGATCAGCAGCGCCTTCAGTAGGAAGACCATGGTGAAGGACTTGCCCGAGCCAGTGGTGTGCCAGATGACGCCACCCTCACGCCCGCCGTCGAGGCTGCGCTTTTCCATCCGCGCCAGCATCGACTTGATGCCAAAGACCTGGGGATAGCGGGCAGCAATCTTGCCGAGCTTACGGTCGAAGAGGAGGAAGTAGCGGACGAACTCCAGGAGACGATCCGGACGCAAAAGCGAGACGATGAGCCGATCCTGTCCCGTCGGGGCGACAGGCTTCGACCAGAGGCCATCAAAGAAGGCGCCGACATGAGGCGGGCGCTCGGCGAACAGGGCGAAATGCTGCTGCGCAGTGAGCCTGACGTTAACCCTCGCGTCGATGTCAGCTGCGGGAATCTCCTCCTCGCGCCACAGCGACCAGAATTTGGCCGGCGTCTCGATGGTGGCGTATCTGCCTTCCTGCCCGGAAATGGAGAGGAGGAGCTGGGCATAGGAATAGAGTGTGGGAATCCCGTCGGGCTTCTGGTTGCGGAGATGCTGCGAAACGCCCTCGGCCAGCATCAGCTTTTCAGCATGGCTGCCGCTCGGGCGCTTGGCTTCGATGACGGCCAACGGGATGCCGTTAACATAGAGAACGATGTCAGGCCGGAAGCGGCCATGCCCGCCCTCTCGCTCGACGGAAAGCTCCTCGGTGGCGTGGAGGCGGTTTCTCGAAGGGTCCGCGAAGTCGAGCAGCGGCACGGTGACGGAATGCTTGTGCCCGTCCGGCATAAACTCTGAGACTGTGACGCCAAGGGCGAGATGTTTCCAGACCCGTTCATTGGCCGGGATCAGGCCTTCATTGAGGCCGGTGTCGTTGAGCGCCTTCAAGACCTGCGCGATGCCATTGGCGGAGAGCGCATGGTTCGCGCCACGATAGGCAAAGCGCCAAGCTGAGAGATGGTCGCGGATCACAGATTCCAGCAATACAGCCCGCTCACTGCCGCGAAGCCTCAGGCACTCTTGCGGCAACAGGTAGGACCAGCCGAGCTTCAGCAGCAAAGCGAGCGCCGGGACCTTAGCCTGGGCTTCCTCGTCGGTGCTTGGGCGCTCGGGGGCGTTCACACTGCGACCCGCCTCTTGCCGGTTAGGAGTTGCTGCATGAGTGCACGTTTTTCGGTTCGGAGATGTTCGTCGTCTGCTTGAAGATGCGCTATCTCGTCTTCAACCGTTGAAAGGTAATCGGCAATTCGCTCCTGCTCCTCCAGTGCAGGGTAACGGATCACAGCCTCTTCGATGGAGCCGACCGTCAAGCCGAACCGAGTAGCCCCGTTCGCTCGAGAGGCGAAATGATGTCGGGTTATCGGGTGCTCGAAATAGTACTTCAGGAACCGCCCGCTGCTCCTCTTGTTGGGTCTAATAATAGCGAGATGATATCCGCAAACAAGATCAGGAGCACTCTTTCCAACATAAGCCGGTATCGCAATGTCTGCCGGCGTCTCGCTGTCCTTTGTGATAACCACATCATCCTTCTTGAGGGCAAATTTCTTGATCTGTGCATCTGTGGCTGTTGCAGCCATGAAAGCCATTTCGGGATAAATTTCGTTGTTCGTATAGACATCAGTGTAGTTGCAAAGGCGAACGGGCTTTTCACCAGCAACGGTTTTCTTATCGACATTCGATACGATGATCGAGGCGACATCAGAGAGCTGCCCGACCTGCCATTCCGTACCCTGAAACCCATTCACTCGCCGCTTTCCTGCGACTAGTTGCTGCATGAGGGCACGCTTCAGTGCTTCGGCATTTGCGAGCAGCTTCTCGATTGTCCCAATAGCTGCATCCCAGGTCGACAGGATGTCGGCGATTTTCTGTTGTTCGCAGAGCGGAGGCACGGCGATAGGCCATTTCTCCATATCGCCCTTTTGAGTATGCACCAATGCAGAAGCACCGTGAGCTGACGCCTCTATCTGACCCGTGATGTGCCGCAACATTTGGTGCAAGAAGCGTTGGTCTGTCTCGCTAGTCGGAAGCACTTTCCACGTATGATAGTTCAATACCGCGTCTGGACCGTTCCAAATATGCGGTCCAAACGACGTGCCTCGGCTACCAGACCATGCAAAGAGTAGTTGTCCCGGTCTCACCAGGATCTTTGGATTGAAATCGCCATCGTAGAAGTTGAAATCAGAACCGCCATTCAAGTTCTGAATGCGAATTATCGGATAGCCGGTGTCGCCCCACTCGTGCGGCTTAAAGCCCCGACCATTTACCAATTCGCAGACTGCCCCCAGCGGCTGACGCTCCCACCCCTCAGGAATCATAGCCAAGTTCCTTCAGGTACCCTTCCATCTTCGTCTCAAGCTCGGTCATCTCCGCCTTCAGCTTCAATCGTTCCGCCCGCACCACCATAAGGTCGATCTCTTCCTCGTTCTCGAAAGTGTCGACATAGCGAGGGATGTTGAGGTTGAAGCCGCTGTCAGCGATCTGCTTGGCTGTTGCCAGATGGGCATATTTGTCGATGGAGACGCGGTCATCGAAAGCCACGAAAATCCTATGCAGCTGTTCTTCGCCCAGTCGGTTCTGGTTGGTGCCCTCTTCGTAGTCGCGGCTGGCGTCGATAAAAAGGACGGTGTCGTCAGGCTTCTTCTTACGGAAGAAGAGGATAGCCGCTGGAATGCCGGTACCAAAGAACAGCTTTTCGGGTAGGCCGATGACCGTATCCAACAAGTTCTCCTCGATGAGCTTCCGGCGGATCACCCCTTCCGTTGAACCCCGGAAGAGGACGCCGTTGGGTACCACCACGGCCATTCGGCCGGTGCGAGGCTTCATGGTCTCGATCATGTGTAGGATGAAGGCATAGTCGCCCTTGGTCTGCGGCGGGAGACCCCGACGAAAGCGGCCGAAGCGGTCGGTGGCTGCTTTCTCCGATCCCCATTTGTCGAGGCTGAACGGCGGGTTGGCGACGACGACATCAAAATGGCGTAGCCGGTCTTCCGCTGTGCGCAACTTGGGGTTGCCGATGGTGTCGCCCCATTCGATCTGGTGGTTGGTCTCGCCGTGTAGGAACATGTTCATCTTGGCCAGCGCCCAGGTCGAGCCGATCGCTTCCTGGCCGTAGAGCGCATATTTGCGGGAGCCGGTGTGCCGGGTGATCTCCTGGCCGCATTTCATCAGCAGTGACCCCGAGCCGCATGTAGGATCGCAGATATCATCGCCTTCCTGGGGCTCGACTAGCCGCGCCATCAACGTGGAGACTTCGGCAGGGGTGTAGAACTCGCCAGCCTTCTTGCCTGCCGACGCCGCGAAACGGGAGATGAGGTATTCGTAAGCGCCGCCGATAATGTCGAGACTGCCGACCCGGCTTGGCCTGAGGTCCAGGCTGTCCTTGGCGAAGTCCTCTAGGAGCATACGCAAGATGTCGTTCTTCTGCTCTTCGTCGCCGAGCTTGTTTGCGTTGAAGGATATGTCTTGGAACACGTCACGGAGCTTGTTGCCGTTCGCCTCTTCGATGGCATGAAGCGCCTTGTCGATGCGCTCGCCATTGCCGGCCTTGTGGCGGTCGCGATGGAGATCATAAAAACTCGCGCCTTTCGGCAGCACGAACTGCTCGTTCTTCATCAGCGCCTCGATGAGGTCTGGATGGTCGCCGTGCTCTTTGTGGTAGGTCTCGTAGTGATCCTTCCACACATCGGAGATGTATTTCAGGAACAACATGGTGAGCACATAGTCCTTGTAGACCGATGCGTCGACCGTGCCCCTGAAGGTGTCACACGCAGCCCATGCAGCCTTGTTGATCTCGGCTTGTGTTACGCGACCAGTTGCCATGATGCCCCCTTCGAATCGGCTCGAATACACCAGCCTGCATCACCCTTTGCAATCTCAAACGCACAAGGCATTCTGCGGCAGGGAGGGCAAGTCAATGAAGGTATATGCAAAGTACTTCCACGGATTCGATCCGATCGGTTGGCCGGCTGTGACTTTCAGTTCGGAATCCGCCGCTCGATCCCTTCTCAAAGATTTTGAGCCCGGGAGCAGGATGGTTTTTCTGGCAACCAAGAGGGCTCCCGTTGACGCCATGCGCGGAAGGATCGTGGGAATGATGGAATTTGCCGATGAGAGGGGGAGAGTTGAGCAGTATTTTTCAGAGGCGGTTATCGCAGCTAACATTAGGGAACACGGAGAATTCCGATGGCCTTGGGCAGTCCGAACGCTCAGAGCGTGGGAGTTCGAACAGCCCTACCCTGTGACGAGGGAGGTGCTTGGCCATGTTCCAGTGAGCGCTAGGAACAGTCCTTGGCTGCTACCCAAGCGTCTTGCTTCAAAGGTACTGAGGCTCGGACATTTTGACGTTCCACTGGCGAGGCCGGTCGTATTTCCTCAAAGCACGCCGCGACGAGTCAAACGACGTACTACAAAGCGAAACTCCAAGGGACCACCTCCAACGAGTTATGAGGCGTTGGTCGTCAAAAGCTGTGACGGCCCCTGTTTTACCTATCTTTTGAGATTCGGCGCTCGCGATATCTGGAAGGCCGGTATGAGCGTCGATCCCGATCGCCGACTGGACGAAATTAATTCTCATGTCCCGGCGGAGGTGTTAAATGAGGAGTGGGAGATTGTACGACGCGTGTGGTTCAAGGATGCACAAACAGCGTACTATGCTGAGCAAGCGCTACTCCATCATTTTCACGCTCATCGGACGGTTGGGGAACGCATCGCGCTTCCATCGACAGAGGTCTCTGCCGGTTGGAATACCACAGTAAGCGAGTTAGGGGCATAGGCTGGCGGGACACGTGGGGTCTAGTCTAGTTTGATCCGCAGAGGTCGCAAGACCAATCGAACTTGGGATGGGCGAGATGGGTTGGGAATCTGTTGCCGCGTTGGCCGCTGTATTGTTCGGGATCACAACGCTCATTCAATCGTACCTGGCTTGGAGCACCGACAAACGCTACCGCGAAGATGAAAAGCGCTACAGGGAGGATGAAAAAAGAAATCGGGAACGTCAGCGCGATACAGAGATGACGAGATGGGGCGGAGAGGTTATCGACGTCATGGCGGAAATCGAAACCGCCTGCGCACCTCTGACGACGGAAAACGTATACGGCCCAGCGGCGATAGAGGCACTCAGCCATCGCGCCAGTGCTCTTGTTGATCGAGGCCGGCTATTTTTCCCGAATGTACAATTTGAAAATCGAGCAGCCGTCAGCGATGAAGGTATCCGCGTCCGTGTCTTGGACCAGGTGCTACGGGCCTGCTACGTCGCAAGGCACCTGGTGGTCTACGGGAATGAGGATGGTCTGAAACTCAGAGGGCAAGTGTGGGAAGCGCGGCGCCGGTTTGTGATCCTTCTGCAGAATGAGATGGCCGGCTCGCTTCGTCAGGTTGGAGGCGACAGCGCTGGCGATCATGTGCCAATAGACCCTCGCTCATGGTCAGCCCCCACACGACCTCTCAAGCTTCCTGCCCCTGACATCGCACCGAACAATCCCGGCGCTGATGGAATCCTCACCAAGGCTCCTGCTTATGAGATAGCCGAACCCGGACCTGGTTAGGATTAGGAATAGAAATCCGAAGGGTTAGACGTTAGGGACCCCAGACATCCCCCCTCGGGTAGCCCGTGATTAACTACTTGATAGCGCGGCTCCCCGGATCATCTGAAGTCTGCCACTGCAGCTCGACAACGAGGCCGGGGGTGGGGTCTCCTTTTGCAAATGCCACTCGATGGACCGTGCAGTGCAAGACAATGGGACGTTTAGGCCAACCAGTTATTTGTAGTCCTCAAACGGGTGCAGCTCGAAGTAAAAGTCGCGCTGTCGGAATCGTAGTTCTTCGATTTCTTCCGGATCACCGTTGTCGTCGACTAAGATTGACATCGAGACGTCGACTTTAAATTGAACCTCCGTCTCGCCAGCTACATCATCAAATGGGATAAGCACTTTGTCTTCGGAGTCGTAAGCGGCGCTGTCCCAGTCCGGGTGGGTGTAGGACAGGTTCGCTGTTATCATGAGTTGACCGACGACTAGGATAGGGCCGTCTTTCTCAATCGAGCCGAAACTTCTCAGCACTCCAACGTCGACTTCAATTACTGAGACCTCGTCGATTTCGGAATCCTCAACATCTCCGATTAATCCGGCATTGGCCAATTCCAAATTGGCGACCGCAATCAGTTCATCCTTATGCTGTTCGAGAAAATTATCGATCTCTGGAGCCTTTACCTGCAACCCGAGTTCGCTGAAGAGGTCAGGTATCGACTTCACCAGCGCAATATCGGCCTCCGCCACGATCGGTTTGTCAAAATCGACGTCTGACGAAACGATGATGACCGGATTAGCCTTGTCAGTTTCAGCCTTCAGGCACTCAAAGATGAACGCGTCGGGGAACTGATCTTTCTTCCCCTCACCATTGAAGAAGCCATTAGAGTTGGCGTACGCCTCGAAAACAATCGAGGGCTTCACGTCATCGATCGTTAGCGTCTTCGCGCCTATCTCGTCGAACATTGCCTTCGTTGCCACCTCATAAGCGGCAATGAGCTTCGCCTTGATCTCTGCCTTGGTCGTCGTAGGCAGTTTCGTTCCGAGCACGTCCTCGACCAACTTGCGAAAGTGGGGGCGGCCGACCTCAGCAATGACTTTGAAGTCGTTCTCGGCGTGCTTCTTTGCCACCTCTGTGACTGTCAGATCTGTCGTGAGCACCGTGATTAGGCCCGCTTCGACGAGGTCCCGAACTCGTGCCAATACGGGGCCGCCCGGAGGTTTGCCGGCCGCTATGACAACGTTGGCATCGAGAAAGACTTTGCGCGTTTCGTCGCTCTCTTTTGGCATGCCGACCCCCTGCAATGTATCGATGCGCACGCGCGAATCGTGAAGCTCAACTATTGCTTCTTTACAGCAAGAAGCGCTCTCGCTGACACCGACAAATGCCGATGGGCTGCCGACAACGGTATTCGGCCGTTCTGCAAGGTGTCGGACACAATGCAGAAAGTCTTGGGTCAACTCCGCCTGGGTGACTTGCGACGTGGCGGTTCCCGGTCGTCATTCTTTTCCGCGTCGATCACTGAGCTCGCGCCGTTTTGGCCTGTCGGCGAACGCGATCCGAGTTCCTCGTAAAGGTAGCGAGCAAACATCGAACCCGCGCCAAGCACCACCCAAAGAGGTACTCCCACGGCCCCGCCAAGTGCGGCAATCCCGGCACTCTGGCCGCCGAACAGTGCAACGCCGACAGCAGCGGCACCAAGGCCCAACCGTTGGGCAGTTGTCCGGTTGTCCCAGCCCTGGCTCTTGGTCTGTAAGGCGACGATTTTCACGATCGGCCAGATGACTTTGCTTGAGATCGTTGCGGCGATAGCATGCTTCGCTTTCACGTGTGCAGGCAGGTCCGAGTTGCGAATGTCGAGGAGCTTCAGCGTCCAAGCCTGAAGCGCGTCGCTCAGCACGGGGGTTGCCCCTTGGGCAGTCCGAACCGCGAGCTCACGATAGTTCTTTTCATGCATTGGGCGCCCCCTAAATCAGTCGATTGGCTCATAACAGGGCCGGAGGTGGAATGACAGGTCGATCTCTCGCCGAGACCGGACAGGAAGCTCCCGCAAGGCCAAGTTCCGCGTCTTGGCCCAAGGATTGGCCAGCAATTAAGATCGGCCCAACAACCATGCTCTGTGGTAAGCACAAGAAGCTTCTGCCGAGCCCTCTTTGACTTGGAGCTGCGCAGCCTCGGCAGCAAAGTCGGACGCCAATGAGCGGACTTTGCCAAGGCTCACTTTCAGCCGTTCGGCAGCCACATCGAGCGCCGCTCGGCGAATAATGTCGGTCCGCGATCTCTCGTGAGCGGAGAGCTTACACGACGCCAATTTGACACTCATGTCCACCGCGATTGTGAATGGCTTTTCGTTCATCGCTCTTCCCAGCAACTCCATGTCGTTTGCGGCCGCTGGAATCGCTATGACGCCGAGGCACACAGGGACTAAGGCCTGCAACAACGCTTTACCGACAACCATTTACGCCTCGTCCTTCACCGGGGGGAATCTGCTCACCGCGACGCCTAATACTTCGTCGGTTTGGTGGCAACCTGTGCGACATCGAGAGATGCCCGGCACGTAGGGAGGCGGGCCACGGTCGAAAATAAGCGAAAAATCCGAGGGGTCGAACTGGACAGTTGCAGCCGCGCGATACCCCCCGTACCGTCTAGGCTTCGGACGAGGGGTAACCATGCGGCTCGTGAAACAGAGCGATGAGAACGGTTGTGGCGTGGCGTGCGTCGCAATGATCGCAGATATCACCTACTCGCAAGCCCGAAAGCATATGTTTGGAGACTGGCCGGGAGGATACACCAACACTGGCCACCTACGGCAAGCGCTTGCCTCACTGGGCATTCAAACCGGGCCGAGACTTGTTCGATTGAAGAAGAACCAAACGCCGGCCGAGTTGCCGTTCGATGCGATCCTAAAGACCAACGTCAAGCAGGATGGAGAGTGGCACTGGGTGGTGTGGGATTCGGGGCGTCAGGAGGTTTTGGATTCTCGTGTTCCTCCATACCGTAGGTACCGTCATCGCTCCTATCTCGAAATACTCCCACTCGACCGTTAGGGTATAGCCCAGCGTACAGAGTTCGCCGTGTCCGAACGAGTGTCCGTTAGGGTTGACATAGCCCAACGGACAGGTTAGTCAGCGTACATCACGCTAACGGACACCGAGGAAGCCTATGTCCAAGACCATTCTCTATGCCCGCGTTTCGACTGTTGACCAGACGCTCGACCACCAGCGGACCCACGCGGAGGCCGCAGGGTTCACCATTGACGACATAGTGGCCGACCACGGGGTCTCCGGAGTGAGCACGACGCTTGCCGAGCGCCCCGAGGGCCGCAGGCTTCGAGACACGCTGCGCCGGGGGGATACGCTTGTGGTGCGCTGGGTGGACCGGCTGGGCCGCAACTATCAGGACGTCTGCGACACCATTCGGGAGCTGATGCGCAAGGGCGTAGTGGTCCGAACCGTCATTAACAACATGACCTTCGACGGGGCAACGAGAGACCCCATGCAGCAGGCCGTAAGGGACGCGCTCATAGCCTTCATGGCGGCAACCGCACAGGCGCAGGCCGAGGCCACGAAAGAGGCCCAGCGGGCAGGCATAGAGGCGGCTCGTGCGCAGGAGGACCGCTACCGGGGCCGCAAGCCCAGCTATGACAGGGCCGTGCTACGGGCCGTCACAGACATGCTTGCGCAGGGGCAAGGAACGTCCGCCATAGCCAAGACGTCAGGGCTCACGCGCCAGACTGTGCTGCGGATCAAGGAAGACCCTGCGGCGGCCGAGAAGGCGCTTGCGGCCTGGGGCAGGTAGGGGGCATCGAGATGGCTTACACGTTGGCAATGACCTTCATCGCGCTCTACGGCATATGCGGAGCGGTGGCAGTCGTGAGAATGATCGTCGGTCGGTAGTCTCCGGCAGACGTCACAGGAGGGGCCATTCCACCCCCGATTTCGCAGAGCCCGGCTTTGGTATCCAGATCGCCGACTGGTCGTCCCCGAAAGGCACCGCTCGACCTTCCAACACGCAAATGCCCACCGCCGCACAGACGACTGCGTCAAGCATGTCTTCATAGGCTTTCCACTCTCGACCGCTCGCTTTCGCATAGTCGAGTTCCGGCATCGCCGCTTCCACGCCCGAGATTTCGTTTTCCATCAGGGACGCAATGCCCTTCATCTCGCGAAAAATGTTGAGACTGCGGATCGTCGTGGGCTCGTCGGGCCAGTAGCTGCGTCGGTTGCCGAACTTGTACGGAAGTCGCCGTTCGGCAGAAGCGAACTCGATCAGAGCTGGGTGGGGATAGACCTCAATTAGGCCGTGAGAGACGTGCCCGGAGGTGCGCAGCTTGTAGCCTTTCTGCTCAAAGGCGGCCCGCAGAGTGTCGCTTACGGCGCCGGGGCGGACGGCGCTCGGCGTATGCGTTCCGGCCCATCGCCCTCCGTACGCCCGAGAGACAGCATCGTCGCTGGCGCGGCGAGCTATGATAGGCTTTCGCGAAAGCGGCATGTCGACCGCGACCAGATCGACCGGACTTCCCGCCAAGGCATGGGCTGCCTCTAACGCCTCGGAAGCACCTCCGATCAAGCCGGGTCGCGTCGTCGTGCTCTCTGGAAGCGCACAGAAGGCGCCGTAAGAGGATGCTGTTGCTCGTAGGTGCCAGCCGCCGGGGACCTCAACCGCCAGTGCAACGCCGCTCGGCTGGGTCGACGTCCAGGCCGCATCTATTCCCAAGACCGCTCGCAAATCGTCCTCCCTCGAAGGCGACTATGATTAACAGGGTCGCCCGCAGCAACTTTTTTCGGGCACAC
Organism: Mesorhizobium sp. M0862; assembly: GCF_040319795.1. Lineage (NCBI taxonomy): Bacteria > Pseudomonadati > Pseudomonadota > Alphaproteobacteria > Hyphomicrobiales > Phyllobacteriaceae > Mesorhizobium > Mesorhizobium sp. M0862. The sequence continues at coordinate 129,971 of NZ_JAMYOJ010000003.1, forward strand.
TTTCGGGCACAACCCGGGCACAGCGCCTGTCCAAGCCGTTGAAACCGCTGGGCCGGCACTGGATTAGGTTCCAAAAGTGTGCACCAATTCCTGCTAACCTATTGTAATTTATAACTTTTTCTGTTGACGGCCGGGCGCGGACAACCCATATTGCGTTAGTGGCTGCATCGGGGCCCCGAAAGGGAGCCAAGGCCAGCCACGGTCGCTCGTCCATCGAAGCGAAAAACTCAAAACAGTTGGCTGCGGCCCGGTTGATTGCATCCATGCCAAGCGGTTCCCGAAAGGGGCCGTGAGCGAGACCGTGATGGGGGAAGACGATGTCCCCCAATCGAACCATAAAATGGAGCGGGTCCGGATACGGGACCGGTTGCGGGCAGCAAGGGTGACCTTGCTACGTGCGCCGGAAATCTGGACCTCGCATAGCCGCCAAGCCGGGTAGTGCCGGCGAGGGAAGCGGAGAGTGGGCAGTTTTGCGCACGGGGCACCGCGAACCGGTTTCGGTCAGCACGACCAACCGGCGGCACATCAAAAGAATGGAAAAATGAATTCCTTTGCGGGACCGGCACCCCCGGTCTCCTTTCACATCAATCATTCCCGTCCCTCTGGGGGCGGGTACAAAAAAGGACAATCAATGAACCACGTAAACGACAACAACTACCCCAACGAGCTTTACGAGGACGTGTTCATCGAAGCGATAGCGGAGATGGAGCAGTCCATTGAGGAAATGCAAGCGGGCCGTGCCCAACCACTGACAGCGACGGAAAGGTCGGTGCTGTTTGCGTCCGTGAATGCCGCAGCGGGCCTTTACGAAGCCGCTTTCGAAATCGCGGCCGGCAAGCCGGTGACGGACGCCGCCGTCTCAAGTTGCCTCGACATCGCAGTCCAAGAGATGCGATCCGCATTCTGCTTGGTAAAGACGGGCAGCCGATGAGCGCAGCGTGCCGTGTCCGACACTGCGGCGCACCCACGTCTTCTCGCTTCAGTCCGCACTGTAAGCGACACAAGAGCCGACTACGGCGCCAGGGCGATGTCGAGCAGACTGCCATCAGGCGGAGCGAGCTTGCGCCCTACGTTGCCCGCGTCCGCGAGCGTATCGCCAAGAACGCCCATAGTCCACTTTGGGGCCACTTGGATGCCCGCTGGGCCGCTCTGGCAAGTTCGGCAAAGGACACGGCGAGCAATCGGGTTCAAAGCCGATACCAGCGCCAAGCGGCGCATGAGGTGGTGAACCTCGATGCCGAATGCTCCGCAAGGGACATAGCCGTCGCTGCAATGGCGATGTTCATGTTCTGGAGCGAGAGGCCGGAGCGGTTTCTATCCGATGCCGCCTTTCGCCTCCAGCTAGTGAAGCGGGTGCGGGCACTCTCCAGCAGACACTCGGGCCTTCGCTTCGACCACCGAACGGGCGAGCAGGAACGGGTCTACCGGGAGCTTAGTCCCAAGGCGGGAATGATTGTCGCTCGTGACCTAGCCGCCGCCTTTGGGGGCGCCGGACTTCAACTCGCCGAACTCGAAAAACGTGATCAAGAAAGGACACAAGCAATGACCAATGAAATCAGCCAAGCACTTAGGGAGCTCGTGTGACGCCAAGCCCCGAAGCCATATCACCAAAGCAACGCCCTCGCGCCGCCGTGCTGACGACGACCTTGGAGGGAGCGGCGCACACTCGGGCGCCAGTGATGCCTGAAACGTTTCGCGAGGCCGTAGCGTGGCTAAAGGCCGAAGCCGGACGGGATGTGCCGACTACGAGGCCACGCCGGCTCATACTTGGTCACGTTCTCGTTGCCCCTGCGGTATTCCAAGTGCGTACCGGAGCAGCAACCAGCGGAGTTACCGAGCCTTTCCACGTCCAGGCTTTGCAGCGAGCACTGGAGGCGAAGCGCGAGGGTGAGCAGGTGCTTGATCCGGTCACGGTCTACGCCGTCGGTAAGAGCGCCTACTGCATCGACGGGCACCACCGCTTGGCCGCGTATAGGGCAGCGAAGGTCGAAGGTTCGGTGCCCGTCGAGTGGTTTGAGGGGACGCTTGCCGAGGCCATAGCGGAGGCTGCGAAGCGAAACCAGAAGGTGAAGCTTCCAATGACCCAGTCGGAGCGCCTAGAGGCCGCGTGGCGTCTCGTGATCCTGGGCGCCCATTCCAAGCGGAAGACGGCGGAAGCGGCGGGCGTGAGTGAACGGACCGTAGCCAACATGCGGTCACTCTACAGGAAAGTGGAGGAACAGACGGTTGACGTGGGGAGCTATGCGGAAACGCTACGAGCGATGGAAGGAGATAGCGATTTTGAGTACACGGACGCCATGCGGGAAGCTCTGATAGACCGCTATGTTCGGGGGCTTGTAAAAGCGTTTGGGCCTCGCAAACCCACGTATCCCGAGGAGTTCGGGGAAGCGGTGGCCAAGTGGGGCGGTAGTCAGTTCGCGGAAGCAATGGCGTCGTGGCTGGCGCCGGTCGGCTACAACGAGGACGACACCGACTTCTGACTTCGCACCGCGACAGCTATGCATCCTTCAGGTGTGCAATTTGCACAGGCGGGACAGCCCGCCACACACGACAGAAAACACCTAAATCGAAAGTCGTTGGCTGCGAGTCGGCGACGACAACCAACGTCCGAATGGAATTGAGCAGAATTATCGGAGCCCTTCCGAAGACGATGGCACCCGGTCGCGATCTTTCTAAGACAATGAACTGGTCGTCAGGGGATGAACAAGCGGTTTTCGTCCCGGAGGCACCGCCCACACAGAAAAGGAAAACATGAACACAAGCACGCAAATTCGACCATCGGGCCGCCATATTCTCATCCATACAGACGGTGGATGCAGCCCAAACCCCGGAAAAGGCGGCTGGGCCGTTGTCCTTCGCAGGATCGAAGGTTCAACAGAGATTAGGGTAAAACGGCTCAGGGGAAGCGAGCTAGAGACGACCAACAATCGAATGGAGCTAACGGCGGCCATTCGCGCCCTTGAGTTTCTGAAGGCCGACGAGCCGGACCCCATAGTGCTCGTGAGCGACAGCCGCTATCTGATCGATGGGATCAGGGTCTACCTCCCGGGCTGGAAGGAGCGGGGGTGGCGTAAGAGCGACAAGAAACCGGTCGAGAACACTGACCTTTGGCAGGCACTCGACGCGCTGGCGGAGGGACGCGACATTGTATGGGAGTGGGTCCGGGGGCATAGCGGCGATCCCTACAATGATGAGGTGGACCGGCTTGCGACGATGGCAGCGATCCCAGCCTAATCGTCGGGCCTTGCGAGCGGGGAGACCAATCCCCGCTTCCGCCCTTCGGTGAGATCAGAAAAACCGCTTCAACTTCTTCATCTCTCGTGCCAGCCCCGGCAACATCGCGTCACTGCGACCATACCGGTCCCGTGAGGTGCCCGTTCCTCGCCCCGTGATGTAAGCCCGTGCATCGTCCGATACACCTGCGGCCGTGCAGAGGTCTTCAAACAGATGCCGCCATCCGTGACTGGGGGGAACGTCTCGCTCAATCTTGATTGTGCCCCTCACAAAGCGAGAGATGTCTTGCGATGGCGATCTGGTAAAAAGCCGGACGCCAAGCTTCGCTTTGCCTAGAAAGCCGATCAAGCCTTCATCGACAAGTGCCGGGTGAACAGGAACACGCCGCTCGCTGTTGCTGTTCTTGATCGACCGGTTCGGTTTCGCTCTCACGTGGTAGAACCAGTCATCACCCGATTTGAAAAAATCTTCCCTTCGCAACCCGGCTATTTCCTCCACCCTCGCCCCGGAGTAGGCGCACAACCAAGGCAGCCAACGGGTGTTGTGGTTGGTGGATTTGCGAGCCCCCGCCAGGACGCGCTTCGCTTCTTCAAGGGTGTATGTAAGATCGCTGCTGGGCCGGGATCTTGTCTCGGGTGGGGTGACGCCGGAAACCGGGTTGGCGAGCGGGTGAAACACGTCCGGATGATGTTCCCTGCCCCACTGTACGACCGTCCGTAGGCTCGACAGCATATCCTTGACGGTGCGGTTGCTCACCTGGGCGTTTGCGAGCACGTCTTCCATCCAATCGCGGACGAGCTTTGTCGTGATTGTGGATGCGTCGTCTGTTTTCGCGAATGCGGTGAAACTGGCGGTGTGCCGACGAAATTTCTGCTCCGTTTTGGCATTAAGCCCGACTGCATCTTTTCCTAGCGATCGGCGTCGCTTTTCTTCATCGATAATGGAGACCAAAGAAATCTTGGACGCAGCATTCCCAGCTGTCGGCCTCGCGCCGGGTTTTTCAAACGCCGGGTAAACAGCAGTAATTCCAGCGCCGGAGTAGTCTCCATCGGCCTTGGCGAGATTGATCGCCGCCGCCCGGTCAAGGGCATCGGCCACTGTCATCAGGACGTTGCGGCGGCTCTGGTCGTCAATGACAAGGCCCTTGTTGGCAATCAGGCCGGAGACCAAATCACCAAATCGCGCTTCGATGTCTTTTAGCCGTTGGGTTTGGTCGGGAATGGCGAGCGGATTGAGCTTGCCCGCCTTCGCCGCGCTGTTTACCCGTAACACCCTCTGCCAACGTTCAGCGGACCCCGGGTTTTCGTCAAACGCGGCCAGAAATGCGGCATAAGCCTCACCAGCGAGTGCGAAAGTCTGCTTTTGCGACAGAGCTGCCGGACCATTCCGGAGCGCAGCCCAGAAAGATGTCAGCGCCGCATAGGCTGCGGCGTGTCTGGTTTTGGCTTCATTAGGCTCTCTGGTTCCGAGCGATACCTTTACCGCGTCCCCGCTCGTGACTTGCCTGACCCTATCCCCGACTGGAAGGCCGACGACCTTCCCGCGAGCAATTTCCACTAGGTCGGCGGGAACGCGGACACGAAGTTCATAAATGGAGGTCTTTGGGTTTCGGACTGGCGTCGGCATCAATAGGCCCATGTGTATCGCTCCTGTGTACCACTGGAGACGGCCGATACCATAGCAAATTCAGTTAGTTGTTCCCAATCAATGGGATAGGCTGGTGCTGCGAGAGAGGATTGAACTCTCGACCTCTCCCTTACCAAGGGAGTGCTCTACCACTGAGCTACCGCAGCCGCTGATGGCGGGGCTTCTGCCATATAGAACCGGCAAGCGCAAGGCGTCTGTGAACGGCTTTGCCAGACAAGTTTCGCTGACACGGCGGCGCCACAATGCTAGCTATCCCTTGAACGGCAGGCCCTGCCAGTTGCGGGCGGGACGGAACGATGGACGAGAAGACAATTCCACCGAAAAAGGCTGATCCGGAAAAAAAGGACGGGACTGACCGCAAGGACCGTCTGGCCGAGCAGCTGCGCGCCAATCTCATGAAGCGCAAGACGCAAGCGCGCTCGCGGCGCACCGGTGATCCTGACCAGCGGCCCGAAGGACTGCCGGCTGCTGAAAAAATGCACAAGGACTGACCGATATCAGCCACACTGGCCGGTCACCTTGGCCAAAGGGGCTCAGAAATCCTATTTCTTGAACCAAGCCGGCCAATGGTCTAGACGGGCCGATACTCAAACTGACGAAAACCGGCCTTTCGGGCCGAGGGGACATTTCTCTCATGGATCGCATCAGAATTGTCGGCGGCAACAAGCTCGCCGGAAGCATTCCGATTTCGGGCGCGAAAAACGCTGCTTTGCCGCTGATGATCGCCTCGCTGCTCACCGACGACACGCTGACGCTGGAAAACGTGCCGCATCTGGCCGATGTCGAGCAGCTGATCCGCATTCTCGGCAATCACGGCGTCGACTATTCGGTCAACGGCCGCCGCGAGAAGCAGAATGAGGGCTATTCGCGCACCATCAACTTCTCGGCCCGCAACATCGTCGACACGACCGCGCCTTACGAGCTGGTGTCGAAGATGCGGGCATCGTTCTGGGTGATCGGCCCGCTGCTGGCCCGCATGGGCGAGGCGAAAGTGTCGCTTCCCGGCGGTTGCGCCATCGGCACGCGGCCGGTCGACCTGTTCCTTGAAGGCCTGCAGGCGCTGGGCGCCGACATCGATGTCGACACTGGCTATGTGCTGGCCAAGACCAGGAACGGCCGCCTCGTCGGCAATCGCTATGTGTTCCCGAAAGTCTCCGTCGGCGCCACCCATGTGCTGATGATGGCGGCGGCGCTCGCCAAGGGCGAGACGGTGCTGGAAAACGCCGCCTGCGAGCCCGAAATCGTCAACCTCGCCGAATGCCTCAACGCCATGGGCGCAAAAATTTCCGGCGCCGGCACTCCAACCATCACCATCGATGGCGTCGAATCGCTGTCGGGCGCGCGAGTGCGCGTCATCCCCGACCGCATCGAGACCGGGACCTATGCCATGGCTGTGGCCATGACCGGCGGCGATGTCGTGCTCGAAGGCGCCCGCCCCGAGCTGCTACAGACCGCGTTGGATGTGATTGCCCAGACCGGTACCGAGATCACGCCGACCAATTCCGGCATTCGCGTCCGGCGCAACGGCGCCGGCATTTCGCCGGTCGACGTAACGACGGCGCCGTTCCCGGCCTTCCCGACCGATCTGCAGGCGCAGTTCATGGGCCTGATGACCATGGCCAAAGGCAAGTCGCGCATCACCGAGACCATCTTTGAAAACCGCTTCATGCATGTGCAGGAACTGGCCCGGCTCGGCGCCCACATCACGCTGTCCGGCCAAACGGCGATCGTCGACGGCGTCTCCAAGCTGAAGGGCGCGCCCGTGATGGCGACCGATCTGCGCGCCTCGGTGTCGCTGGTCATCGCCGGTCTGGCGGCCGAAGGCGAAACGACGGTCAACCGCGTCTACCACCTCGACCGCGGTTTTGAGCGGCTGGAAGAAAAGCTCTCCAATTGCGGCGCGGTGATCGAGCGGATTTCGGCTTGACCGCACGGCAGTTGCTTCAGACAGACAGGCGTCTGGTGCTGCCTTCATTCGCTACCAACACTTCAAACCCGAGGCCCTAGCCTCGGGTTGAGTTTGTGTCGCGGTTGCACGGACCGGAAAGACCGCCTAACAGAAGGCTGAAACCAACTTTCAGGTGTGCATTCGGCATGGCAGCCCTCAAACTCATTGCGCTCGACGATCAGGATCTGAGCATCGTCTCGGCTCACGTCCAGGACGCCGTGATGAAGGTCTCGGATCTCGAATACCTGCCTTCGGCCAAGCGTTTCATATTGACCATGAACCGCTTCGTCTGGGAGGCGAAGTCCGGGCTGTTCAGCCAGCACAATGAGCGGCGCCAGGCGGTGTTGCATTTCGACCGCGTGCTCGGCGCCAAGACCAGCGGCATTGCCCGCGATCGGCCGACCGAGGTGCTGTCGCTTCTGGCAATCAGCTTTATCGAAATCAGCAAGCCGGCCGGCATCGTCGAATTGGTCTTTTCCGGCGGCGGCGCGATCATGCTCGACGTCGAATGCATCGAGGCGCGGCTTGCCGACATAGGCGGCGCCTGGGAAGCCACCTCGCGTCCGGTGCACAGGGTCTAGAGCATGATCCCAAAAAGTGGGTGCCGGTTTTTGTTGGACAAAACGGGAATCGTTTGTCCAGAGATCTTGCTCCAACAAAGGGTTAGATCGTGATGAGATTTCAACCAAGTCTCATCACGATCTAGACGCAGCCGATGGCCATTACGCTTATCCAGTCCGATGCCGGTTTCGAGCAGCGTTTCGCCGCCTTCCTGACCACCAAGCGGGAGGTATCGGAAGACGTTGACACTGCCGTGCGCGCCATCATTGCGCGGGTTCGTGCCGAGGGCGACGCTGCCCTGGTCGACTACACGCTGAAATTCGACAAGGCCGACCTCAATAGCCTCGGCATTGCCGTGTCGAAGGACGACATCGCGCAGGCCTACAAAGACGCCGATCCGCAGACGGTCGATGCGCTCAAGTTCGCGCGCGACCGCATCCGATCCCATCACGAGCGACAAATGCCCAAGGACGATCGCTATACCGATGCCGCCGGGGTCGAGTTGGGTTCGCGCTGGACGGCGATCGAGGCGGTCGGGCTCTATGTGCCGGGCGGCACGGCAAGCTATCCAAGCTCGGTGCTGATGAACGCCGTGCCGGCCAGGGTGGCGGGCGTCGAGCGCATCGTCATCGTCGTGCCGGCGCCGGGCGGCATCATCAATCCGCTGGTGCTGGTGGCAGCCGATATATCAGGCGTTTCGGAGATTTACCGCGTCGGCGGCGCGCAGGCGATTGCCGCCCTTGCCTATGGCACGCAGACGATCCGGCCGGTCGCCAAGATCGTCGGACCGGGCAATGCCTATGTCGCCGCCGCCAAGCGCCAGGTGTTCGGCACGGTCGGCATCGACATGATTGCCGGACCGTCTGAAGTGCTGGTGGTGGCCGACGGCAGCAACGATCCCGACTGGATCGCCGCCGATCTTCTGGCGCAGGCCGAGCACGACGTGTCGGCGCAGTCGATCCTCATCACCGACGATCCGGCCTTCGGCAAGGCCGTCGAACAGGCGGTCGAGCGGCAGCTGCAGAACCTGTCGCGCGCCGAGACGGCGGCTGCCAGCTGGCGCGATTTCGGTGCGGTGATCCTGGTGGAGACCATCGAGGCCGCGCTGCCGCTGGTCGACCGCATCGCCGCGGAACATGTCGAGCTTGCTATCGACGATGCCGAAGGCTTCCTGGCCAGGATGCGCAATGCAGGTGCTGTGTTTCTGGGACGCCATACGCCCGAAGTCATCGGCGACTATGTCGGCGGCTCCAACCACGTGCTGCCGACGGCGCGTTCGGCGCGCTTCTCTTCGGGCCTGTCGGTGCTCGATTTCGTCAAGCGCACCTCGATCCTGAAGCTCGGGCCGGAGCAGCTGAGAGCACTTGCGCCGGCGGCGATTGCGCTGGCCAAGGCGGAAGGCCTCGACGCGCATGGCCGCTCCGTCGCCATCCGGCTGAACATGTAGGCGGCGATGGCGGACGGCGATCAAACCCGCGCAAGGCTGATCGATGTCGAGCTCGACGAGTCGATCGGCCGTTCGACGCCCGATGTCGAACATGAGCGCGCGGTGGCGATCTTCGACCTGATCGAAGAAAACAGCTTTCAGCCGGTCAATGATGACGGCGCCGGGCCTTATCGGCTGAAGCTCTCGCTGGCCGAATCCCGGCTGGTGTTTGCGGTCGCCCGCGAGGATGGTGCTGATGTCGTCACCCATATCCTGTCGCTGACGCCGCTCAGGCGCATCGTCAAGGACTACTACCTGATCTGCGAAAGCTATTACGACGCCATCCGCTCTTCGACACCGAGCCATATCGAGGCGATCGACATGGGCCGGCGCGGCCTGCACAATGAAGGCTCGCAGACGTTGATGGACCGGCTGGCCGGCAAGATCGACATCGACTTCGACACGGCGCGGCGGCTGTTCACGCTGGTCTGCGTGCTGCACTGGCGGGGTTAGACCTGACTGGGGCGCCCCGCTCGATCCTGTTCTTGTGCGGCATGAACGCCGTGCGCTCACCGATGGCCGAGCAGCTGGCGCGGCGCATGCTGCCGCCGGCCACTTTCGTCGCCTCTGCCGGCGTGCACAGGGGCGAGCGCGATCCGTTCGTCGACGCGGTGCTGGCCGAAGAGGGCCTGACGCTGGGCGAGCGCCAGCCGCGCTCGATGGACGATCTCGAGGACGATTATTTCGACCTGATCGTCACCCTGGCGCCGGAAGCCCACCACGCCGCGCTCGAACTCACCCGCTCGCTTGCCGTCGACGTCGAATACTGGCCGATGCCGGATCCGACCGATGTCGGCGGCAGGCGCGAGCAGATCATGGCCAGCTATCGCGACGTGAGAGAACGGCTGAAAGCGCGCATCAGCCGACGTTTTCTGCTTCCGGAGGTAAAAAACGCGGCGGATTGATGCATGTCGCTCAAAAGCGGTCCCGGTTTTGAGACAACGACATGCATAAAACGAAACCTTGGAGCGCGTCGCATATGACGCGATCTAAGCGTGTTCACAAGCGCACGATTATCATATAGGTTCCGCCGAAATTCCGGCCTGGGCGCTCCAGGGCGCCGGAACTGCAATCCAAGCAAAGGTATCGAATGCCGAAGGAAGAAGTCCTCGAGTTTCCGGGTGTCGTGACGGAATTGTTGCCCAACGCGATGTTCCGGGTGAAGCTCGAAAACGAACACGAGATCATCGCCCATACGGCTGGCCGCATGCGCAAGAACCGCATCCGTGTGCTGACCGGCGACAAGGTCCTGGTCGAGATGACGCCCTATGACCTGACCAAGGGCCGCATCACCTACCGTTTCAAGTAACAGTCCGGCGCGAACCGCGATGAGCATCCTGCAGAAGCTCGTGCTTGCCTCTGGTTCGCCGCGCCGGATCGAACTGTTGCAACAGGCCGGCATCGAGCCGGACCGCGTGCTGCCAGCCGATGTCGACGAAACGCCGCTGCGCGCCGAACATCCGCGCTCGCTGGCCAAGCGGCTGTCGAAGGAAAAGGCCGAGAAGGCGCTGGCCTCGCTGAAAAGCGAGGAAGACTATGCGCCAAGTTTCGTGCTGGCCGCCGATACGGTGGTCGCGGTCGGACGCCGCATCCTGCCCAAGGCCGAGACGCTGGACGACGCCGCCAATTGCCTTGGACTGCTTTCGGGCCGTTCGCACCGGGTCTATTCCGGCATCTGCCTGATTACGCCGGGCGGCAAGCTGCGCCAAAGGCTGGTTGAATCCAGGGTACGCTTCAAGCGGCTTCCACGCGAGGAGATCGACGCCTATGTCGCCTCCGGCGAATGGCGCGGCAAGGCCGGCGGCTATGCCGTCCAGGGTCTCGCCGGTTCGTTCGTCGTCAAGCTGGTCGGCTCCTACACCAACATTGTCGGCCTGCCGCTCTACGAGACGGTGGCGCTGCTTTCGGGCGAAGGCTTCAAGGTCCACACCAGCTGGCATACCGCGCGGCCATGAGCCTGGACGATAAGGTCACACCACTGCGCCCGAAGCGCCCCTGCCCCGAATGCGGCAAGCCGTCGGCGCGCGAGACCTATCCGTTCTGCTCGAAGCGCTGCAAGGACATCGACCTCAACCGCTGGCTGAAGGGCGCCTATGTCATCACCGCGCGGGATGACGAGGACGAGAGCGACGAGCCGAAGTAGGGTTTGGGCGGTGCCGGCCGCGCAATTCCACTTCGCCGACCTTACGCAATTGCTGCTTTGCCGGCGTCGGTATTGTCTGCGACAATTGCCCCGGAAAATCAGCGCTTAGGCGCTGGACAGGCCGGATTCCCGTGCTATAACCCACGCGCTTTCAAGGGGTGCCCCACGGCGCTTTCCTGAAATCCGGTCAGGCGATGTCTCGTTTGCCGGCGAGGCCCAGATAGCTCAGTTGGTAGAGCAGCGGACTGAAAATCCGCGTGTCGGTGGTTCGAATCCGCCTCTGGGCACCAGTTTTCTTTGAAGACATCAAATGCTTGATCTCGGCCTGCCGGCTGTGCCGGCAAGCCTGCGCAACCGAGTTATGAACTTTCGGGGCGCACGGTCTCCACGCGCAGCGAGCCGGCTGGAAGCGGCTGCAGCAGTTCGGCTTCCGGCTTCGTCAGACTGAGCCAAGCCGCCCAATCGCCGGGCCGAAGCACCACGACCTGCCGACTGTGATAGGGCGCAATATCCGGTCCAGGCTCGGTTGTCAGCATGGTGAAGGTTGGCGGCTTGTTGCCGGCAGCTTCACGCCAAAGCCCTGCGATGGCCATGAACGGCGAGCCGTTGAGCGTGAAGCGATGCTTTGCCTTCGGATACTTCGTGCCCGTGAACTCGAAGAAGGCGGATGCCGTCACGAGGCAGCGTTTGCTGCCGGCGAATTGCCGGCCTTCGGAGCGGAAGTTGAACACTGGTCCGCCTTTCGGGCCGGCCAGCGGAAATCCAAACGTCATCGACGTCAGTTCAACAACGCCAGTGTCGCCGGCGGCGCGCATGATCGGGGCTGGATCGTTGATATGGATGTCATCAACCCGCGGCAGGTCAAGTTCGGTCTGATGGGTCGGGATCTCGAGTGCCAGCGACTCCAGCATCCGGCAATATTCAGCCCAGAGAATATGCTGCTCATAGTCGTTGCACATGGAAGGCTCCCGACCGGTCTGCCAGTTTACCTCACGCCAAACAAAGAGGCGATGGACCGCTCAACCCTCGCGGTCGCGCTCGACCAGTATATCGGCCTCGATCGCCGCGTTGACGAAGGCGGCGCGGGCATAGCGCGCCTCTTGAAGGCCTTCCAGAACGCCAAGGCAGGCTTTGCGGGCGGCGACGTGATAGCCGCCTGTCTTCACGGGCCATCGGTTCATGAGGATGTCAGCGGCCTGCGCGACACGCTCCACCTTGTAGATCATGTTTCTGGACCTGCCGAGCGCCACGCGAACCGGCTCATCGAAATGCTGATCTTGCATGCTTCCCTCCGAACGCGATCGCGAGTCAATTCGGGGGAGGCAAGTTCGGTTCCACGGGAGCGATTTGCCAACGCAATAAACCCGCCTTCTGAAATCACTTTGCGCGCATCGGCCAAATGGCGGATTTGATTTGCTTGGTGATCCCCTTTCCCTGGGGCAAACTGCCTGCCGGGGCTGCAGGAGGAGAAATGCGAGCACGCGCAGCTACGATCGGCGACCTCGAAAGTGTTTTCCGGGATTTGTCCACGCGGATGTCGGACGAGTATGTGGCCGCCGGCAAGGACAGCAAGGTTGCCTACGACAATTTGATGATGAATTTGAAGGAAGGCCGGGCGCACGCGCTGGTCGAGGGCGACAAGACGGTGGCGATCGTCGCCTGGCACGAGAACAGCGACGCCGCCGACACGCTGTTTGCCGCGCAGGAGGGTTTCTTCAGCGCCGCGACGGTCCGCTTCTGCAGGCGCCACATCCGCCACATTCAGGCGCTGGCCGGCAACCTTCCCATCCACTCGCGCAGTTGGCTGCAGCGGGCGGACGTCGGCAAATGGTTCCGCGTCATCGGTTATGTCGAACGCGGCCGGGAGAACGGCGCCACTGTGTTCGAACTGCCGCCGGCACGGGCCGCGTCAGCTGCGCGGGCTGCCTAGGGCTGCGCACCCACGGATGCCATCACGGAAAAGCCCCCGCCAGGATGGCGATGGGCCAATATCGCCTGCAATGGGCTCATATCGGGGGCTCAGATATCGGGCTGATCCAGCGCCTCGAAAATCACCCGTTCCAGCGGACCGAGATCCTCTTCGATCTCGCTGACCTCAAGGCCTAAATGCCGAGCATCCAGGGCAGCTCGCGTGGTTAGGGTTCGAGCCGTTGCCTTGTCGGCAGGCAGTTCGCCCGGCAGGTGCTCGTGGATCCAGCCCTGCAGGAAATCAACGCCGCGCTCGCTCATCGATTTATCCCTTCCCTTATCTGGGGGATCATTCCCCCAGAATGACCCCAGAAGCGACGATCTGAGCCGTCAGGCTGGTGAGCCTGCCTCGCTTCACGAGCGTCGGCTTTTGGTAGATTTTCTTCATGGCGGTGCCTTTCGCGACAAATCGCTCGTCGGCAACAACGTCCGTCGCGGGGCAGCGTTCCATGGCGGGCTGTTGAGCCCGACCCCCTGACACATCGTATTTGAGAACAGCCCCGCTCCCGCGACCCGTGATGTTGATGCCGCGGCAGGTTGCGAAGCCAATGCGGGGCGTGGCATTTGTCGATGCCGATCATTGGGATGGCAAGCAGGACATGGCACGGCCACCAGACATCGCCCGACACCAGGCCGCCAAGGCAGGCGTTAGCCTGAACCGGGCGCTTTCCAAACTCGGCCTGTGTTCGCGCAAGCAGGCCGAGCTGCTGATAGCCGAAGGGCGCGTGCGGGTTGGCGGCAAGGTGGTGCGCGATCCGTCGCTGCGTGTCGATCTCGGCCGCGACCGCATCGCTGTCGACGGCGAGCAGATCGTCGGCGAGGCAAAAGTCTACCTGATGATCAATAAGCCGCGCGGACAGGTCACCACGCGCGATGACCCGCAGGATCGTGGCACCGTCTATAACTGCCTGGTGGAACTGGAGTTGCCTTTCGTGTCGCCGGTCGGCCGCCTCGACAAGGCCAGCGAAGGCCTGTTGCTGATGACCAACGACACGCGCTGGGCCAACCGCCTGCTCGATCCGGCCTCGCATGTCGCCAAGACCTATCATGTCCAGATCGGCACCGCGCCCGACGAAGCGATGCTGGCGCGCTTTCGCGACGGAGCGATCGTCGACGGCGAACTGCTGACCGCAAGTTCGATCGAACTGCTGCGCAGCGGCGGCCGCACTGCCTGGCTGGAAATCGTGCTCGACGAGGGCCGCAACCGCCAGATCCGCCGCCTGCTCGGGGCATTCGATATCGAGGTGCTGAGGCTGGTTCGGGTGGCGATCGGCGGTTTGCAGCTCGGCGAACTCGCCAAGGGCAAGGCGCGGCATCTGACATCGGAGGAATTGGCGGTGCTCGCGCGTTAAGAGGCAGGCTTGCCGCGAAACCCTACTTCTGGTTCCACCTGCGTATCACCGGCTCGCTCAGATCGTGCTCATAGCCGAGGATGCTGAGGCTCGCGGTATCAAGTACGAAGTGCGCACCGCCTTCGGGTGGCAGACCGAGCCAGCGCGCGGCCAGCACGCGCAGGAAATGCGAGCTTGAAAACACCAGCACATTGCCCTCGATTGCCCGCAGCCCGGCGATGATCCTGTCGGCCCTGGCGCCAACATCCGCTACCGACTCGCCGTCGGGACAGCCGTCACGGAACAATTGCCAGCCGGGGCGCTGCACAACAATCTCCTTGGTCTTAACGCCCTCATAGGCGCCATAGTCCCATTCCTGCAGGTCGTCCTTCTTGACGGCAGCAGCGCCGAAGCCGGCAAGCGTGCAGGTGCTGAAGGCGCGCTGCGACGGGCTCGACCACACCGCCTGGAAGGACAGATCCTTGAGCCGGTCTGCCACGCCGCGAGCTGCCGCCTCGCCCTTTGCCGTCAACGGTATGTCGGTGCGGCCGGTGTGTTTTCCCGAAGCGCTCCACTCCGTCTCGCCGTGACGGACGAGGTAGATTTCGGGGTACGGATTGCTCATGCGCCGGCCTTTCGGTTTTACGTCCGCACCCTACCCGGGAGGGCCCGGCCAGCGCCAGCCACGTGCAGGCGGAAAAGGAAAGGCCGCAACCGAATCGGCTGCGGCCTTGTGCTCAAACGTCAGTGCCCGGAGCGGTCAAGCGGGCTGCAGATCGCCCGACAGCGCCAGGTCGGCTTCCTCGGACAATGTGCCGGCCATGGCGGCGGCGAACTTGGTCTGGTCGAGTTCGCCTTCCCAGCGCGCCACAACGATCGTCGCCACTGCATTGCCGACGAAGTTGGTCAGCGCCCGGCATTCCGACATGAAGCGGTCGACCCCTAGGATCAGCGCCATGCCGGCAACGGGTACCGTAGGCACGACAGAGAGCGTGGCGGCCAGCGTGATAAAGCCGGCGCCGGTGATGCCGGCGGCACCCTTGGAGCTCAGCATGGCAACCAGCAGCAGCAGAATCTGGTCGCCATAGGTGAGCGGCGTATCGGTCGCCTGGGCGATGAACAGCGCCGCCAGCGTCATGTAGATGTTGGTGCCGTCGAGGTTGAAGGAATAGCCGGTCGGGATGACCAGGCCGACCACCGAGCGGTTGCAGCCGGCGCGCTCCATCTTGGCCATCAGGCCGGGAAGAGCGGCTTCCGAGGACGAGGTGCCGAGCACCAGCAGCAGCTCTTCCTTGATGTAGCGGATCAAGGCGAGGATCGAGAAGCCGTTGTACCAAGCGACAGCGCCGAGCACGACCAGCACGAAGAGCAGCGACGTCAGGTAGAAGGTGCCGATCAGAAAGGCGAGGTTGGCAATCGCGCCGATGCCGTATTTGCCGACGGTGAAGGCCATGGCGCCGAAGGCGCCGATGGGGGCGGCCTTCATCAGGATGGCGACCAGGCGGAAGATAGGCGAGGTCAGCGCCTGCAGGAAATCGACGACCGGGCGGCCGCGCTCGCCGACCAGAGCGAGAGAGATGCCGAACAGCACCGAGAAGAACAGCACCTGCAGGATGTCGCCTTGCGCGAAGGCGCCGGTGATGGTGTCGGGGATGATGTTGAGCAGGAAGCCGACGATGGTCGTGTCATGCGCCTTCTCGGTGAAGGTGGCGACCTTCGAGGGGTCGAGCGTCGCCGCATTGATGTGCATGCCGGCGCCCGGTTGGACGACGTTGGAGACGACCATGCCGACGACCAGCGCCAGGGTCGAAAAGACCAGGAAATAGATCATCGCCTTGCCGGCGACGCGGCCAACCTTTTTCAGGTCGGAGACGCCGGCAATGCCTGTGGTCACCGTCAGGAAGATGACCGGCGCGATCACCATCTTGACCAGCTTGATGAAGGCATCGCCGAGCGGCTTCAGCGAAGCACCGAGTTCGGGATAGAAATGACCGAGCAGGATGCCGGCGGCGATCGCCGTCAGGACCTGCACGTAGAGATGACGGTAAAAGGGTAGCTTGCCGCGCGGTTCGGCGGCAGCGAATGCTGGCTGCATGACGTCCTCCATGGCGCCCCGATCGAAAGCTCGACCTCCCGGGGCAAGTTGTTTCCGCAGCCTCGCGACTGCTGTACTGGTCACTGCAACTGCCGTGCCAGACTGAGCGGCATTACCGTATCCATTGATTTTGTTGGAGATCTTTGTCGACCGAGCTGGTGCGCCGCAACCGCAAGTGCGGACATCCGCATGACTGAATTGTGCTTTGTGCGAAATCATGCACAAATAGGGAATGCTGCAACGCCCTGCCGCGGTCCTGTCGCCGACGCCCGAGCAACTCGGCAAACGCGCGCGTCGCGCCTGGCTGCTGTTTGCGGCGATCGCGCTGGTGATCGTTGCCACGGCGCTCACCGGCGCCGGCCTCTACTCGCGCCGCGCCGAGGTCGCGGCACTGGCGGCGCAAGGCCGCACCGATGCCAATCTGAAGGTTGCGTTGCTGCGCGCCGTGCTGGAAAGCCCGCGGGCGCTGCCGCTGCTCTTGTCCGAGGACCAGCAGGTGCATGACGCCCTGCAGAACAAGGGCGCTGTCACGATCGACGTGCTCAACCGCAAGCTCGAAGGGCTGGTCTCCGGCACCAAGGCTTCGGTGCTTTACGTCACCGGCGTCGACGGGTTTGCGATCGCCTCCAGCAACTGGCGCGAAACAACCAGCTTCGTCGGCAACGACTATGGTTTCCGCGCCTATTTCTCCGGCGCCATGCAATCGAGAACGGCCGAATATTTTGCGCTGGGCAACATCAGCAAGCGCCCGGGCCTCTATATTTCGCGTCGCGTCGGCAATGCGGCGGCACCGCTCGGCGTCGTCGTCGTTAAGATGGAATTCGACCAGCTTGAAGCCGACTGGCATGAGGCCAACCGGCCGGCCTATGTCAGCGACGACCACGGCGTCGTGCTGATCACCAGCGTGCCGTCCTGGCGCTTCATGACCACCGCGCCGCTGACCGGCCCGGTGGCTGCCGCCATCCGGAGCAGCCAGCAATTCGGCAACGCGCCGCTGATCCCCTTGCCGATCACACGCCCCGAGGCATTGAGCCCTGACGTGTCGATGGTGCATGCGATAACACCGGGCGGCAGCGATGCCGAATATCTCAGGCTTTCGACACTGGTCCAATCGACGCCATGGCGGCTCGATTATCTCGTGCCGGTCGAAGCGCCGATCGCGGCTGCGGTGCGTGAGATGCGGCTGCTGGCGCTGGGCGTCGTGGTGCCGTTGCTGGCGCTGGCCGGCTATCTCCTGTGGCGCCGTCAGTCGGCGCAGATGCGCATCGCTGCCGAACAGGCAGCGCGCATCGAGCTTGAGCGCCGCGTCGTCGAGCGTACGCATGACCTCAGCCTGGCGCGCGACCGGCTGCAGGCCGAGATCACCGATCACCGCAGCACCGAAGCCAAGCTGCAGGTCATGCAGCAGGAATTGGTGCAGGCCAACCGTCTTGCTACCCTCGGCCAGGTTGCCGCCGGGGTCGCGCATGAGATCAACCAGCCGGTGGCGACGATCCGCGCCTATGCCGACAATGCGCGTGTGTTCCTGGAGCGCAAGCAGACCGCCTCGGCCGAGGAGAACCTTGGCGCGATTGCCGCGCTGACCGAGCGCATCGGCGGCATCACCGAAGAGTTGAAGGTCTTTGCCCGCAAGGGGCGCACGGCAGCCGAACCGGTCGAATTGCGCGGCGTCATCGAGGGCGCCGTGGTGCTGCTCAGAAGCCGCTTTGCCGGTCGGCTGGACGCACTCGATATCACGCTTCCGCCGGTAACGCTCAAGGTGATGGGCAACCGGCTGCGGCTCGAACAGGTGCTGATCAACCTGTTCCAGAATGCGCTGGAAGCGCTGGACGGGCGCGACGGCGCCAGGGTGCAGGTGTCGGCCCAGGAGACGGCCGACGGCGTGGCGCTTGCCGTCGCCGACAATGGGCCGGGCATTTCGCCTGCCATCCTCAAGTCATTGTTCACGCCGTTCAACACCTCGAAGGAAAAAGGCCTCGGGCTCGGCCTCGTCATCTCGCAGGACATCGTCGCCGACTATGGCGGACGCATCGAGGTGGCGAGCGACCAGGCCGGCACGCGCTTTACCATTCACCTCGCCAGGGCAGCATGATGGACACCGCACCGGTCGTATTGATCGACGACGATAGCGAATTGCGGAGGGCCACGCGGCAGACGCTGGAACTCGCTGGTTTTTCCGTCTCGGCCTTTGCGGTGGCGAACGAGGCGCTGGCCGGGCTCGACGCCAATTTTCCCGGCGTGGTGGTGTCCGACATCCGCATGCCCGGCATTGACGGCCTGCAGCTCTTCGACCGCGTCTTGCAGCTTGATGCCGACATTCCGGTAATCCTGGTCACCGGGCATGGCGACATCGCGGTTGCGGTCAAGGCGATCAAGGATGGCGCCTACGACTTCATCACCAAGCCTTTCGCCGCCGACCGGCTGGCGCAAAGTGTGGCACGGGCGGCGGAAAAGCGCCGGCTGGTGATGGAGAACCGCGCCTTGCGCGAAAGCGCCGAACAGGCGCAGGACGGCCTGCCGCTGATCGGGCAGACGCTGGCGATGGAGCGATTGCGCCGGACGCTGCGGCAAATCGCCGATACCGATGTCGACGTTCTGGTGACCGGCGAGACCGGCTCAGGCAAGGAGGTGGTGGCGGGCCTGCTGCATCGCTGGAGCCGCCGCGCCAAGGGCAATTTCGTGGCGCTGAATTGCGGCACGCTGCCGGATACGGTGATCGAAAGCGAACTGTTCGGCCATGAGGCCGGCGCCTTCACCGGCGCACAGAAGAAGCGCATCGGCCGCATCGAGCATTCGAGCGGCGGCACGCTGTTTCTCGACGAGATCGAAAGCATGCCGGCCTCGACCCAGGTGCAGATGCTGCGGGTGCTGGAAATGCGCGAGGTGACGCCGCTCGGCACCAATGAAATCCGGCCGGTCGACCTGCGCGTCGTCGCCGCCGCCAAGGTCGATCTCGGCGATGCCAGCCGGCGCGGCGCCTTCCGCGAGGATCTCTACTACCGGCTCAATGTGGTGACGATCTCGATCCCGCCGCTGCGCGAACGCCGCGACGACGTCGCCCTGCTGTTCTTCTACTTCGCCGAGCGTGCAGCCGCCCGCTTCCGCCGGCAAATGCCAGCCGTGCCTGCCTCAGTGCACCGCCACCTGAGCCAGCACGACTGGCCGGGCAATGTGCGTGAACTCGCGCATTTCGCCGAGCGTTTCGTGCTTGGACTGGAGGAAGCGGCGCAAGCGCCACCTTCCGCATCGGCGGAGCCGGATGACGCCAGTTCATTGCCGGAACGGCTGGAACGCTATGAGGCCGATGTCATCCGCGAGGCACTTGGCCGCAATGACGGCGATGTCCGGCGCACGATCGAAGCGCTCGGCATTCCGCGCAAGACCTTCTACGACAAGCTGCAGCGGCACGGCATCGTGCGCAGCGATTTTTCCAGGTAATTCATTTTCCAGGCAATTCAGGCGTGTGGAACCAAAGCAGGGTAGATTTTGTGAACCGGCGCAAAAAAACCGTGGCAAGTCGGCATCAGAAAGTGTTGAAGACCGCATCGGTGGCCTTCGGCAAGGCGCGATCCGGTTGCGCTTGGCGGATGTTGATGATTTGTTGCCGGTCAGCGGAGAATGAATGATGCGAGAACCTGTCGGTCAAGATGAATATGGATCGACCAACCCGTTCGATCCGGACGATCTGACGAATTTGAACGCGATCGGCCCGGCCATGGGCGGCGGCAACGACTTCGAGAAATACGCCGTTGCCGTGATCATCGTCTTCGGCGCGCTGATCATTGGCGGGCTGATGGCCGCTTCCATGACCTTTGGTCACCGGAACGGCTTCCTGTTTGCGCTTGGCGGCGCAACCGCGGCCTGGATATCGGGCAATGCGCTGCTCCTCGACCGTCCCCGCATCTACGCGGCGTTCGTCGTGATCGCGGCGCTGATGCTCGTCGGGTCGACGCTTACGCTCGTCCTCTGATCAATCTCTTGTTTTGATCAGTAGCCAATCGCCTCGCCGGATGCGGCGCGGCTGTCGATGGCGCCGTTGTAGCGGGCGCCGCCGCCCTTCTCGATTTCCGCCAGGCTCTTGCCGCCGACAAGAATGCCGGCCGCCTGACCCCAGGTAGAATCCGCGAGATCGAGGTGGTAGCCCATGCCGGCCAGCAGTTTTTCAGTGTCGGGCGACAGGCCGAACGGTTCGACATAGATCGTGTCGGGCAGCCATTGATGGTGGATGCGCGATGCGTCGATCGCCTCCTGGATGTTCATGCCGTGGTCGATGACGTTGACGATGGCTTCCAGCGTGATGGTGATGATGCGCGAGCCGCCGGGGCTGCCGATAACCATGAACGGCTTGCCGTCCTTGGCGACGATGGTCGGGCTCATCGAAGACAGCGGCGTCTTCTTCGGCTGGATGGCATTCGCCTCTCCCTGGACGAGACCGTAGAGGTTGGGCACGCCGGGCTTCTGGGTGAAATCATCCATCTCGTTGTTGAGCAGGATGCCGGTGCCGTCGGCGACCACGCCGGCGCCGAACGAACCGTTCAGCGTATAGGTGACCGCGACCGCATTGCCGTCATCGTCGATGATTGAATAGTGCGTCGTTTCCTTCGACTCGCCGAAGCCCTTCGGCATCAAATCCTGCGAGACGCCGGCGCGGAACGGGTCGATCTTGTCGCGGATCTCCTTGGCGTAACCCTTGTCGAGCAGTTTCGAGACCGGATTGTCGACGAAATCGGGATCGCCGAGCGCCGAGTTGCGGTCCACATAGGCGTAACGCATCGCCTCGACCATGACATGTACCGTCTCGGCCGAGCCGGCGCCGAGATAGGACAGCGGGTAGCCCTCCAGCACGTTGAGGATTTCGCAGATGATAAC
Organism: Mesorhizobium sp. M0862; assembly: GCF_040319795.1. Classification (NCBI taxonomy): domain Bacteria; kingdom Pseudomonadati; phylum Pseudomonadota; class Alphaproteobacteria; order Hyphomicrobiales; family Phyllobacteriaceae; genus Mesorhizobium; species Mesorhizobium sp. M0862. The sequence continues at coordinate 151,253 of NZ_JAMYOJ010000003.1, forward strand.
GCCGCCGGAGCTTGGCGGCGGCGAGGACGTGATCTCATAGCCGCGATAGGTGCAGCTCACCGGTTGCAGCTCGCGTACCTTATATTGCTCGAAGTCTGCCTTGGCCAGAATGCCGCCCCTGGCGCCGCTCGCCTTGACGATGGCGTCGGCGATGGCGCCTTTGTAGAAGGCGTCGGCGCCTTTTTCGGAGATGGCGGCGAGCGAGGCTGCAAGATCGGGCTGGAGGAGACGCTCGCCGGCGCCATAGGGTTTGCCGTCCGGCTTCAGGAAGATGGCGGCGGCGGCGGGGTCCTTCGCCAGCCGTGCGGCATTGCTTGCGAATGAAGCAGCGTCGCCCTGGTCGAGGATGAAGCCATCCTTGGCATAGGCAATTGCCGGCGCCATCAAATCCTGGCGTGGCAGCGTGCCATATTTTTCACGAGCCATCTCGAACCCTGCCACGGAACCCGGTACGCCGACCGCAAGGTAGCCATCAAGGCTGGCGCCCTTCACCGGATTGCCGTCCTTGTCGAGATACATGATCTTGGTTGCCGCCAGCGGCGCGCGCTCGCGGAAATCGAGGAAGGTCGATTTGCCGTCCTTGAAGCGGATGGTCATGAACCCGCCACCGCCGATATTGCCGGCATTAGGGTAGACGACGGCGAGCGCATAGCCGACGGCGACCGCCGCATCGACGGCATTGCCGCCCTTCTTCAGCACCTCGACGCCGGCTTCCGACGCCAGATGCTGGGCGGTGACGACCATGCCGTGCTCGCCCTTCGCCGGTTGAGGCGAGGCGGCATGGAGCGCGCCGGATGGCGCGAGCGCAATTGCGAGCGAAAGGGTGACGCCAATCAGCGTCCGGCGGGTCAAGGGCATGGCGGTGCTCCAAGTGCGGTGTGCCTAGAAGAGCTACATGGAGCGGCCGAGTCCATCATCAATATGAGCGAACACATATTGGTGTTCGCCTGCCGGCGGAGGCAAGCTGATCTCCCCCCTGTGGTGGAGATTAGCCAATCTCAAACAATCCCGCCTGAACCGCCCACAACCGCCGGCCGTTCCGTCGCGACCTTCGCCCGGTAGCCCGCCGCGCGATATGCGGCGACTGGATCGATGGCGCCGCCTGTGTTCAGCCGCGCCATGGCAAGGATCGGCTCGACATCGGTGCGGTAGGCAGCTTTCAGCGTCTGCGTCGCCATCAGCGCATCATTGCCGTCCTGGAAACCCTCGAGCGCCTTGCGGTCGACCAGCAGCGCCTGCGCATAGGCGCGCTGCACCTCGAGGGCCGACAGCATCAGGCTTTCGATCGGGTCGGTGACGTTGTGGCTCTGGTCGAGCATGTGGGCGGGATCGAAACCCTCGGCGCCGGAAAGCTCTGCATCAACCAGTTCGTTGAAGACCAGGAACAGCCGATAGGGATCGATCGAGCCGGCATCGAGATCGTCGTCGCCATACTTCGAATCGTTGAAATGGAAGCCGCCCAGTTTCTTGAACTGGATCAGCCGCGACACGATCATCTCGATGTTGACATTGGGCGCATGGTGGCCCAGGTCGACCAGGCAGAACGCCTTGTCGCCCAGCTCCTTGGCGATCATGTAATTGGTGCCCCAGTCCTGCACGACCGTGGAGTAGAAAGCCGGCTCGTACATTTTGTGTTCGGTGAACAGTTTCCAGTCGGCGGGCAGTCCGGCATAGATCTCCTTCATGGCGTCGAGATAGCGCTCGAAGGCTTTGGCGAAATTGACCTGGCCGGGGAAATTCGAGCCGTCGCCGATCCACACTGTCAGCGCCCTGGACCCCAGCGTCTTGCCGATCTCGATGCATTCGAGATTATGCTCGACGGCCTGGCGGCGCGTGCCGGCATCGGCATGCGAAAGCGAGCCGAATTTGTAGGAGAGCGTCTGATCCCTGGCATCCGAAAAGGTGTTGGAGTTCATGGCGTCGAAGCCGAGGCCGAAGCGCGAGGCGGCCTGCTTCAGCCGGTTCGGATCGGCCTTGTCCCACGGGATGTGCAACGAGACCGTCGGTGTCGCCTGCGTCAGTTGGCTGATGACGGCGCAGTCCTCGATCTTGTCGAAAATGTCGCGCGGCTCGCCGGCGCCGGGAAAGCGGGCAAAGCGTGTGCCGCCGGTGCCGACGCCCCAGGACGGAATGGCGACGGCGAATTTCTCGACCTTGCCGCGGATGGCGTCGATGGCGATGCCGCGACGGTCGAGGCGTTCCCCGAGCGAGGCGTAGTCGCGTTCGAGGTCGGGTTTGCGCTGGGCGTTGTGGCTGGAGACGAGATCGGCGGCGATGATGGTTCCGGACAAGTGCTATTCCTCCCAATGCGTTCAGTCAGCGCTGCCCCTCATCCGGCCCTTCGGGCCACCTTCTCCCCGTATAGTGACGGGGAGAAGAGAAGCGCTCCGCCCTTAACTCAGCGCGTAAAGCTCTGCGCGTTGCCGGCGTCGACGTTGATGATGTTGCCGGTGGATTTGGCCGACATGTCGGACGCCAGGAAATAAATCGCTTCGGCAATGTCTTCCGGAAACACCGAGCGCTTCAGCATCGAGCGCGAGCGGTAGTGTTCTTCCAGATCGTCGGTCGACATCTTGTAGGCGGCGGCGCGCTGTTCCTTCCACTCGCCGGTCCAGATCTTCGAACCGCGCAACACGGCGTCCGGATTGACGACGTTGACGCGGATCTGGGCTTCCGCGCCTTCCAGCGCCAGGCAGCGGGCGAGATGGATTTCGGCCGCCTTGGCGGTGCAATAGGCGGCGGCGTTGGGTGACGCGGCAAGGCCGTTCTTGGAGGCGACGAAGACGACATTGCCGCCGATCTTCTGGGCGCGAAACAGCCGGAAGGCTTCGCGCGAGACCAGGAAATAGCCGGTCGACAATATGTCCATGTTCTTGTTCCACAGCGCCAGCGTCGTCTCCTCGATCGGCGCCGAGGAGGCGAGGCCTGCGTTGGAGACGAGAATATCAATGCCGCCGAACTCGACGGCTGTCTGGGCGAAGCCGGAAATCACCTGCTCCTCCGCGGTGACGTTGATCAGCACCGGCCGGACGAAGTCCTTGCCATAGGCTTTCGCCAGTTCGTCATTGGCGCTGGCAAGTGCGGCCTCGTCGATATCGGCCAGCACGACGCAGGCGCCTTCGCGCAGCAGCCGGCTGGCGGTGGCGCGGCCGATGCCGCCGGCGCCGCCGGTGACCAGCGCGATTTGGCCGGCGAGCGACTTCGGCTTCGGCATGCGCTGCAGCTTCAAATCCTCGAGCAGCCAGTATTCGATGTCGAAGGCCTCCTGCGCCGGCAGGCCGACATAGGACGAAACGGTCGAGGCGCCGCGCATGACGTTGATGGCGTTGACGTAGAATTCGCCAGAGATGCGGGCGGTGGCCTTGTCGCCGGCGAAGGTGAACATGCCGACGCCGGGCATCAGGTAGACCACGGCGTTGGGATCGCGGATCGGGGGCGAGTCCGGATGCTTGCAGCTGTCGTAATAGGCCTGGTAGCCGACACGGTACTCAGCGATATCGTCGGCGAGGCGCGCAATCACGGCTTCGACGTCGGGCTTCGCTGGGTCGAACTCGATAACCAGCGGGCGGATTTTTGTGCGCAGGAAATGATCCGGGCATGAGGTACCGAGTGCCGCCAGCGGGCGCAAATCCCTGGAGTTGACGAATTCGAGCACGGCGGCGGAATCGTCGAAATGGCCGAGCTTGTGGCTCTTCTCCGAAATCAGGCCGCGGATCCTCGGCATCAGTCTCGCCGCGATGGCGCGGCGCTCAGCGGCGTCTAGCGATTTGACGACTTCGCCGCCGAAGATGGCGAAACCCTCGGAGCGGCGCTCGAACCATTCGATCGCCTGGTTGATGACCGAAATGGTCGTTTCGTAGCACTCCTTGGGTGTGTCGCCCCAGGTGAACAAGCCGTGGCTTTCGAGGATGACGCCCTTGGCCTCGGGGTGTTCGACGCAGAATTTCTCAAGCCACAGGCCAAGTTCGAAGCCCGGCCGCTTCCATGGCAGCCAGCCGATGGCGTCGCCGAAGATTTCCTTGGTCAGCGCCTTGGAATCCTTGGCCGCGGCAATCGCGATAATGGCATCGGGATGCATGTGATCGACGAACGCCTTCGGCACATAGGCGTGCAGCGGCGTGTCGATCGAGGCCGCGCGTGGATTAAGGTTGAAGGTGCAGTGGGGAAGATAGCCCACCATCTCGTCCTCATGCGCGACGCCGCGATAAAGGCCTTTCAGCGCCTGCAGTTTGTCCATGTAAAGCGTGGCGAAACCGTCCAGCTTGATCGAGGCGCTGTCGCCGCCCGAGCCCTTGACCCATAGCACTTCGACTTCGGCGCCGGAGAGCGGGTCCTTCTGCCGGATCTTGGACGAGGTGTTGCCGCCGCCATAATTGGTGACACGCTTGTCGGAGCCGAGCGTGTTGGAGCGATAGACCAGAAGCTCAGGCTCGCTCAGCCCCTTGGCTTTCGCATCGTCCCAAAGGTTGGCAAGGCGCGAGCCGGAGCGCTTGTCGAGCATGATTATCCTCCCTGGGACGCAAAAGGCGCGGTCCATTTTGCCGGAAATGTCTACGCAAGCATCTCGGTTGTCAATCATAAACGATCAAGATCGATCATATTGCACTGCACAATGAAATTATATGAGCGGAAATGATTGACACTGGTGGTTTTCTAGTGCCTCATGACCATGCAGGGAGGAACCATGCACGAAAAAGAGCGCCACAGGATCATTCTGTCCGCCGTCCAGGAAAAGCCTGTGGTGACGGTGCAGGAGATGGTCGACCTGACGGACTCCTCCGAGGCGACGATCCGGCGCGATATCGCGGCTCTTCATGTGCAAAAGCGCCTGCGCCGCGTGCGGGGCGGCGCCGAAGCGATCTCGCCACCGCAGTTCATCGGCCTCGCCGGCCGGCCCTTTTCCGTCAACGAAACGCTCAATGCTTCGCAGAAGCGCGCGATTGCGCGCGAAGCGGTGGAGTTGTGCAAGGACGGCGAGCCGATCATCATCAATGGCGGCACCACCACCTTCCAGATGGTGCATTTCCTGACCGGACGCCGCATGCCGATCTTCACCAATTCGTTCCCCATCGCCGAGCACCTGCTCAAGCATTCGAAGAACACCGTCATGCTGTCGGGCGGCACCATCTACCGCGAGCAGAACATCATCCTCTCGCCCTTCGACAATGACGTGACGCGCAATTTCTACGCGCGCCGCATGTTCATGGGCGCTCAAGGGCTGGGGCCACTTGGCCTGATGGAAGGCGACCCGCTGCTGATCCAGGCGGAGCAGAAACTGATCGACCAGGCCGACGAACTGGTGGTGCTGGTCGACTCATCGAAATTCCGCCAGCGCTCGAGCCTGATCCTGTGCGGGCTGAAGCGCATCGCCGCCGTCATTACCGATGACGGCATCGAGGATCGCGAAGCCAACATGCTGGAGGCCGCGGGTGTGACGCTGATCGTCGCCCGCAAGTCGGCAAAGGAAGAATCCTCGCTGCAGGCCTGAGGCCAACCGCAGCGACGATGGAATGCAACGCTCAAGGGAGGAAATACGATGAGCTTTCTGAAGAAATTGATGGTGACGGCCGCGTTCTCGGCCGCCATGTTCGTGAATGCCGCTTATGCCGAGAACGTCAAGATCGCGCTGGTGGTGAAGTCGCTCGGCAACGGCTTCTTCGACGCCGCCAACAAGGGCGCCGAAGAGGCGGCCAAGGAACTCGGCGATGTCGACATCATCTACACCGGCCCGACCAAGGCGACCGCCGAAGCGCAGATCGAAGTGGTCAATTCGCTGATCGCGCAGAAGGTCAACGCGATTGCGATTTCGGCCAATGACGCTGACGCGCTGGTGCCGGTGCTGAAGAAGGCCATGGAGCGCGGCATCACCGTCATCTCGTGGGATTCGGGCGTCGCCAAGGAAGGCCGCCAGCTGCATCTCAACCCGTCCGACACCGGCCTGATCGGCGAGACCATCATCAAGCTGGCCGCCGACTATCTGCCGGAAGGCGGCGAAGTCGCCATTCTGTCGGCTTCGTCGACCGCGACCAACCAGAACGCCTGGATCGACGCGGCCAAGAAGATCCTGCCGGAGAAATTCCCCAAGATCAAACTCGTCGCCACCGTCTATGGCGATGACGATTCGGCCAAGAGCACCGACGAAGCCAAGGGCCTGCTGAAATCCTATCCGAACCTCAAGGCGATCATCGCGCCGACCACCGTCGGCGTCGTTGCCGCTGCCCAGGTCGTCACCGACGCGAATCTGATCGGCAAGGTCAATGTCACGGGTCTGGCGCTGCCGTCGGAGTTCAAGAAGTTCATCGACAACGGTTCCAGCCATGCGGTTGCCCTCTGGAATCCGATCGACCTCGGCTACTCCGCCGTCTACCTCGCTCATGATCTGGCGGTGAAGAAGGAAGAGGCAAAGCCGGGCGCAACGCTGTCGATCGGCCGCGTCGGCAAGGTCACGCTCGATGACAGCAACTCGGCTGCGATGGCTCCGCCCTTCCAGTTCGACAAGTCCAACATCGAAAAGTTCTCCAAGATCTATTGATCTCGGACGTCTCGGACCAAGCGCGGCGGGACCCAAAATCCCGCCGCGACTTTAAACGGACCTTGTTTCAGGGCTTGATACGGATATGGACACGACAGCCCAGCACGGCATTGCGAAGGAGGAGCCCACGGGTCCTGCCCCGCGCCTGACGCTGTCCGGCGTTTCCAAAAGCTTTCCCGGCGTGCGCGCGCTGCACAATGTCAGCCTGTCGCTTTACCCCGGCCAGGTTACGGCGCTGATCGGTGAAAACGGTGCCGGCAAGTCGACGCTGGTCAAGATCATGACCGGCATCTACCAGCCCGACGCCGGCACGATCAGCATTGACGGCCAGGCCGTCACCCTGCCCAGCGCGGATGCCGCCTTCGGCCACGGCGTCACTGCCATTCATCAGGAAACCGTGCTGTTCGACGATCTGAGCGTCGCCGAAAACATTTTTCTCGGCCATGCGCCGCGCACGCGGCTAGGCACCATCGACTGGCGCACCATGCGAAAACACGCGCGCGAAGTGCTCGACACCATGCATGCCGGCCATATCGACGCCGATGCGCGGCTGAAAGACCTCGGCATCGCCAACAAGCATCTGGTAGCGGTTGCTCGCGCGATGTCGATCGATGCGCAGATCGTCATCATGGATGAGCCGACCGCAGCCCTTTCGATGAAGGAGATCGAGGAGCTTTTCCTGCTGATCGAATTCCTCAAGGAGGAAGGCAAGGCGATCCTGTTCATCAGCCACAAGTTCGACGAGATCTATCGGATCGCCGATCGCTACACCGTGTTCCGCGACGGCGAGATGGTTGGCGAGGGCCTTATCAAGGATACCGGCCAGAGCCAGATCGTGCGCATGATGGTCGGCCGCTCGGTCGATCACATCTTTCCGCAACGCAAGGCCGAGATCGGCGCGCCGGTGCTGTCGGTCGCTCGCCTTTCGCACCCGACCGAATTCAACGACATCGGCTTCGAACTGCACAAGGGCGAGATCCTCGGTTTCTACGGCCTTGTCGGCGCCGGGCGGTCAGAGGTGATGCAGGCGGTTTCAGGCATCACCCGCATATCGGGCGGCACGATAACGCTGGAAGGTAAGGTGATCACGCCGAAATCGGCGGCGGATTCCATCGAAGCCGGCATCGTCTACGTGCCGGAGGAACGCGGCAAGCAGGGCGTGGTGATCGGCCTGCCGATCTTCCAAAACGTCTCGCTTCCCTCGCTCAAGCGCACCTCCAAATCCGGCCTGCTGCGATTGTCGGAAGAATTCGCGCTCGCCCGCTCCTACACCGAGCGGCTAGACCTGCGCGCCTCGTCGCTGAGCCAGGATGTCGGCACGCTGTCGGGCGGCAACCAGCAGAAGATCGTCATCGCCAAATGGCTGGCGACAGCGCCCAAGGTGATCATCCTGGACGAGCCGACCAAGGGCATCGACATCGGCTCCAAGGCCGCCGTGCACGGCTTCATGGCGGAGCTCGTCGCGCAGGGCCTGTCGGTGATCATGGTGTCGTCGGAACTGCCGGAGATTCTGGGCATGTCCGACCGCGTCGTCGTCATGCGCGAAGGGCTGGTTGCGGCGGTCTACGATAATAAGGGGCTGGACGCCGAAACGCTGGTCCGGACGGCAGCGGGGATCGCGGCATGAAGGCTCTCCTGAAATTCCGCGAGATCTGGCTGGCAGCGGCGATCGTCGTTTTGATTGCTCTGATCTCGACGCGCTTCCCGGCCTTTGCCGACCCCGGCAATCTCGCCCAGGTGTTCAACGACACCTCGATCCTGATGATCCTGGCGCTGGGACAGATGGTCGTCATCCTGACCCGCTCGATCGACCTGTCGATGGCCTCCAACCTGTGCTTCACCGGCATGGTGGTGGCGATGCTGAACGCCGCGCATCCGGCGATCCCGATCCCGCTGCTGATCGTCATTGCGCTGGCCGTCGGACTGGTGCTCGGCGCCATCAACGGCCTGCTGGTGTGGCGGCTGAACATCCCTTCGATCGTGGTGACATTGGGCACGCTCACCATCTATCGCGGCGCCACCTTCGTCCTCTCCGGCGGCGCCTGGGTCAATGCCGACAAGATGAGCCCGGACTTCATCGGCTTCCAGCGCGCAGCTTTCCTGGGCATTCCGGTTCTGTCCTGGATCGCCATACTGGTCATCGCGCTGTTCTTCGTGGTGATGACGCGAACCGCGCTTGGCCGTTCGATCTATGCCATCGGCGTCAACCCGACGGCGTCGGTCTATGCCGGCATCGATGTCGGCCGAACCAAATTCATCGTCTTCTGCATTTCCGGCATGATCGGCGGGCTCGCCGGTTATCTCTGGATTTCTCGTTATGTCATCGCCTCGGTCGAGGTCGCCAATGGCTATGAACTCAATATCATCGCCGCCTGCGTCATCGGCGGCATTTCGATTGCCGGCGGCATCGGCTCGGTCGGGGGCGCGGTGTTAGGGGCGCTGTTCCTCGGCATCATCTCCAACGCACTGCCGGTGATCAACATCTCGCCCTTCTGGCAGATGGCGATTTCAGGCAGCGCCATCATCCTGGCCGTCGTGCTCAACGCGCGCGGCGAACGCCAGCAGGGGCGGATCATTCTGAGGAAGGCGGAGGCGGCATGACCGACACCCCCGCCCCGCGCCACATTCCAGACCGGCTCGACAAGCCGCTCTCTTCAGCGATCTTTTCCTGGGAAGCGCTGCTGGTCGTCGTGGCGGTCGCCATCTTCGCCATCAACAGTTTCGCATCGCCCTATTTCCTCGATGCCTATTCGCTGTCGGACCTGACCTTCAATTTCACCGAGAAAGGCCTGATCGCCTTCGCCATGGCGCTGCTGATCATTTCGGGCGAGATCGACCTGTCGGTCGCCGCCATCATCGCGCTCGCCTCGACCATGATGGGCATGGCGGTACAGGCCGGCGCCGACACGCCGGTGCTGGTGGCTATCGGCATCGTCGTCGGGCTCGGTTGCGGCGCCTTCAACGGCCTGTTGGTGACGAGGCTCGGCCTGCCGTCCATCGTCGTTACCATCGGCACGATGAGCCTGTTTCGCGGCATTGCCTTCATCATCCTCGGTGACCAGGCCTACAAGGGCTATCCCGAGAGTTTTGCTTTCTTCGGCCAGGGCTATGTCTGGTGGGTGGTGTCGTTCGAACTGGTGCTCTTCCTCATCGCGGCCGTCGCCTACTGGTTCCTGCTGCATCGCACCAGCTTCGGCCGCCGTGTCTTTGCCATCGGCAACAATCCGGTCGCGGCACAGTTTTCCGGCGTTCGTGTCGGCCGCATCAAATTCATCCTGTTTTGCCTGACAGGGCTGATGGCCGGCATCGCCTCGGTGCTGATCACCTCGCGGCTCGGCTCGACGCGACCGTCCATCGCGCAGGGTTACGAGCTCGAAGTCATCACCATGGTGGTGCTCGGCGGCGTCAGCATTCTGGGCGGCTCCGGCAGCATTTTAGGCGTCGTGCTCGCCGCCTTCATCATGGGGCTGGTGACCTTCGGCCTCGGCCTGCTCAACGTGCCCGGCATCGTCATGTCGATCTTCATCGGCCTGCTCTTGATCGTCGTCATCGCGCTGCCGATCGTCTGGCGGCGGCTGCGTGGTAACGGCTGATGCCTGAGAAATACGCCTTCAAGATGCAGCTCAAACCCGGCATGAAAGCCGAGTACAAAAAGCGCCACGATGAGATCTGGCCGTCGCTGGTGGCGCTGCTGAGAGAGGCCGGCGTCGCCGATTATTCGATCCATCTCGATGAAGACACCAACATCCTGTTCGGCGTGCTGTGGCGGCGCGACGACCATGGCATGGCCGACCTGCCGAAGCACCCGGTGATGCAGCGCTGGTGGGCGCACATGGCCGACATCATGGAGACCAGGCCGGACAACCAACCGGTGGCCATCCCCCTGGAAACAATGTTCCATATGGCATGAGTGCGCTGCGCCACATCGCCGTCATCGACATCGGCAAGACCAACGCCAAGGTGGCGCTGGTCGATCTCGTCACGCTGAGCGAGGTGGGGTTGCGCCGCATGGCGAACGCGCCGCTGCGACAAGCGCCCTATCCGCATCACGATGTCGAGGCGCTGTGGACGTTTATCCTCAACAGCCTTGCCAGCCTCGACCGCGAACAGCGTATCGACGCGATTTCGATCACCACGCATGGTGCGACCGGCGTGCTGGTCGACGCCTCGGGCGAGCTGGTGCTGCCTGTCCTAGACTATGAGTTCGATGGCCCCGACAGGTTGGCGGCTGAGTATGATGCTGTTCGTCCGCCCTTCGCCGAAACCGGTACACCGCGCCTGCCGGTCGGTCTCAATCTCGGCGCGCAGTTATTCTGGCAGCAGAAGCGTTTTACGGTCGAGTTCGCCAGGGTCGCCGCGATGCTGATGTATCCGCAATACTGGGCCTTGCGCCTGACCGGCGTTGCCGCCAACGAGGTGACCTCGCTCGGCTGCCACACCGATCTGTGGAGCCCTTGGGAGGCGGACTTTTCCTCGATGGTCGACAGACTGGATTGGCGCAGGCTGATGGCGCCCGTGCGGCCGGCCAGGGACCAGCTCGGCCCGATCCTGCCGGCGCTTGCCGCGCGCACCGGGCTCGATCCGCAGACCCCGGTTTTCTGCGGACTGCACGATTCCAACGCCTCCCTATTGCCGCATCTTCTGTCCGACGAGCCGCCCTTCTCGGTCGTCTCGACCGGCACCTGGGTGGTATCGATGGCGGTCGGCGGCAGAGAGATTGCGCTCGATGCTGCGCGCGACACGCTGGTCAATGTCAGCGCGCTGGGCGACCCCGTGCCCTCGGCGCGTTTCATGGGTGGCCGTGAGTTTTCCCAGCTGACCAAGGACAAGCCGCAGGACTGCAGCGGCAGCGAGGTGCTGGCCGTTCTGACAAAAAAGATGCTGCTTTTGCCTTCTACCCAGCAGGGATCGGGACCGTTCCCGCACCATGCCGCGGCATGGCTTGGTGCCGAGGGCATCAGCAAAGGCGAGCGGTTCGCCGCCATCTCCTTCTATCTGGCGCTGATGACGGCGACCTGCCTTGAGCTGATCGGCGCCGACGGCCCGACCACCGTGGAAGGACCGTTTGCCCGCAACCGGCTCTTTGTCGGCATGCTGGCGGCAGCGACCGCGCGCATCGTCATCGCCTCCGAGGCGGCCACCGGCACCAGCATCGGCGCGGCACTGCTCGCATCCCATCAGTCAGTGACGCACGGCAAGGGCGAAAGAATTGAGCCGCAGACCGACCCGGTCTGGGCGGCCTATGTCACCGCGTGGCGCGCGGCAGTCGACGCGCAAGGCTGATCACAAAATCCGCTTGCCAAAGGCCGACATGACGAAGTTGACGGCGTCGGCGCCGATCCGCGGCTCCAGACCGGCGGTCAGCCCGGAAACATCCATCGACAGCAGACCGCCGGACAGCGAGATCGCCTCCATTGCCTGATGCGTCTCGCGCACCGTCAGCCCGCCCGAGCCCGCAGCCCAGCCGGTAAATTCGGTCGCCGTCGGCGAATAGCTGAGATGGAAGCCTTGCGTGCCCGAGGTGGCGATGCGGATCGCCTCGTGCATGAGGTCGCGCATGCCCATGGCGTCGATGTCGGTCATGGTGAAGGCCGAGACACGCGAATCCTTGAGCACCCTTGCCTCCGCCGGATCGGCATGGCGCAGGCCGACGATGACGACATTTTCCGGCGACAGCTGCGGCTGCAGTGCGCAGGGCTTGTGATCGAGGCCGAGCGCGCGGGCCAGCACCGAGACTTCAGGCATGTCTTTGGCCTCCTCGTCCTCGGGCATCAGGGCGGCGATGGAATCGATCCAGATCAGGCCGAAGGAATGCGTCGCGCGCGCCGTTGCGGTCAGCGCCTTGTGGGCGATACGGCGATCGGCGCCGGCAGCGAGCCGGATCAAGCCCGAGGGCGGCCGCTCGACGTCGGCGAGTTCGACCACGTCGAAATTCATCGCCTCCAGACGCGCGCCGGTTCCCTCGCGGGCGATAATCCCGCCGGCTTCCGGTTCGGCCGAGATCGACACCATCTTGCGGCCGGAGAAATCCGCGACGTCGTGCATCGGCGCCTTCTCGACATATTCCGAGGTCATCGCCAGAAGCATGGCGCCATACTTCATGCGGAAGGCGACACGGTCGCCGACGGTAGGTCGCGGATCGGCATCCTGCACATCGAGCAGCAGATGGTCGCTGGAAGCGCCGAGCACCCTCACTCCCTTGGCGATCGGCGTCAGCCCTTCGACCAGCACGTCCTCGCGGCCTATATTGGCGATGGCGCGCAGCCGGTCGCCCTCGTCGGCGAAGACCGGCTGGTTGCCGAAGGCGTCGTAGCCGGATGTGCCGATCGGCCGCGAAGGCTTGAGTTTGACCTCGATGATGTCGCTGGTCAGCCGGCAGGCATCGGGTTCGAGTTCGGGCCACGGCACGTCGCGAAAGGTTTCGACACCGCCTTGCAGGATCGCCTCGCCCACGCGCAGATTGTTGATGCCGGGCGGCAGCTTGCCTTCGAGCAGCAGCGTCAGCGACGACGAGGCGCCGCCGGAAATGAAGTCGAGGCTTTTGCCGGACAGGCGCTCGGTCTTGTAGGCATGGGCGACGAGTTGGCCAAGGTTCTCCGGCGTCGGCATTATGGCGCCGAAGCAGCCGAGATTGGTGCCGATGCCGGCGATGCGCACGCCCTTGAATTCCAGGATCTGCTCGACGGTGGGGATCAGGTCGCTTGGCCAGATGCCTTCGCGGAGATCGCCGAGATCGATCATCAGCATGATATCGTGGACGCGGCCCATGCGCTCGGCAATGCGCGATATCTCGCGGATGGTGGTCAGTTCCGACTGCAGGCTGATGTCGACGGTGCGCACGACCTCCTCGACGCGCGCCATGGGCGGGCTGCGCAGCAGCATGACCGGCGCATTGATGCCGCTGTCGCGCAGCCGCCGAATGTTCTCAAAACGCGATTCCGCGATGCCGGCAACACCGCCGCGCAGCATGGCCCGCGCCACCTGCGGCATGCCGCATGTGCCCTTGGTGACACCGAATACCTTGATATCAGACAATGCGCAGCGTTCGACGATGGTGCGGGCGTTGCGCTCGATGCGGCCAAGGTCGATAGCGACTTGCGGTCCCGACATCGCTCAGCTCCCGTAGACCAGCCCTTGGGGGTCGATCTCCGGCTTGCGGCCGGCGACGAGGTCGGCCAGGAACTTGCCCGAGCCGCAGGCCATGGTCCAGCCGACATGGCCGTGGCCGGTGTCGAGGTAAAGGTTCTTGTATTTCGCCTTGCCGATGACCGGCACCGAGTTGGGCATCATCGGCCGCAGACCTGCCCACAACAGCGCCTTCTTCTCGTCGAAAGCGCCGGGGAAAAGGTCTTTGCCGGTGCTCAGCATGGACTTGAAGTCGCTGGGCTTGAAGCTGCGGTCGAAGCCGGTGAACTCGGCTGTCGAGGACATGCGCAGGCGGTTTCCGAGCCTGGAGTAGCCAACCAGCCGGTCCTCGTCGGCGCCGCCCATGGTCGGTCCCTTGCTCTCGTCCTCCAGCGGGATGGTCGCGCTATAGCCTTTAACCGGATAGACGGGCAGGTCGATACCGTAGCGGCGACCGATCAGGCCGCTCTCGGGGCCCATGGCGATGACGACGGCGTCGCCCGTCACCGGGCCGGCCGATGTCATGACCGCACGCACCCAGTCGCCCTCTATGTCGAGCCCCTCGATCGTGGTGTCGAACAGGAATCTGACGCCAAGCTTTTCGGCCGCATAGGCGGCGAGCCCGTCGACGAATATCCTGGAATCCCCGGTCTGGTCGATCGGCGAATAAACGCCGCCGGCGATCTTTTCCTTCACGCCCGCGAGCCCGGGCTCAAGTTCGACCAGCCGGTCGCGGCCCACTATCTCGATCGGCAGGCCATGCTTCGCCAGAAACTGGTAGTTGTCGGTGCCGGTGTCGAGGCTGTGCTGCGAGCGGAAGAAATAAAGAATGCCCTTCTTGCGCTCGTCATAGTGGATGCCGGTGGCGTCGGAGAGCGCGTTGATGCAGTCGCGCGAATAGAGCGCCAGGCGCAGTTTGACCTGGCTGTTGGCGCGCAGGCGCTCCACCGTGCACTGGCGCAGGAAGCGCAGGCTCCAGGCGAGGAAATAGGGGTCGAAGCGCAGCCTGACCTTGATGCCGAGATCATGGTTCCAGAGAGCGCGCAGGAAGGTCTTCAGCGCCGCCGGCGAGGCCCAGGCGGTGGCGTCGCCCGGCGACACCAGACCGGCATTGGACTGGCTGGTGCCGCGCGCCGGCGCCGGATGGCGCTCGATCACGGTGACCTCATGGCCGTCGGCGGCCAGATAATAGGCGGCCGCGGTACCGACAACGCCGGCTCCAAGCACCGTTATCTTCATGCCACCCCCTCTTCGCGGCACAGCGCCTCCACGCCGCACCGCCATTGCTTCAATAGCGCTTCGCCGCGCGCCTTGCGAGCCCTCGGAAGTGCCCGGCTCAGCCCCGCGCGGAGTTCTTGCCGGTGAGGATACGCTCCCAGGCGAGTGCATCGGCGACGATCTGGTCGAGGTCGTCGCGTTGCGGGGTCCAGCCGAGTTCGGCGCGTGCAAGGTCCGAATTGGCAACCACGGCGGCGGCGTCGCCGGGGCGCCGGTCGCCCATCTTGACCTCGAAATCCCGGCCGAAGGCGCGCCGCACGCTGTCGATGACCTCGAGCACCGAATAGCCGTGGCTGTAGCCGCAATTGGCGACGAGGCTGCCGCCGCCGGCGCGCAGGCGCTGCAGCGCCAGCCGGTGCGCCGCAGCCAGGTCGCTGACATGGATATAATCGCGCATGCAGGTGCCGTCCGGCGTCGGATAATCGGTGCCGAACACCTGCATGAAGGGGCGTTTGCCGAGCGCGGTCTCGCAGGCGACCTTGATCAGATGCGTGGCGCCAGGCGTCGACTGCCCCGTCCGGCCCCTGGGATCGGCGCCGGCGACGTTGAAGTAGCGCAGCGCCGTGTAGCGCAAAGGATGCGCAAGCGCTGCATCGCGCAGCATCCATTCGCTCATCAGCTTGGACAGGCCGTAGGGCGATTCCGGCGCCAGGCGGGCATCCTCACGCACCGGCTCCAGGCCGGCGCCGCCATAGACGGCGGCGGTCGAGGAGAAGATGAAATGCGGCACGCCCTCGCGCACGGCGGTTTCGATCAGCGTGCGGGTCTTGGAGGTGTTGTTCTCGTAATAGGCGAGCGGATCGGCAACCGATTCCGGCACCACGATGGAACCGGCGAAGTGGATGATCGCGTCGACCTTGTTATCCCGGATGATCTGGCCGACCAATTCCCTATCGGCGACATCGCCGACGACCAGCTTGGCCTCCGGCGCCACCGCCCATTCGAAGCCCGTGGAAAGGCGGTCGAGAACGACGACGCTCTCGCCGGCATCCAGCAGTTCCCAGACCATGTGGCTGCCGATATAACCGGCGCCGCCCGTTACCAAAACCGTCATCCGTGTCCTCTTTTACTCATGATTTATCGGAAACTGTCTCAATCACCGCCTTACTGGAAAGCCTGCGGCAAGGCCATTAGAAACGCCTGAATGTTAAATCCGTAACAGTCTCACCGGCCTGTGGCATCGTACGGAAACAAAATTGATCCACATCAAGGGAATAGGCCACGATCCGGGGTCGTTAGGAACAGGCTTGGGGCGTGGCATTTTGACCAAAACGGCCCGGTGGACGACGAATGGGCCAACGATTATGATCCCGCGCAAAACTGGGAAGGCGACATGAACTATCAGCGGTTCTTTGAGGAAGCGATCGACCAGCTCCACGCCGAGCGGCGCTACCGGGTTTTCGCCGATCTCGAGCGCATTGTCGGCAAGTTTCCGCGCGCTATCTGGCGTTCCAACGGCCGCGCCGAGGAAATCACCGTCTGGTGCTCCAACGACTATCTCGGCATGGGCCAGAACCCCGATGTCATCGCCGCTTTCCAGAACGCGGCCGGCAAGATGGGTTCGGGCGCCGGCGGCACCCGCAACATTTCCGGCACCTCGAACGCGTTGGTCGAGCTCGAGCTGGAACTGGCCGACCTGCACGACAAGGAAGCGGCGCTGGTCTTCACCTCCGGCTTCGTCTCCAACGAAGCGTCGATCTCGACCATTGCGCGGCTTTTGCCCAACTGCCTGATCATTTCGGACGAGCTCAACCATGCCTCGATGATCGAAGGCGTGCGGCGCTCGGGCGCCGAAAAGAAGATCTTCCGTCACAATGACGTCGCGCATCTCGAAAGCCTGCTACAGGCGGCGGGCCGCGAACGCGCCAAGCTGATCGTGTTCGAGAGCGTCTATTCGATGGACGGCGACATTGCGCCAATCAAGCAGATCGTCGAACTGGCCGAACGCTACAACGCCATGACCTATATTGACGAGGTCCATGCCGTCGGCATGTACGGACCGCGCGGCGGCGGCATCACCGAGCGCGAGGGGCTTGCCGACCGCATCGATATCATCGAAGGCACGTTGGCCAAGGCGTTCGGCACGCTGGGCGGCTATATCGCCGGCAACAGCGCCATCATCGACGCGGTGCGCTCCTATGCGCCGGGCTTCATCTTCACCACGGCGCTGCCGCCGGCGATCGCCGCCGCCGCCACCACGTCCATCCGCCACCTCAAGCGGTCGCAAGCCGAGCGCGATGCGCAACAGCGCCAGGCGTCGCGGACCAAGGAGGTTCTGTCTGCAGCCGGCCTGCCGGTGATGGAATCGCCGACACACATCGTGCCGGTGCTGGTCGGTGACCCCGAACTCTGCAAGATGGCCAGCGACCGTCTGCTCGGCGTACACGGCATCTACATCCAGCCGATCAACTATCCGACCGTGCCGCGCGGCACCGAGCGGCTGCGCATCACCCCGACGCCGTTCCATACCGATGCGCTGATTGCGGGACTTCAGGACGCGCTGATCGAGACATGGGATGCGCTCGGCATTCCCTACGGCTCCGCCGGACGGCCCACTGTCGCCAAGAGCGACCGGATTGTGCCGCTGCTGGTGCCGAAGTCGGGCGGCTGAAGCCGCCGGCCATTTATCTCAAACCGTCCTCATCCATCCCGCCAAGCGATGTGCCGCTTCCTCGAGCTGGTCGAGGCGGCGGTGGAAGCACAGGCGCAAAAACGCCTCTCCGCCAGGGCCGAAGGCGGTGCCCGGCGCCAGGCCGACATTGGCCTTGTCGACGATGTCGAAAGCAGCCCGGTGCGGATCGGTGATGCCGTCGACCGTGAAAAACAAATAGAACGCGCCTTGCGGCACGGTGAAGCGCGCTTTGCCGGTTGCGCCGAGAATATCGCAGACCAGGTCGCGCGCTTTCCTGGCGCGCTCCACCTGCTCGACGATGAAGGCATCACCGTGGTCCAGCGCCGCGACGGCGCCGCGCTGCATGAACTGGGCGACGCCTGAGGTCGAATACTGGATCAGGTTCTCGAACACCTGCTGCAGCTCGGGATGGGTCTTGATCCAGCCGACGCGCCAGCCGGTCATCGCCCAGTTCTTGGAAAAGGAGTTGACGAACAGGATGCGGTCTTCCGCGGTCGAAATGTCGAGGAAGGACGGCGCACGGCCGTGGCCGTAGTGGAACAGCGAATAGATCTCGTCGGCGATGATCCACAGGCCCTTTTGGCGGGCGAGATTCAGGATCGCCTGCAGCGTTTCCTTATCGGCCGTCCAGCCGGTGGGGTTCGATGGCGTGTTGACGAACAGCGCCTTGGTGCGCGGCGTCACCGCAGCCGCAATCTTGTCGACATCGCAGGACCAGCCATTGCCCGACTGGTCGAGCGTGACCGCAACCGGGGTAGCGCCGGAAATACCGGCGGCGGCGGCGAAATTCGGCCAGGCCGGGGAGAGATAGACCACCTCGTCGCCGCTGCCGGCGACCGCGGCTAATGCCAACTGAATGGCATGCATGCCGGAACCGGTGGCGATGAATTCCTCTTCGGCGAAGCTCTTGCCGAAATGCCTGGCATAGTAGCGGGAAAGCGCTTGCCTCAGCTCCGGAATGCCTTTCTGCCAGGTGTAGAAGGTCTCGCCATTGGCGAGCCCCTTGGCGGCGGCTTCCGAAATGAAGGCAGGCGTCGGCAAATCGCCTTCACCGGCCCAGAGCGGGATCATGCCCTCGCGCGTACGGCCGTAATTGACGACGGCGACAATGCCGCTTTCGGGGGCGGCCACCGCTTCGGCGCGCAAGCTATCGATCAGGGTCATGAACAGGTCCGTTTTGATGTCTGCTTTGATGCATGTCATTATCCAGAACCGCTGCGCACTTATGGGCGACATGCATTGGCGGATGCTCTTAGCAGATGCGGCAACAGAAAACCCCGGCCGCGAACGACCGGGGTTTTGGTCCAGAAATCTGGCCTTGTCTATTTCCTGGCGAGGAGATCGCGAATTTCGGTGAGCAAAGCGACGTCGGCCGGTGGCGGAGCCGCAGGTGCGGCCGGCTTCTCCCGCTCGAGCCGCTTGCGCATGTTGTTCACGGCCTTGACCATCAGGAAGATGATGAAAGCCAGGATGACGAAATTCAGCGCCACGGTGATAAAATTGCCGTAGGCGAACACCGCGCCTTCCTTACGCGCGTCGGCAAGATTGGTCGAATGCACTGTTGATGAGAGGCCTATGAAGTAGTTGGAAAAGTCGACGCCACCAAGTGCGCCGATGAAAGGCATGATGATGTCATTGACAAGAGAATCGACGATCTTGCTGAAGGCCGCGCCGATGATGACGCCGACCGCAAGGTCCATCACATTTCCTTTGGAAATGAATTCCTGGAATTCTTTCAGCATTCGACCCTCCTTGTCATGACGGACCGCGCTGCCGCCGTCCCTCCGGCGTCGGCCCGTGCGCACCATAACAAAAACCTGCGGTTGCAACAGAAGCAAAAGCTGGAAAACACCGCTTTCTCCTTACCTTAGGTCACGGTTCGACAGGGCGGCGTCGCGGCCATGCGCCGAAAGCCGCGATGGACTTGACCTTAGAGCTGTGATTGCCTCTGGGCAGGCCGGGGTGAAAGCTGGCCGAGGAGGATTTTCGGGCCGTGCAGGGCTGGTTCATCGTCATCATTGCGGTCGCCTATGTAACGCTGCTGTTCGTCATCGCCAGCCTCGGCGACCGGCGTTCAACGGCGTTGGGACCCGGCCGCGCCCGGCCCTTCATCTATGCGCTCAGCCTCGCCATCTACTGCACCTCCTGGACCTTCTTCGGCTCGGTCGGCCTGTCGTCCGAGCGCGGCCTCGAATTTTTGGGCATCTACACCGGGCCGGTGCTGGTGTTCGTGTTCGGCTTTCCGCTGCTCAATCGCATCGTGCGGCTGGCCAAGAGCGAGAAGATCACCTCGATCGCCGACTTCCTCGGCGCGCGCTACGGCAAGAGCTTTGCCGTCTCGGCGATCGCCACGCTGATCGCCACCATCGGCGCGGTGCCCTATATCGCACTGCAATTGAAGGCGATCTCCGGTTCGGTCGGCCTGATGGTCGAGCATTATACGGGATCGCCGCCCTCCTTCGATCCCTTCGTCAGCGACATCTCGCTGGTGGTGGCCATGCTCTTGGCGCTGTTTGCGGTGCTGTTCGGCACCCGCCATGCCGACGCCACCGAGCACCAGGACGGGCTGGTGCTGGCGGTGGCGGTCGAAACCGTGGTCAAGCTCGCCGCCTTCCTGGCGATCGGCCTGATGGTCACCTTCCTGATCTTCGGTGGCCCGGGCGACATGATCGACAAGCTGGCCGAAAACAGCCAGGTGCGGCAAGCCATGGGCTACAACACCTCGCTCGCCACCTGGCTGGTGCTGACTTGCCTGAGCGGCTTTGCCATCATCATGCTGCCGCGCCAGTTCTACGTCACCATCGTCGAGAACCGCGGCGAGGCCGAACTGCGCACCGCGACCTGGGTGTTTCCGCTCTATCTCGTGGCGATAAACCTGTTCGTGCTGCCGATCGCCTTCGCCGGCCTGGCGCTGGTCGGCGCCAAAACCACCAGTGACCTCTATGTGCTGGCGCTGCCCTTGTTCGGCGGCCATGACTTCCTCGCCATGGCCGCCTTCATCGGTGGGCTGTCGGCGGCGACCGCCATGGTGATCGTCGAAAGCGTGGCGCTGTCGATCATGATCTCCAACGACCTCGTCATCCCGCTGTTCGTGCGCCGCCTGCTCAAGACCACGACCTCTGAGAATGAGGATTGGTCGACGCTGATCCTCAACGTGCGGCGCGGCGCCATCTTCATCCTATTGTTCATCGCCTTCCTCTACTACCGCGAAAGCACCAACTCGGCGCGGCTGTCGTCGATCGGCCTGATGTCGTTCGCGGCAATCGCCCAATTCGCGCCGGCGCTGATCGGCGGGCTGATCTGGCGCGGCGCCAATGGCCGCGGCGCGGCCCTTGGCATGGTCGCCGGCATCCTCGTCTGGGGCTATACGCTGCTTTTGCCGTCGCTCTCGGCAGCCGACGCGGACATCGTCGTGCAGGGGTTGTTCGGTTTCGAGGCGCTGCGGCCGCAGGCTCTGTTCGGCACCGTCGCCGAACCGTTGAACCACGGCGTGCTCTGGAGCCTGTCGGTCAACACGCTGTTCTTCGTGCTCGGCTCGCTGTCGCGCGCGTCAGTGCCGCTGGAGCGGATCCAGGCGTCGATCTTCGTGCCGCGCGAATCCGGCCCGATGCCCAGCCTGCGCCGCTTCCGCACCGCCATCACCGTCAACGTGCTGAAAGACACCATCTCGCGCTACCTCGGCGTCGAGCGCACCGAGCGCTCCTTCCAATCCTTCGAGAAAAGCAATGGCGTCTCGCTGCACGGCAATGAGCAGGCCAGCATGGATGTCATCCGCTTTTCCGAGCAGCTGCTGGCGAGCGCGGTCGGCTCGTCTTCGGCGCGGCTGATCCTGTCGCTGCTGTTTCGCCGCAACGACCGCGAGTCCAAGGACGCCTTTCGCCTGCTCGACGACGCCACCGAAGCGCTGCAGCACAATCGCGACCTGCTGCAGATCGCGCTCGACCAGATGGAGCAGGGCATCACCGTATTCGACCGCGATTTTCGTCTGATCTGCTGGAACAGACAATATCGCGCGCTGTTCGACCTGCCCGACGAGATGGGCCAGGTCGGCGTCTCGCTCGACCGCATCCTGCGCCACCTCGCCGAGCGCGGCGATATTCCGGCCGACCAGCGCGTGGCGATGCTCAACCGGCTGACCAGTTTCGTCAGCCCGTGGCAGATGGAGTTGAAGACCAGCGGCCGCATCCTCGAACTGCGCTCAAACCCGATGCCGGACGGCGGAATCGTCGCCACCTATGCCGACATATCAGGACGCGTCGAACAGGATTTGGCGCTGAAGCGGGCCAATGAATCGCTGGAGCAGCGGGTCAAGACGCGCACCATCGAACTGACTAGAGTCAACGAGGAGTTGACCCGGGTCAATGAGGAGCTGGCGCAGGCGCAGATGCTGGCCGAGGAGGCTAATCTGGGCAAGACGCGCTTCCTCGCCGCCGCTGGCCACGATATCCTGCAGCCGCTGAACGCCGCCCGGCTCTACTGCTCGTCGCTGATCGAAAAGGCCGGCAAGGGCCCGGCGGGCAAGGCCGCCGTCAACATCGAATCCTCGCTCGAATCGGTCGAGACGATCCTGGGTGCCGTGCTGGACATTTCGCGGCTCGACGCCGGCGCCATGAAGCCGGATGACAGCGCCTTCCGGCTGGACGGGCTGCTGCGCCAGATCGGCAACGATTTTCAGCCGCTCGCCGCCGAAAAGAAACTCGATCTGACGATCATGGCCTCATCGCTCATCGTGATGACAGATCGCAATCTCTTACGCCGGCTGATCCAGAACCTGGTCTCCAACGCCATCAAATACACGCGCCATGGCCGCATCCTGGTCGGTGTGCGCCGGCGCGGCGAGCTTGCCGAAATCCAGGTGATCGACACCGGCATCGGCATTGCCGGCGACAAGCTGAACACGGTCTTCAACGAATTCACCCGGCTCGACGAAGGCGTGCGCGAGGCTGAAGGTCTCGGCCTCGGCCTCTCCATCGTCGACCGCATTGCCCGGGTGCTGCGGCTTGAGATCCAGATCTTTTCCAACGCCGGCAAGGGCACGCGCTTTTCGGTCATCCTGCCGGTTGCTTCGGTTGAAGCGCCGCGGCGCGAGGTCGAGCCCAAGGCGCCGGCCCGCGCCACCGCATCGCTCGCCGGACTGCATGTGCTGTGCGTCGACAACGATGCCCGCATCCTCGACGGCATGCGGCTTTTGCTCGAAGGCTGGGGCTGCAGCGTCGGCACGTTTTCCGGCTCGGAGGATTTCGCCAGGGCCGACATCCATCGGCCCGACATCGTGCTTGCCGACTATCATCTCGATGGCAGAAGCGGCCTCGACATCATCGCGCGCCTGCGTGACATCCATGGTTCGGACCTGCCGGCCGTGCTGGTCACCGCCGACCGCTCCACCGAGGTCCGTGCCGCTGCCGCCGCCATTGACGTGCCGGTGATCAACAAGCCGCTGAAGCCGGCCGTGCTACGCTCGATGATGGCCAGGGTCAGGCCGCTGGCGTCGGCGGCCGAGTAGAGTCCTATCTCTTTGTTTTTGCGCAATTCCCAAGGGAAAGCGCTACGCACTTTCCTGGAATAGCTTTAGCCTGCTGGCTGCAACGGATCGCTGCCGATCTTGGACAGCTGGATCACCGCCTGGGTGCGGCTGTCGACGCCGAGTTTCTGCAGGATGGCCGAGACATGCGCCTTTACAGTCGCTTCGGAGACGCTGAGTTCGTAGGCGATCTGCTTGTTGAGCAGGCCTTCGGCCAGCATGCCGAGGACACGCGTCTGCTGCGGCGTCAGCGCCTGCAGCCGCTTGATCAGGTCGGATATTTCGGGGTCGCGCTCGACGCCGAGGTCGATGCCGACGGGCGCGGCGATATCGCCGGCCAGCACCGTCTGCACGGCGCCGCGGATCTCCTCCATGCTGGCCGATTTGGAGATGAAGCCGGATGCGCCGAGATCGAGCGCGCGCCGGATGGTCACCGGGTCGTCGTGGGCCGACACCACCACCAGCGGCACCGCCGGGTGGATGCCGCGCAGCGCGATCAGACCGGACAGGCCGCTGGCGCCCGGCATCGACAGGTCGAGCAGCACCAGGTCGACATCCTCATTGGCCACGACCAGGGCCTTGGCACTTTCGAAATCGCCGGCCTCGTGAATGGCGGCGACATCGCCGACGCCGGCAAGTGCCTCTTTCAAGGCGCCGCGGAACAGCGGATGGTCGTCGGCAATGACGAAGGTGTAGCCCGACGGCAAATGTTCCTCCCCAAATCCCGTTGTTGCCCAAACTTCGTTATCGATTGACGGCTTTTACGGGATCGGACGATTATGCGGCGAAGCGCTTTGTTTTCAAGCGGCAATGGCCGGACGGCACTTTGCGCCGGGCAGCTCAGGTCTTTTGCGAGTTGAGCTTGGCGCCGTCGCCATTGTCCTTGTCCATCTCCTTGACGATGCCCATGAAGCCACGCAGCATGCGCTCCATATAGCTCATCGTCTTGTCGAAATCCTCTTCGCTCGGCAATTTCGACTCGAGACGGGCCGACAGCGAATTCTCCAACCTGGCGACGCGTTCGTCCATGGCCTTCATCGAGGCCTGCAAACGCTCGACCTCGTCCTGGAAGGCGGCGCGTTCGTCGGCCGCCATCTTGCAGACGAGCTGGCCGGAGCGCTCCTCGCAGATCGACATGGCGCCGGTCCGGGTGTCCATGCGGACATAGCCGTTGGCCGCTTTTTCCAGCCGGTAGTGGTCGGTCTCTTCGGACCAGGCCGACGCCGCGACCAGCGAGACCAGTGCGGCGGGGATCAGTATGTGCTGCAGACGCATGTTCCATCCTCCACGAGCCAGGGTGCGCAACCTATCACAGCTTTGCGCCGTAAATGCGGACGAGTTGCCCTTCCCCGCATGATCGGTTCGGATTATAGCGCAACCATGTCTCAGATTATCTACAAGATCGCGCCCGAAGCGCTTTGGCGCGCGGCCGAGAAAAACGGCCGCTTCACCGGCGCTCCGATCGACGTCGCCGACGGCTTCATCCACTTCTCCACTGCTGATCAGGCCAGGGAGACGGCGGCGAAGCATTTCGCCGGCCAGACGGATTTGCTGCTGATCGCCATCGACGGGGCGCTGCTCGGTGACGCGCTGAAATACGAGGTCTCGCGCGGCGGCGCGCTGTTTCCGCATCTCTATGGCGTGCTCGATATGAGCGCCGTGCTGTGGGTGAAACCATTGCCGCTCGGCGCTGATGGCGCACACCAGTTTCCGGCGCTGGAGGCCGAATGAGCGTGTTCGATCGCATCGGCCAGAAACTGCTGTTCACCTTCGATCCGGAAACGGCGCATGGCATGTCGATCGCGGCGCTGCGCTGCGGTCTGCCGGTCGGCGCGCGGACGGTGCGCGACGACAGGTTGAAGCTCAGCCTCTGTGGCATCGCCTTCCCCAATCCGCTCGGCATGGCCGCAGGCTATGACAAGAATGCCGAGGTGCCTGACGCGCTGCTTAGCCTCGGCTTCGGCTTTGCCGAAGTCGGCACCGTGACGCCGCTGCCGCAGGCCGGCAATCCGAAGCCGCGCATTTTCCGGCTGGCTGAGGATGATGCGGTGATCAACCGGCTGGGTTTTAACAATGAGGGCCACGAAGCGGCCGAGATGCGCCTTGCCGCGCGCAAGGGACGCGTCGGCATCGTCGGCGTCAACATCGGCGCCAACAAGGACAGCGCCGATCGTGTCCATGACTATGAGCTCGGCGTCTCCCGCTTTGCGAAATACGCCAGTTATCTCACCGTCAACATCTCGTCGCCCAACACGCCCGGCCTGCGCAACATGCAGGCGCGCGAACAGCTCGGCGAACTTCTGGGTCGCGTCATATCGGCCCGTGGCTCGGCATCGGCCCAGCCACCAATCTTTCTCAAGGTCGCACCCGATCTGGTCGAGGCCGAGCTGGAAGACATCGCCGCCGAAGTGACCGAAAAGCAGATCGACGGCGTCATCGTCTCCAACACGACGCTCTCGCGATCCGGATTGCGTAGCCCAAGCGGCGCCGGCGAGACCGGCGGTCTCTCGGGAAAACCGCTGTTCGAGCGTTCGACCATCGTGCTGGCCAAGATGCGTCGGCTGCTCGGGCCGGAGCGCGCCGTCATCGGCGTCGGCGGCGTCGATTCCGCCGAGACCGCGCTGGAGAAAATCCGCGCCGGCGCCGACCTCGTGCAGCTCTACACCGGCATGGTCTATGCCGGACCGGCGCTGCCCGGCCGCATCCTTGCCGGCATGGCGAAGTTCGCCGACAGGGAACAGCTGACGTCCTTGCGCGGCCTGCGCGATAGCCGGCTCGGCGAATGGGCGGCAAAGCCGCTTTGATTTGACGGCCAAGCTACGCCGTTGATCCGCAGCGAACGTGGCCGCTGTCCGATCTGATGCTATATTTAGAGCACACAAGACCTGTCAGCGTCTTCGATTGAAAAGCGAGGCTGCAATGCCATTGACTGCGGTTTTCATTCTTGCGTCCATGGCTGCTCCTTTTGGCAATGGTCAACTGGAGCCCTATGTGCGGCAACTTTGCCAGGCCGCCGCTGGGAATGCCTTGCCCGCGAACGTCTCGTCGACCGCTGCATTGCAGTCAGCGGCCGTTTGCTTCTTTGTCTATTCCGATATGCCTTCTGCCGAGCAGCCCGCCAAAAACTGCAATGCAGTCGTAGCGGCGCTTGCGCCTTCCGACCACGAGATTGCCATGGACGTTTGCGAGGCAGCAGGCGAGCTGACAAGAAATTGGGCCAATGGCCGTTTCTAAGCGCTAAAACGCCGTGCGCAACCGGAGCCGCAGGATGGCCAGCAGGCTGAAGCCGCGCACCAGCAGGAAGACGTGCAGCGCCGCCCACAGGCCGTGATTGCCGAGAGACGGCGCCAAGCTGAACAATGCGGCGCTGAAGGCCAGGAACGACACCAGCATCATGTTGCGCATCTCGCGCGACCAGGTAGCGCCGATGAAGACGCCGTCCATCTGGAAGGCCAGCACGCCGCTCAGCGGTGTCAGTGCCGCCCACGGCAGATAGATGTCGGCAACAGCACGAACATCCGGCGACGTGGTGATCAACGAAATCAGGCCGGCGCCGCCGAGCCAGAAGATCAGCGTGGCGGTTCCGGCGAGGCCGAACCCCCAGAATAAGGTCAGACGTACCGCCCGGCGGAACGCCGTCTCGGCACGTGCGCCGATCGCGCGTCCCGCCAACTGTTCGGCCGCGGTGGCGAAACCGTCGAGAAAATAGCCGGCGACGAGGAAGAAGTTCATCAGCACGGCATTGGCGGCCAGCGTCAGCGTGCCGAACTGCGCGCCCTGGCGGGTGAACAGCGCGAAAGCGGCGAGCAGCGAGAACGAGCGGATCATGATATCGCGGTTGAGCGACAGCATGCGCAGGAAAGCGGGCATGTCGAGCAGGCGATGCCGCGGCAGGCGGGGTGCGGCCCGGAAGCGCCAGACAACGATGGCGAGACCCAGCAGCATGGCCAGACATTCGCCGGTGACGGTCGCCCAGGCCACGCCGGCGACGCCCCAGCCAAGCTTCAGGCCGAGCAGGATGCAAAGCACGATGTTGATGCCGTTGAGCACCGCCTGCAGCATCAGCCCAAGCCCGCCCTCGCCGCGTCCAAGGACATAGCCGAGGATGGCGTAGTTGATCAGAGTGAAGGGGGCGGCGAGCATTCTGATGTGGATATAGACGCCCATCGCCTCGCCGACGCGCGCTTCGCCGCCGATGAATTTCTGGCCGGCGATGGCGATCAGCGGCGCAAGGACGACAAGCACGATGCCGGCGGCGACCGCGATCAGCACGGCGCGCCAGAACACCGCCTGCTCCTCGGTTTCGTCGCCGCGCCCAAACGCCTGGGCGACGAGGCCGGTGGTGCCGGAGCGCAGGAAATTGAAGGTGCTGAAGACGACGTCGAAGACCAGCGCCCCGGCCGCCAGGCCGCCGAGCAGGGCGGCATCGCCGAACTGCCCGACCACAGCCGTGTCGACGATGCCGAGCAGCGGCGTCGTCAGATAGGCGAGCGTCATCGGCACGGCGATGGCGAGCACCGAACGGTTGGTGACGGCGAAGGGTCTCGCGTCGGCTGGGGTTGCACCCGTGTCCAGGGGATTGCTGCCTTGCTGATTGCGGCTTGATCGAACAGCCGATGTGCCCCATTTTCCGGCCGCCGCGCAATCACTCTTGCCGTAACGGCCAACCGAAATGTTCTTCTGGCGCGAGCCCGCCGGATCCGAGTACTGGTTTTAAGCAATTCCCAAGGGGAAGCGCTACGCGCTTCTCCCGGGAAAACCGCTGCACACTTTTCCTGGAATTGCTTTAGCCATGCCCCTGCAGATCGTCCATCACCCCGACTACGATGCCGGCTTCGCGGTCAATCATCGCTTTCCGATGAGCAAATATCCGCTGCTGATGCAGGCCTTGCATATCAGGGGTCTGATCCATGCCGAGGCGCTGTCGATGCCCGAGCCGGCGCCGGCCTCATGGCTGAAGCTCGCCCATGCGGCTGATTATGTCGACCAGGTCATCACGTGTTCAGTGCCTGAAAAGATCGAGCGCGAGATCGGCTTTCCCGTGGGTCCGCGCGTTTCCCTCAGGGCGCAACTCGCCGCCGGCGGCACGGTGCTGGCGGCGCGGCTGGCGCTTGTCAACGGCATTGCCTGCAACAGCGCCGGCGGCAGCCACCATGCGCGGCGTGCGCAAGGCGCGGGCTTCTGCACTTTCAACGATGTCGCCGTCGCTTCGCTGGTGCTGCTAGCCGAAGGTTCCGCCCAAACCATCCTGATCGTCGATCTCGATGTGCATCAGGGCGACGGCACGGCGGATATACTGAGAGAGGAACCACGCGCCTTCACCTTTTCCATGCATGGCGAGCGCAATTATCCGGTGCGCAAGATTGCCTCCGATCTCGACGTTGCGCTGCCGGACGGCACCGGCGATGGCGCCTATCTCGAACGGCTGGGTGTCCTCCTGCCGGAGCTCTCGGCCAAGGCGCACTGGGACATCGTCTTCTACAATGCCGGTGTCGACGTGCATGCCGAGGACCGGCTCGGCCGGCTATCGCTCAGCGATGACGGCGTGCGTGCCCGCGACGCCATGGTGATCGGTCATTTCCGCGCGCTGGGCATCCCGGTCTGCGGTGTCATCGGCGGCGGCTATTCGACCGATGTCGCAGCGCTCGCGGCGCGCCACGCCATCCTGTTCGAGGTGGCGTCGGACTTTGCCTGAGTGGCCTTTGGTTTGAGCACAATCTTTTCCGAAAACCGGTTTCCACTTTTCGGGATCGTGGTCCGCTTCACTTCCGGTAGTTCGCGAGCCTGAGCAGGATGAACACCGGCACGACGATCGCGGCGCCGAGCAGGATATAGCCCAAGAAGCGATAGACCGCGTTGAAGCCGAGGTTCCAAAGATCGATGTAGAAACCCTGGATGTGGTAGAAGACGTCCATCGGCGTCCAGCCGAACGCATTCATGACCAGGCCGACGAGGAACGACACGACCAGCAGCTTGACGATCACCCTGACGGGCGAGTCACCGAGAAAGCGCGTCACTGTGGACAAGGGGCCTGCCTCCAAATTCGGGTGCCCCGGATTTGGGGGTACAGGGGCACGAATACGCACTTGCTGCGCCCGCATCAAGGCAGGCGGACTGGCGCAATCGGTCGGGGTTTCCAACAGCCGTTTCCGAAGAGCTGTCCAAGGCGATTGCCCGAAGCACGCCCGTCATGATATCGAGGAGCCGACGCGGGTATGATGTAATGGTAGCTTGTCAGCTTCCCAAGCTGAACGCGAGGGTTCGATTCCCTCTACCCGCTCCAGTTCCTATCCCACTTCCCGCAAGATAAAATCGTGCAGCATCTTGGCCGCCGGCGACAAGACTCGGTTCTTCACCGTGATCAGGCTGTAGGGCCGGACCTCGATGTCGAACTCGGTCTGGACGACGTCGATGGCGCCGGCGAGACCGTCGGGGTTCTGGATGAATTTTGCCACCTGGATCGACACCGGGGCGATGGCGTCGGACTGCGCCACCATGACCAGGGTGAGCAGCAGCGACGAGGTGTTGAGGATGCGGTCCGGCAGGGCGATGTTGCGGTTCAGGAAATTGCTCTCCATCGCCTGGCGCAGCGGCGACCCGCCCGACTGGAACACCCAGTCGAAGGCGGCGGTGTCCTCCAGCCGCACCGCCCTCCCATTGTTAAGAGGATGGCCATTGCTCAGCGGGTGGCCGCGACGCACGATCAGGCAGGCCTTCTCGACGCCGATGACGCGCGATTCGAACAGCCGCGGATTGAGGTCTTCGGGAACACGGGCGATGATGAAATCATGGCGCGTGGCGATCAGTTCGCGCGCCAGCACATTCGACGTCTCGACCTGCATGGTAATCTCGATGCGCGGATAAAGGCGGCGTATCTCGCGGATCGCCGGGACCGCCAGTTCGATCGCCGGCGCCGTCACCGCGCCAAGGAACACCGAGCCGCCCTTGCCGGCCTTGAGCTCCGATATTTCGCGGTCGGCCTCGCGCATTTCGAGCAGGATCGAGCGCGCGCGCCGGGCCAGCGCCTTGCCGTAAGGGGTGAGCGTGATGCCGCGCGGCAGCCTTTCGCACAGCTTGACCTCGAGCACCGCTTCCATCTCGGAAATCATGCGCGAGGCCGCCGGCTGCGAGATGTTCATCACCTGGGCGGCCGCGCTCACCCGACCGTGATCGTCCAGCGCTGCGATCATGCGCATGTGACGCAGGCTCAAGCCACTGCGCAGAAGTGTCTCGCCATCGCCCGGCAATTCATCGTAACCGCTTGAAATTCCCTGAGGACCTCGTAAAGCCGCCATGCCTTTTCCCGCTTCCGCCACTGTTCCAGCCCGGTCTCGTCATATACCGGTTTTGGTATAGCAACCACCGAAGATCGCATTTGACAGTTATGGCAAAGGGTCACACTTTCGCGCGTCCTCAAGACTTGACGGTCGATGACGAGCAAAATCGTATCGATTTAAATCAAGACTGAGGGCCGATTGGGAGGATACCGGAGATCGATTATGACGGCGGCGGCGCTTTGGCGCATCCGCCCGACTGCGCGGCCCGCGAAGCCCCGAGGTGTCGCGTCCATCAACCAGGGAGAGTTTACGTGAAAATTATCAAGACACTGGCCGCCGTCGCGGCCCTTGGCATCGCTGCCATGACCTACTCGGCGCATGCAGCCGACAAGGGTCTTGTCGGCGTGCTGATGCCGACCAAGACCTCGCAGCGCTGGATCAATGACGGCGATGCCGTCAAGTCCCAGCTCGAAGCTCTCGGCTACACGGTCGACCTGCAGTACGCGCAGGACGACATCCCCAACCAGCTCAGCCAGCTGGAAAACGAAATCACCAAGGGCCCGAAGGCGCTGATCATCGCTTCGATCGACGGCACGACCCTGTCGGACGCGCTGCAGAAGGCCGCTGACGCCGGCGTCGTCGTCGTCGCCTATGACCGCCTGATCAAGAAGACCGCCAATGTCGATTACTACACCACCTTCGACAATTTCGGCGTCGGCGTGATCCAGGCGAACTCGCTGGTCAAGGGCCTCAAGGAGCGCTTCCCGAACACCAAGCCGTGGAACGTCGAACTGTTCGGCGGCTCGCCGGACGACAACAACGCCTTCTTCTTCTACAACGGCGCAATCTCGGTGCTGCAGCCGCTGATCGATGACGGCTCGATCAAGATCAAGTCCGGCCAGACCGGCATGGACAAGGTCGGCACGCTGCGCTGGCTCGCCGCCACCGCCCAGGCGCGCATGGACAACCTTCTGTCGGCCAACTACTCGGACGGCAGCCGCGTCGATGGCGTTCTTTCGCCCTATGACGGCCTGTCGCGCGGCATCACCGCTTCGCTGCGCGCCGTCGGTTACGGCACCGACGCCCAGCCGTGGCCGATCGTGACCGGCCAGGACGCCGAGACTGCTTCGGTCAAGCTGATCATCACGGGCGAGCAATACTCGACCGTGTTCAAGGACACCCGCGAACTGGCCAAGGCCACCGTCGAACTCGTCGACAAGGTGCTCTCGGGCGGCAAGCCGGACGGCCTCGATGAAAAGACCTACAATAACGACGTCAAGGTCGTTCCCTCGATCCTTTTGACGCCGCATGAGGTCGACAAGTCGAACTACCAGGCACTGGTCGTCGACTCCGGCTACATCAAGGCCGACGAACTGAAGTAATCCGTTTATAAAGACAGGGGTCCTGCGCGACGCAGGACCCCTTTCCGTTCACAAGCGACCCCGGTATTGTTTCTACCGGACTTTATTTCCGTGCATGTCGTTGTCTCAAACCGCAAGCACTTTTGAGCGACATGCAACAGGAGGAGCTTGCCCTGATGACGACGATTTTGGAGATGCGCGACATCACCAAGACGTTCCCCGGCGTGAAGGCGCTGTCGAACGTCAACCTCAGCGTCGAAGAAGGCGAGATCCACGCCGTGGTTGGCGAGAACGGCGCCGGCAAGTCGACGCTGATGAAGGTTCTGTCGGGCGTCTATCCCGCCGGCACATATGACGGCCAGATCATTTTTCAGGGTCAGGAATGCCAGTTCAAAGGTATCCATGACAGCGAACACAAGGGCATCGTCATCATCCACCAGGAGCTAGCGCTGGTGCCGATGCTGTCGATCACCGAAAATATCTTCCTCGGCAACGAAAACGCCCGATACGGCGTCATCGACTGGGATGCCAACGAGGCGCGCACCGCTGCCCTGTTGAAGAAGGTGGGCCTCAAGGAGGACCCCAAGACACTGATCACCAATATCGGCGTCGGCAAGCAGCAGCTGGTCGAGATCGCCAAGGCGCTGAGCAAGGACGTCAAGCTTTTGATCCTCGATGAGCCGACCGCGTCGCTCAGCGAGAAAGACAGCCAGGCGCTGCTCGATCTTCTGCTCGAATTCAAGCGACAAGGCATGACCTCGATCCTGATCTCGCACAAGCTCAACGAGATCAACCGGGTCGCCGACAAGGTAACCGTCATCCGTGACGGGCGCACCATCGAGACGCTGGCCAAGAAGGATATCTCCGAAGACCGCATCATCACCTCGATGGTCGGCCGTTCGCTCGACGACCGCTATCCGCCGCGCGAGCCCAAGATCGGCGAAGTCGTGTTCGAGGTGAAAAACTGGTCGGTCTATCACCCGCTCCATGCCGAGCGGCAGGTGATCAAGGGCATCGACATCAATGTGCGCAAGGGCGAGGTGGTCGGCATCGCCGGGCTGATGGGCGCCGGCCGCACCGAATTCGCCATGAGCCTGTTCGGCCGCTCCTATGGCCGCCGCATCACCGGCGAAGTGCTGCTCAAGGGCAAGCCGGTCGATGTCTCCTCGGTAAGCAAGGCGGTCCAACACGGCATCGCCTATGTCACCGAGGACCGCAAGACCTACGGCCTGAACCTCATCGATCATATCAAGCATAACATTACGCTGGCCAATCTCGACGGCGTGTCGCGCCACAGCGTGATCGACGACATGCGCGAACTTGCGGTCGCCAACGACTATCGCAAGAAGACCAATATCCGTGCGTCAAGCGTCTATCAGATGACCGGCAATCTTTCCGGCGGCAACCAGCAGAAGGTGGTGCTGTCGAAATGGCTGTTTGCCGATCCTGACGTGCTGATCCTCGACGAGCCGACACGCGGCATCGATGTCGGCGCCAAGTATGAAATCTACACGATCATCGCGCGCCTTGCCTCGGAGGGTAAGGCGATCGTGGTCATCTCGTCGGAAATGCCGGAATTGCTGGGGATTACCGACCGCATCTACGTCATGAACGAAGGGCGCATGGTGGGCGAAATGCCGGCGGCGGAAGCAAGCCAGGAAAAGATAATGCGCGCCATCGTCCGGGGAGAAGGAAAAGCAGCATGAGCACCGAAAGCGCCCCCGCCCCGCAGGGCAACGTCGCCGACGAACAGCGCCCGCGCATCGCCGTCTCGGCGCTGGCGACGAATTTACGCGAATACGGACTGATCATAGCCCTGATCGTCATCATGCTGTTCTTCCAGTTCACCACGTCGGGGACGTTGTTCAAGCCGGTCAACCTCAGCAATCTGGTGCAGCAGAACTCCTTCATCATCGTGATGGCGCTGGGCATGCTGCTGGTGATCGTATCGGGCTATATCGACCTCAGCGTCGGATCGGTCGCCGGTTTCATTGGCGCGCTGGCGGCAAACATGATGGTCATCTGGCAACTCGGACCGCTGAGCAATCCCCTGGTGGTTTCGATCGTCTGCCTGGTCGCGGGTGGCCTGATCGGCGCCGCGCAAGGGTATTGGATCGCCTATCACCGGATACCGAGCTTCATTGTCACGCTGGCCGGAATGCTGATCTTCCGCGGCATTTGCCAGGCCTTGCTTGGCGGCGGCTCGTCGGTTGGTCCGCTTCCCGACGACTTCAAGATGCTCAGTTCCGGCTTCATCCCGGATGTGATCGGCCCACTGACGCTCGTCCCGCCGGTCGTGAACGCAGCCGGCAAGACCATCATGGGCAGCGGCGTGACCCTGCACATGACGACGGTCGTGCTGGGGCTGATCGCCGTGCTCGCCTATGCCTATTTCGGGGTCCGCACCCGGCGCAAACGAGAACGCCATGGTTATGAGGCCGAGCCCTTCACCCTGTTCGTGGTCAAGACGCTGGTCGCCAGCGCGCTGGCGCTGTTCCTGGTCTATGAGTTTGCCAGCTACCGCGGCCTGCCCGTGGTGCTGCTGGTCATGGGCGTGCTGATCACGTTGTTCGTCTTCGTCACCAAGCGCATGACCATCGGGAGGCGCATCTACGCCATGGGCGGCAATCCCAAGGCGGCGCAGCTGTCGGGCATCAACACCGAGCGGCTGACGCTGATGGTGTTCATCAATATGGGCGTGCTGTCGGCGCTTGGCGGCCTGATCATCGCGGCTCGTCTCGGCCAGGCGGTGCCGGCGGCGGGTCTCGGCTCGGAGCTCGATGTCATCGCCGCAGTGTTCATCGGCGGCGCCTCGGCGATGGGCGGCGTCGGCCAGGTTATCGGGGCGGTCGTCGGCGGCTTCATCATGGGCGTGATGAACAACGGCATGTCGATCATGGGCGTCAATGTCGACTGGCAGCAGGTGGTCAAAGGCCTGGTGCTGCTCGGCGCCGTGATCTTCGACGTCTACAACAAGAACAAGGCCTGACAAGCTTCAGGCGAGGCAAGCAGGAGGCATACGATCGCGGCGCAGCCGGCAAATTGTCGGCATAAGAAGTCCCCCGAGGGATCAAGCTCGCGAGCGCAATCCGGACGAAGAGTTCAACCCGTGGCGCGGCGAGGTCCGAGCCGCGCAGGTCAAGGTTTGCCAAGAGGCATCCAAGGCCAAGCACATGAGAGAGGATTTCATCATGCTAATCTCCCAGATCCTCGACGACGCCGAGACCATCCGCGTCGTCGCCCGCAATGGCGGCGGCAAGACCAGGATCATCAACGGCGCCCGCAGCGTCTATTCGCTGGCCATGGAAGCCGCGCGCACCGGAACGGGCCTCGTCGCGCTGATCGAACGCAAGGGGTTCGGTGAAGCGATAGACCTCGACGCCGTCTACAAGAAGGGCCGGCTGGAGTCGCCGATCAATCATCCCGATCCTGCGCATCTGCATCTGACCGGCACCGGCCTGACCCATCTCGGCTCGGCGGCGACGCGCGATTCCATGCACAAGAAGCTCAGCGATGGCGGCGAGGAGCAGCTTACCGATTCCATGAAGATGTTCCGCATGGGGCTCGAAGGCGGCAAGCCGGCCAAGGGCCAGACCGGCGTGCAGCCGGAATGGTTCTACAAGGGCAACGGCACCATGGCGGTGGCGCCGGGCGCCGCACTGATGTCGCCGGCCTTTGCGCAGGACGCCGGCGAGGAGCCGGAAATCGCCGGCATCTATGTCATCGGCGACGACGGCGCGCCGTTCCGCGTCGGCTTCACGCTGTCGAACGAGTTTTCCGATCATGTTACCGAGCGGGTGAACTATCTGTTCCTGGCACATTCCAAACTGCGCAACGCCTCGTTCGGGCCGGAAATCCTGATCGGCGACCTGCCGGCCGACGTCAGGGGCTCATCGCGAATCTATCGCGACAGCAATTTGCTGTGGGAAAAGCCGTTCCTGTCGGGCGAAGCGAACATGTCGCACACAATCGCCAATCTCGAACATCATCACTTCAAATATTCGGCCTTCCGCCAGCCGGGCGACGTGCATGTGCACATGTTCGGCACGGCGACGCTGTCCTTTGCCGACGGCATCAAGACTCAGGCCGGCGACGTGTTCGAGATCGAGGCCGCGGATTTCGGCCTACCGCTGCGCAACCCGCTGGAGATTGAGCAGCCGGTTAAGGTGGCGGTGAAGGCGCTTTGAGGCAGCATCACAATTTGGGAGCCGGAAATGAACGGAATGCGGCTTGTCATTGTGTTCACGGGCGTGGCCCTGTTCCTGACCCAACCGTCGGTGGCCTTTAGCGCCGGCCAGTGCAGCCCGAAGTCCTATCGTGAAGCCCGTTTGGCGATGACGAGCCGTCTTCTGGCAACCGGCTATTCGAAAGCCCAGGTGAGCTTTCTGATGCGCAACACGGATCACATGACATCAGCGCTTTGCAGCGACAGGCTGAACAACAATGGCAAGGTCTGCGGCATCGACTCCGCCAAGGCCCATGTCCTCGGTTGCCTCGACAAGCAGTTGTTCCCGTTGAAGCGCGGCTCAAACGCTTCGCTCGACGAGGTCAAACTGACCGAAGGCTTTTGGGGCAGGAAACGTTTGGCCGCACGCGAACTGCTGTTTATCGGCCATTTTCATGCCTGCCTTGGCGCCGCGAAAGAGTATCTCTTTCGCGGCTGACGCCGGCGGACGGGACTCAATAAATATCGAAATCGAAATACTTGGCCTGGATCTTCTTGTAAGTGCCGTCGGCGACGATGGCGTCTATCGCCGCATTCAGCTTGTCGCGCAGCGCCGTGTCTTCCAGGCGGACAGCGATGCCGGCTTGCGTCTCGGTGCCCTTGACGTCGCCGACAAGCTTGCAGCAGCCTTCGCTCGCCTTCTTCAGCCAGTCCATCAGCACGAACTTGTCGGAGATGACGGCGTCGAGACGGCCGTTCTGCAGGTCGGTGATCGCCTCTTCCTGGGTGGGGTAGAGTTTCGCCTCGGCGCCGGCCTTGCCATAGGCGTCCTGCGCATAGTCGGCCTGGGTGGTCGAGGCCTGCGCGCCCACCGTCTTGCCGGCAAGGGCTGCCGGTTCGGTGGAAGTGAGGTCGCTGTCCTTCGGCGCCACCAGCGCCAGCGGCGTCGTGTAGTATTTGTTGGTGAAGGCGACCTGTTTCTTGCGCTCCTCGGTGATGCTCATCGAGGCGATGATGGCGTCGAACTTTTTCGCCTGCAGCGCCGGGATGATGCCGTCCCAGTCCTGGGTGACGAT
Source organism: Mesorhizobium sp. M0862 (assembly GCF_040319795.1). Taxonomy (NCBI): domain Bacteria; kingdom Pseudomonadati; phylum Pseudomonadota; class Alphaproteobacteria; order Hyphomicrobiales; family Phyllobacteriaceae; genus Mesorhizobium; species Mesorhizobium sp. M0862. Next base: position 188,220 of record NZ_JAMYOJ010000003.1, read on the forward strand.
CTCGCACTCGACCTTCATCTGCGCACACAGCGCATTGGCAATGTCGATGTCGAAGCCCTCGATCTTGCCGTCCGCGGTGATGGTGTTGAAGGGCGGATAGGCGCCCTCGGTGCCGATCTTCAATTTCTCCTGCGCCTCAGCCAGCGAGCCGGCCGATATCACCAGCATGGCAGCGCTCGCTGCCGATATGATCCATCTTGAAATCTGCATTTTGGTTCCCCTTGCGCGCCGTTCTCTTGCCGGCCACCGAAAGGCAGCCAAGCATGGTGAGGCAGCGCAGGCAAGTATTTTGCCTGACGGTGATCGAAGGTTCAGCCGGCGGGGCGGAAATGCTTGGAGAGCTTGAGGCCTTGCGCCTGGTAATTCGAGCCGAGATCGGTGCCGTAAAGCGCCTGCGGCCGCTTCAGCATGTGTTCGTAGACCAGCCGGCCGACGATCTGGCCGTGGTCGAGGATGAACGGCACTTCGTGGCTGCGCACTTCGAGCACCGCCCGGCTGCCGGTGCCGCCTGAGGCCGAATGGCCGAAGCCCGGATCGAAGAAGCCGGCATAGTGAACACGGAATTCGCCAACCAGCGGATCGAAGGGCGTCATCTCGGCGGCGTAGAGCGGCGGCACGTGCACGGCTTCGCGGCTGACCAGGATGTAGAACTCGTCCGGGTCGAGCACCAGTTCGCCGGCGCCGCTCTTGTAGAGCGGCTCCCAGAAATCGACGGCATCCTGGGCGGCGCGCTTGTCGACATCGACCAAGCCGGTGTGATGCTTGCCGCGATAGCCGACCAGGCCGTTCTGGTCGCCGTCAAGATCGATCGACAGCGCAATGCCGCCGCCGGAAATGTTGGGCGGCTCGGTCGCCACCAGCATCTCGGCGCGGTGCAATTCGTTCAGCTCTGCCTCCGACAACAGCGCGTTTCCGGTGCGAAAGCGGATCTGCGACAGTCGCGATCCGGCGCGCACGACGATCGGGAAGGTGCGCGGACTGACTTCGAGATAAAGCGGCCCGTGATAGCCGGCGGCGATCTTGTCGAACTCATGGCCGCGATCGGTCATCACCCGGGTGAAGATGTCGAGCCGGCCTGTCGAGCTCTTCGGGTTGGCCGAGGCGGACACGTTTGCGGGCAGCGCCAGGCTTTCGAGCAGCGGCACGATGTAGACGCAGCCGGTTTCCAGCACCGCGCCCTCGGCGAGACTGAACTCATGCAATTTCAGCCGGTGAAGCTTGTCGGCCACCAGATGATCGGGACCCGGCAGGAAGGAGGCGCGCACGCGAAAAGCCTTGTCGCCGAGCCTCAGATCGAGGCTCGCCGGCTGCACCTGGTCGACATCGAGCGCGCGCGGCGACTCCAGCGCGCCGGACTGAAACAGCGCGGAAATGTCCTGATCGGGAAGAATGCCTGTCTGCCGCAAAAGGCTGGCTCCGCTCCAAGGTCGGTCTCTTTGTGGCAGGTTCTTGCCGCAAAACCGCTGGATATTATTGCGGAACCTGCCTGGTACAAACCTCTTAATGAAGCCGGCAATTGACGCAAGCGCAGGTGAGGTCTAAAGGGTCGTTATCCCGTGGTGATTTGGCCGGTCGGCTTGCAGCCACGTTAAACAAGTCGCTAAAGGACCGTCGGGCCGCAAGGCCATATGGACCGGTTGCGACTTTCGCGGCCGGTTTTTTTGTGTCTGGAACAAAAGCGATGAGCACCAAGAAGCGTAACTGGAAACCTCAGACCGCACTCGTGCACGGGGGAACGCTGCGTTCCCAGTTCGGCGAGACGTCCGAAGCGATGTACCTCACCCAAGGCTATGTCTACGAGACGGCGCAGGCTGCCGAGGCCCGTTTCAAGGGCGAGGAGCCGGGCTTCATCTATTCGCGCTATGCCAACCCTACCGTCGACATGTTCGAAAAGCGCATGTGCGCGCTGGAGGGTGCCGAAGATGCGCGCGCCACGGCGTCCGGCATGGCTGCGGTGACGGCAGCGCTCCTGTGCAGCGCCAAGGCCGGCGACCATATCGTTGCGGCGCGCGCGCTGTTCGGCTCCTGCCGCTGGGTGGTGGAGACGCTGGCGCCGAAATACGGCATCGAGGCAACGCTGGTCGACGGCACCGACATCGCCAACTGGGAAAAGGCGGTGCGGCCGAACACGAAACTGTTCTTCCTGGAAAGCCCGACCAATCCGACGCTGGAAGTGGTCGACATCGCAGCGGTGGCGGCGCTCGCCACCTCGATCGGCGCCAGGCTGATCGTCGACAATGTCTTTGCCACGCCCTTGCAGCAGAAGCCCTTGCAGCTCGGCGCCCATATCGTCGTCTACTCCGCGACCAAGCACATTGACGGCCAGGGACGCTGTCTCGGCGGCATCATCCTGTCGGACAAGAAATGGATCGACGAGAATTTGCACGACTATTTCCGCCACACCGGCCCGAGCCTGTCGCCGTTCAACGCCTGGACGCTGCTCAAGGGCCTGGAGACGCTGCCGGTTCGGGTGCGCCAGCAGACGGAAAGCGCGGCCAAGATCGCGGATTTCCTGGCAGGACGGCCGGAAATCGCCCGCGTCATCTATCCCGGCCGCGCCGACCACCCGCAGGCCGACATCGTCAAGAAGCAGATGACGGGCGGATCGACGCTGATCTGCCTCGACGTGAAGGGCGGCAAGCAGGCGGCCTTCGCCTTGCAGAACGCGCTCGACATCGTGCTGATCTCCAACAATCTCGGCGACGCCAAGAGCCTGATCACCCATCCGGCGACCACCACGCACAAGAACCTCAGCGACGAAGCTCGCGCCGAGCTTGGCATCGGGCCGGGAACGCTCAGGCTGTCGGTCGGTCTTGAGGATACGGACGATCTGCTGGAGGACGTTGCGCAGGCGCTGAAGGCAGCCGGGTAGGCCGCGAGGCGTCACGCTCCCGACGAAGCCTCTTCCAGCTCGGCTGCCTTGGTGCCGATGATCATGGTGTTGCCGCGCCAATCGACGGCGCCGCTCAGCCAGCCGCGCGCCCAGATGGCGGGAAGCATCATGTCGCGGACCATCATCGCCGGGACCATGCGCAGCGACAGATGCCAGCCCTTGGCCGCGGCCAGCGCGCATTCGGGAATGTAGGCCGCCGTCAGCACGGCCAACACCGTGGCCGGCAGGCTGATGCCGGCACTTGCTGCCGCCACCAGCGCCAACGCCAACGGCACGGCGACGCCGGTCAGGATCTCGGGTGCGAAAAACAGCGGGAAAGTGACGCGGCGCAACCGCGCCCAGCGCGCCTGACGCGACCAGATGTCGGCAAGTCGGCGCTGCCCCAGTGGTTGCTCGAAAGGCGAGGCAACGAGATTGACGCGCAGGCCCAGTCCGTTGACCAGCTTGGTTGCAGCAGCATCCTCGGCGATCTCGGCGGCCAGCGCGCGGATACCGCCATTGGTATCGAGCATCGGCTTGTTCCACAGCATGCTCTTGCCCTGGGCAAAGCCGAGGCCAAGCGCCTCGCCGGCATATTGCCAGCGCGCCTGCAGCGTGTTGAGGAACGCGCATTCGACCTCGGCCCAGAAGCCTTCCGGCCGCGAGCCGATCGGCGTCGAGCAGATAAGCCCGGTATTGGTCCGCCAGGCCGCCATCAGGTGCTGGACGTAATCCCTAGGCATCAGCACGTTGGAATCCGCCAGAATAACCCAATGATTGCGCGCCGCTTCCCAGCCCTTGACGCAGTTGTTGAGCTTCGGGTTGCTGCTGACGCGGTCGTCGCCGATCAGCAGCCGGGCCGGCACGTTGGGAAACAGGACGATCGCCCTGTTTATCAGTTTGACGACGGGATCGTCGGCGTGAGCGACGCAGAAGATCAGTTCGTAGCGCGGCCAGTCGAGCGAGAAGGCTCGCTGCAGCGTCTCTTGTGTGAACGGCTCCACGCCGCGCGACGGCACGACGATCGAGACCGGTGGCTGCTCGTCGGACGGCGGAGGGATAAGGCGACGCGCTTGCAGTTTCGACGAAGCAAGCAGGATGCTGGCGAGATTGGAAAGAAGCAAAGCGGAGGAAGCGAAGGCGGCTGTGAGAGCTGGTTCCATGAGATCTGGTCACTCCGGAAAGGCCGCTCGCGGCTGCTTTGTCAGTCGACAGATGGGCCTTGAGTCGCCGGCAAGGTTTGCGCACACCAACACTGTCATGTGTCACTTAAATGACATTGTTTGTCGGCACCTCCGCTTTGAGGCTGGCAGGACATGCCGTTGTGCGCGTATCAAACCGCATAGCGCGACAAATGTTCCTTGCCGCGCAACCGGAGCAGCCCATGTATCGCGCCGTCACGCGCAACATCGAAGTGCAGGTCAGACCGTTCTACCTGGAGGACCGCTCGGACCCGGCGGAGAACCGTTATGTCTGGGGCTACCAGGTGACGATCGACAACCAGTCCGACGATTTCGTGCAGCTTATGTCGCGTTACTGGCACATCACCGACGGCAGCGGCCGGATCGAGGAAGTGCGCGGCGCCGGCGTGGTCGGCGACCAGCCTGAGCTCAATCCCGGCGACAGCTATCAATACACGTCAGGCTGCCCGCTCTCGACGCCCTCCGGCTTCATGGTCGGCCACTACACCATGCGCAACAAAAAGGGCGAGACGTTCGACGTCGCTATTCCCGCGTTTTCGCTGGATCTGCCGGGGACGCGGCGGACGGTGAATTAGGGTTTTCTCCCCATCTCTATACGGGGAGAAATGCCCGGCAGTGCAATGAGGGGCGCCGCCGGACTCATGAGGTTATCTTCCACGCACATGACGTAGGCTATGCGCGGCCATTCACCAAAGTTCGCGCTGCCCCTCATCCGCCCTTCGGGCACCTTCTCCCCGTGAACGGGGAGAAGGAAGAGATGCTACTGAGCTGCAAACTCCGCCGGGTCGAAGTCGTACTGCTTCGAGCAGAACTCGCAGGCGACGTGGATGCCGCCATCTTCGGTGCTGTCCTTGATCTCCTGCGCGGAAAACCCCTCGAGGATGCCGCGTATCTTGTCCCTTGAGCAGGAACATTGGTCGGCGACCGGCACGCCGCCGAAGACGCGCACGCCATGTTCGTGGAACAGCCTGTAGAGCAGCCGCTCGGCGCCGATGGTCGGGTCGATCAGCTCGGTCGGCTCGATGGTGCCGAGCAGCGCCACCAGCTCGCGCCACGAATTGTCGGCCGGCTCCTGCGTCACGTCACGCGGATCGCCGTCGCCGCCCGAAATGTCGGGCACGCGCATGCGCTCGGGTGACTGCGGCAGGAACTGCGCCAGGATACCGCCGGCGCGCCACTGCTCGCGCGCACCGCCGGGGCCGGGCGTCAGCAGCTTGGCCACCGACAGCCGGAGGTCGGTCGGGATCTGCTCCGACTGGCGGAAATAGGTGCGCGCGGCGTCTTCCAGCGTCTCGCCGTCGAGCTGGACGATGCCCTGATAGCGCTGCGTGTGCGCGCCTTGGTCGATGGTCAGCGCCAAAACGCCGCTGCCCAGCAGCGTCTGCTGCGAGGTCTGGCCTGCGGCCACCAGGGCCTCCAGCCGGTCGGCATCGAAGCGCGCATAGGCGCGCAATGCCGAGGGCGTGGAGAAATCCGCGACCAGCATGTCGACAGGCCCGTCGGTGCGGGTCTGCAGGATGAACTTGCCTTCGAATTTGAGCGAAGTGCCGAGCAGCACCGTCAGCACACAGGCTTCCGCCAGCAGGCGGGCGACCGGCTCGGGATAGTCGTGACGGTTGAGGATGGCGTCGAGCATCGGCCCGAGCTGCACGGTGCGGCCGCGCACGTCGAGCGGGCCTACCTCGAAGGGCACGACATGATCGTCGCCGGCATAGCCGAACTCGCCGAGTTTGGGGTGATGTTCAGTCACTTGATGCGTTTCCAACATGACAAAGCTCCAGGGCGCGGCCATGCGGCCCGGAGGGGTGCATGCGTCCAAACGCGCTTGATTTGCGTGATGGGGCGCAAATAGGCATCGCGCCGCCCCGGATCAAGCGCTTGGAGAGCAAGCGCCTGGAGATCAAGCGCCCAGACACCAGGCCAAAACCGCCTTCTGGGCGTGGAGCCGGTTCTCGGCTTCGTCGAAGACCACCGAATGCGGACCGTCGATGACCTCGTCGGTGACTTCCTCGCCGCGATGCGCCGGCAGGCAGTGCATGAACAGGGCGTCGGGCTTGGCCCTCGCCATCAGCGCCGCATTGACCTGATAGGGCGAGAAGACATTGTGGCCGCGGGCGCGGTGTTCCTGGCCCATCGACACCCAGCAGTCGGTGACGATGCAGTCGGCTTGGTCGACGGCTTCCTCGGGCGAGCGGGTGAAGTGCAGCTTGCCGCCATTGGACTTCGACCAGTCGATGTGCTTCTGCGCCGGCTCGCTGCCTTCCGGCACGGCGACATTGAGGTTGAAGCGGAACCGCGCCGAGGCCTCGAGCAGCGAATGCAGCACGTTGTTGCCGTCGCCGGTCCAGGCGATGGTCTTGCCGGCAACCGGACCGCGATGCTCCTCGAAGGTCATGATGTCGGCCATCAGCTGACAGGGATGGGTGTCGTCGGTCAGCCCGTTGATGACCGGAATCGTGGCATTCTCGGTCAGCTCGAGCAGCCGCTCATGCGACGTGGTGCGGATCATGATGGCGTCGACATAGCGCGACAGCACCTTGGCGGTGTCGGCAATGGTCTCGGAGCGGCCGAGCTGCATTTCGGTGCCGGTCAGCATGATGGTCTCGCCGCCGAGCTGTCGCATGCCGACGTCGAAGGACACGCGCGTGCGCGTCGACGGCTTGTCGAAGATCATGGCCAGCACCTTGCCTTCGAGCGGTCTGGTCCGTTCGCCGGCCTTGAGGCGCGCCTTGCGCACCACCGCATCGTCCAGCATCAGGCGCAGATCGCCTTCGGAAACGGCGGAAAGATCGGTGAAATGGCGAAGGCTCATCGGGAATGGTTCTCGGGATTACTTCGCGGCGGCCGCGGCGATGGCGTCGGTCAGGCCCTTGGCGCCGGCGCGGATGCGATCGAGCGCTTCGCCGATCTCGGCGTCGGTGACGGTCAGCGGCGGCAGCAGACGAATGACGTTGTCGCCTGCCGGCACCGCCAGCAGATGCTGGTCGCGCAGCGCCATGTTGACCTTGGTGTTGGGCATGGCGCATTTCAGGCCAAGCATCAGGCCGCTGCCCCTGATGCCTTCGATGACATCAGGAAATTCGTCGGCGACCGCCGCCAGGCCCTGCTTCATCAGCAATGCCTTGCGCTGGACGTCTTCGAGGAAGCCGTCTTCCAGCACGACGTCGAGCACAGCGTTGCCGACCGCCATGGCCAGCGGATTGCCGCCGAAAGTGGTGCCATGCACGCCTGCCGTCATGCCGACGACAGCGTCGTCGGTGGCGAGGCACGCGCCCATCGGGAAGCCGCCGCCAATGCCCTTGGCAATCGCCATGATGTCGGGCGTCACGCCGGTCCATTCATGCGCGAACAGCTTTCCGGTGCGACCGATACCGCACTGGACCTCATCGAAGATCAGCAGCAGGCCATGCTGGTCGCAGAGCTGCCGCAGCCGCTTCAAGGATTGCGTCGGCACCGGGCGGATGCCGCCCTCGCCCTGTACCGGTTCGATCAGGATCGCGGCGGTCTCTGGTGTGATCGCCTTCTCGGCGGCGTCGATGTCGTCGAAGCCGACCTGGTCGAAGCCTTCGACCTTGGGGCCGAAGCCTTCGAGATATTTGTACTGGCCGCCGGCGGCGATGGTCGCCAGCGTGCGGCCGTGGAAGGCGCCTTCGAAGGTAATGACCCGGAAGCGCTCGGGATGGCCCTTGACGAACTGGTAGCGCCGCGCCGTCTTGATCGCGCATTCGAGCGCCTCGGCGCCGGAATTGGTGAAGAACACCTTGTCGGCGAAGGTGGCGTCAGCCAGCCGCTCGCCGAGCCGGGCCTGCCCCGGGATCTCGTAGAGATTGGAGACGTGCCAGAGCTTGGCCGCCTGTTCGGTCAGCGCCGAGACCAGATGCGGATGGCTGTGGCCCAACGAATTGACCGCGATGCCGCCAGCGAAATCGAGATATCGCTCGCCCTTGTCGGTAACCAGCCAGGTGCCTTCGCCATGGTCGAAGGCCAAAGGGGCGCGGGCAAAGGTCTCGTAAAGCGCCGAACCGCTCATTATATGCGTCTCCGGTACCGGAAAAATCAAAAAAGCCGCCAAAGCGGCGGCCTTTGCGGCTTATCGTGTTTTTCGGCCATGAAGTCAACGAAAACGTCGCGCAGAGGCGCGCGGCAAGCTCCCGACGAGACGCCGGCTCATAAGCGACCGGGCAAGTTGGGGAAAACCTAAAAAACCGATTCGTGTTGCACCTGGGACTCTTGTCACCGAGTCAACACATGAGGTAATTGTAGTCGGGAAATAACTAGATTTCGTGCGGCGGACCTAATCACCTAATATATGTGGTGTCTGCCCCGGCAAAGATTGCCGGGTCGGGAACGGATTCCGGCTGCCGCACACATAGCAGGAGCGCGGTCTCATGAACTGGACTGACGAGCGGGTCGAACTTCTCAGGAAACTGTGGTCGGAGGGCTTGAGCGCAAGCCAGATCGCCGCCCAACTCGGCGGGGTCAGCCGCAACGCGGTCATCGGCAAGGTGCACCGGCTGAAGCTGTCGGGCCGCGGACGCTCGACCGCGACGCCGGCGCGTCAGAAGAAGACAACGCAGGGATCTTCGATCCAGAAATCGGTGCCGCGCGCCGCAACCGCGCAGCGCCATGTCACGACTTCGATCGGGGCGAACGCGCTGCAGGCGCAGTTCGACGCCGAGCCAGTGGCGCGCCACTACATCCGCCCGGTCGAAAACGTCGTCGTGCCGATCTCGCGGCATCTGCAGCTCACCGATCTCACCGAGCGCACCTGCAAATGGCCGAATGGCGACCCGCTGTCGGAAGACTTCAACTTCTGCGGCAACGAGGCGGCTGAAACCGGACCTTACTGCAAGTACCACGCAAGGGTGGCGTTCCAGCCGGCTTCAGAGCGGCGCAGGAGCCGGTAGTTAGGAATAGGGATTGGGGACTGGGCAGTAGGGAATGGGGTAGCGCTCGTGAGGCGCCACCTTATTCTGCCTACTGCCTACTGCCTACTACCTACTGCCTACTGCCTACTGCCTACTGCCTACTGCCTACCATCACAGCCACCCACTCTTCCGAAATCGCCAATACAAAAACGAGCAGATCAGCGCGATCGAGACCAATACGACGGGATAGCCGTATTGCATCTTCAGTTCCGGCATGTCGTCGAAATTCATGCCGTAAATGCCGGCGAGCGCCGTCGGCACCGCCAGGATCGCCGCCCATGAGGCCAGCTTCTTGGTGTTCGCGGTTTCCTGGCTCTGGCCGACCAGCAGGCTGGCTTCGAAAGCGAACGCCAGAACCTCGCGCAGGCTGTCGATCTTTTCCTGCACGGTGCGGATATGGTCGGTGACATCGCGAAACAGCGGATGCATTGCGGTATGGATCTGCGGCAGTTCGGCGCTGGTCAGCCGGCGGCAGACCTCGACCAGCGGCAGCGCCGCATTGCGCAGGCGCAACAGATCGCGGCGCAGCATATAGAGCCGCTCGATGTCGGGACCGGTCATCGGCTTCAGCAGCACCCTGTCCTCGATCGCCTCGACCTCGTCCTCGATCTGCTCTAGCACCGGCATGTAGTTGTCGACGATGAAGTCGAGGATGGCGTAGAGGACGAAATCCTCGCCCTTGGCCAATGAGTGCGGACAGCTTTCCCAGTGCTGGCGCACGGCGGCGTATGAGGTCGAGGGACCATGCCTGACGCTGACGATATAGCCTGAGCCGACGAACAGATGCGTCTCGCCGAAGGTGACGCGTCCGTCGATCAGCTGTGCAGTGCGGGCAACGATGAACAGCGCATCGCCATATTGCTCGATCTTCGGCCGCTGGTGCGGATGTTCGGCGTCTTCAATCGCCAGCTCATGCAAATGGAATTGCGCCTTGACGCGCAGCAGAAGCTCGCGGTCGGGTTCGAGCAGCCCGATCCAGACGACATGGCCCGACTTCTTGGCCCATTCGCCGGCTTCTTCGATCGGAATGTCGGCGATGCGCTTGCCGGCGGTGTAGACGCTCGACGCGATGATGCCGGACGATGCCGGCGCCGGCTTGAACTCTCGGACATATTCCATCGCAGCCTCCTGAGCGCCTGGCCTTGGCCAGGAACCGAGACGCTAACATCCAGGTAGTTTAGCGCAATATGATTAAGCGTTCGAGGGGAGCGCGATCACTTCACCGGCAGCGCCGGAAGGGCAACCTTGTCGGTCTTGTCGCCCTTTGGACGCTCGGCCGGCAACTGCTCGCCGGTGACGATGTAGTAGATCGTCTCGGCAATGTTGGTGGCGTGGTCGCCGATGCGCTCGATGTTCTTGGCGCAAAACAGCAGATGCGTGCACGGCGTGATGTTGCGCGGATCTTCCATCATGTAGGTCAAAAGCTCGCGAAACAGCGAGGTGTACATGGCGTCGATCTGGTCGTCGCGGTCGCGAACGAAGCCTATTTTCTCGACCGAGCGCGAGGCATAGACGTCGAGCACTTCCTTGAGCTGGGTCAAAGCGAGTTCGGCAAGCGCCTCGAGGCCGCGAAACAGGCTGGTCGGCTGGCGGCCGTCAATGACGCTGACCACACGCTTGGCGACGTTCTTGGCGAGGTCACCGACCCGTTCGAGGTCGGCCGAAATGCGGATGGCGCCGACGATCTCGCGCAGATCCGTCGCCATGGGCTGGCGCTTGGCGATGATGACGATGGCTTTGTCGTCGATTTCGCGCTGGCCATCGTCAAGCACGATGTCGTCACGAATGACCTTCTGGGCGAGGCCGGGATCGGCATTGACCAGCGCATGGATCGCCTGCTCGACCATGCGCTCGGCATGGCCGCCCATCGCAGCGATGCGCTTCGCCAGGTATTTCAGCTCTTCGTCATAGGCGCTGACAATGTGTACGGACTGCATGGGCGAAATGCCTTCCTTAAATCTTTGGCCTTTTGAGTCGTTTCCTCGACCCTGTGCTGATACGCTAGCCGGATGACAGAAAGAAGAAACAGGCAGTTAGCAGATAGTACCGCCTCAGCCTGCCGGCAAATGGACCGTGAACGCCGCGCCCTTGCCAACCTCCGACTTGATCGAAAGCCGGGCGTTGTGGCGCGTCAGAATATGCTTGACGATGGACAGGCCAAGACCGGTGCCTTTCTGCGTGCGGCTGCTCTCCACGTCGACGCGATAGAAGCGCTCGGTAATGCGCGGTATGTGCTCTTCCGGGATGCCCGGGCCATAGTCCCTGATGGTGACATCGATGCCCGGTTCCGGGCCGGCCTCGCCCCGCGCGATCGACACTGTGACGCGTCCGCCAGGCTGGCCGTATTTGCAGGCGTTTTCCAAGAGATTCTCGAACACCTGGAACAGCTCGTCGCGGTCTCCGGGCACGTCGAGCGGCCCCTCGGCGTAGTCGCGGTCGATGACGACGCCGTTCTCGCTGGCGAGCGGGCCTAGTGAATCGATGACGCTGTCGATGGTCTGGCGCAGATCGACCTCGGTTCCCGGCCTCAGGTAAGGCTTCATTTCAAGCCTCGACAGCGACAGGAGATCGTCGATGAGGCGCGCCATGCGGCCGGTCTGGTTCTGCATGATCTGCAGGAACTGCTCGCGCGCCGCCGGATCGTTGCGGGCCGGGCCGCGCAACGTCTCGATGAAGCCCGAGATCGAAGCAAGCGGGGTGCGCAGCTCGTGGCTGGCATTGGCTATGAAGTCAGCGCGCATGCGATCGATGCGGCGCGTCTCGCTCTGGTCCTTGAACACCAGCACATAGAGATCTGTGGCGTGGCCGACCGAGGATGCGCTGACCCGGTAGGCGCGTTCCACCGGCAGCTTCTCGGTGTAGTCGACGGCATCCGAGGCGACGGCTCCCGACAGCACGCCGTCGAGCAAGGCCTGCATTTCCGGCGCGCGGAATTTTAGCGACAGCGACAGGCCGGGCGCGATACCGACAAAGGCGGCAAAGGCGGCGGCATTGGCGTGGACGATGGTGGCGGTGCGGTCGAAGATGATCAGCGGATCGGCAACGGCAGCCGCAAGATATTCGCCGGAAAGCCGCTGCAGCCCGCTCGCCTCGACCGTGGCAATGGTCTTCTCAGCAGACCGGCTGGCGCCACCGGTTGGCAGAAGCGCGGCAGCCAGCAGCACCGTCAACGCAGCCAGGACGACATAGGCGGAGATACCGGCAAAACCATAAACGGCCAGGATAGCGATCGCACCGGCGGCAAGCAGCCATCGGCTGTTCCACAGCCGGCCGGCGACGGCCTGCCCCCTGGTTGTCCGCTCTGCCCCGGTGTCAGCCATTCGTGCTTTCCGTGCTTCTGCGCCGGTCCCGCCGAAACTTCCGCTGGACCGGGTTTGAGGCCCCCCATAGCATGAGTCCGCAAGCTGGAAAGGTTCGTCTCGATGAAAAAAGCCAAGGAAAGTCCCGCCGCAGAGCCGGCAAAGGGGCCGCTGAAGATCAAGGTGGACGGCAAGGAGCGGGAGTTCGACATCGAAAACCCCGAACTTCCCAGCTGGATCGAGGACCACAAACTGACCGCAGGCGACTACCCCTACGACAAGAAAATGAAGAGCGAGGAGTATGACGAGACGCTGGAGCGGCTGCAGATCGAACTGGTCAAGGCGCAGGCCTGGCTGCAGGCGACCGGCAGCAGAGTGATGTCGCTGTTCGAGGGGCGCGATGCCGCCGGCAAGGGCGGCACCATCTCGGTGCTGCGCCAGTATCTCAATCCTCGAACCGCGCGCAACGTGGCGCTGACCAAGCCGACCCCGACCGAGGTCGGGCAGTGGTACTACCAGCGCTACGTCGCCCATTTCCCGACATCAAGCGAATTCGTCACCTTCGATCGCTCCTGGTACAACCGCGGCGGCGTCGAGCCGGTGATGGGCTTCTGCACACCGGAACAGCATGCAAAATTCCTCGACGAGACGCCGCATTTCGAGCGGATGATCTCCAATGAGGGCATCTATTTCTTCAAATTCTGGCTCAACATCGGCCGCGAGACCCAGCTCGAACGGTTTCACGACCGCCGCTGGTCGCCGCTGAAGAACTGGAAGTTCTCGCCGATCGATATTGCCGGCATCACCAAATGGGACGACTACACCAAGGCGCGCGACCAGATGGTCGAGCGCACGCACAAACAGTTCGCGCCCTGGATCATCGTGCGGGCCAATGACAAGCGACGCTCGCGGCTGGCCGTCATGCGGCGCATCCTGTTGTCACTGCCCTATGATGGGCGCGATCTCGACGCCATCGGCAAGGAAGACAAAAAGATCGTCGGCGAAGGGCCGTCGTTTCTTGAGAAGTAGAGACTGGCCTCGATAGGCAGAGGCTGAAATTACAGAGCCCACCCCCACACGGAGGTGGGCTCTGTGGCCATTGTCTAAAGCGCATCGCATTTGAACGGATTCACGCGACGCGCTTTAGGTCTTTGTTTCATGCATGTCGTTCTCTCAAAACCGGGGCCACTTTGAGCGACATGCATTAAAGCGCGTCGGGTGAAGACAGTCTCACGACGCCTGCCGCATGCCGAGCATGTGGGGGGTGCCCCTGGCCAACACCGGGGCGTGATGGTTGCGGCGCGAACGCACGACATCCAGCGTATGCTCGTTGAAGGTCAGCAGTGTGGCGACGACCTGCTGGTTGCCATAGGTGCGCTGGTAACCGAGCGGCGTCGCCAGGAAGTGCAACTGCAGCGTCCGCAGCACCCACACCGGCTCGACCTCGATAATGACCTGATCGACATTGCGAGCAAGGCCCCATTCGACGAAGCCGGCGATCAGTTCGGTGCCGACCGTAGACACGCCGCGCTTGCCATCGCGAAAGCCTGGCGCCACCGCGTAACGGGTTAGCTCCCAGACATTCGGTCCCGAAGGGCGCTTTCCCTCGCAGAGTTCCGGCATCACATCGCTAAGGAGATGCGGCCGTGTGGTCGGCAGCATCCGATGATAGCCTGCAAGCTCGCCATTGCGTATGACAAGGTGGTGTTCGGCCTCATCATGGTCGAATTGATCGATTTCGAGGCCGTCCGGGCGATCGAGATCGGTCCACCGCATCTCATCGACGAAGACCTTGTAACGCAGGCGATGGACGGCCTCCCATAGGTCGGGACGTTCCATCAGTTGTTGAGTGGTAAGGGAAAATAGCATTAGCCGTCTCCTGGGCTTAAGAGGAAGATACGGCCGGGCTTTCCCGAAAAAATTGCGCGAAGGTGTTGGCAAGGATTTCCAGGCTGCCACAGCCGACATGGCTAATATAGCTGCGTCTAAACGCCTCCGCGATGGCGTGCACCCTGTTGGCGACGCCGAGTCTGCTTTTGGCGTTAAGAAAGCATTAGCCGTCTCAAGAGGACGACAGGGGCCGGTCTTTTCTGAAGATATGACGCCAACACTGCGGCCATAAATTTCGGGCCGCCAGAACCGGCCTAGCTGATATAGCCGTGCCTGACTGCTTCGGCGACTGCCTGCACACGGTTGGCGGCGCCTAGTTTGCTCTTGGCGTTGAGAAGGTGTTTCTCAGAGGTATGCTCCGAGATGCCGAGGATCTGCGAAATCTCCCACTCGGATTTTCCGACCGCCGCCCATTGCAGGCATTCGCGCTCGCGCGGCGTCAATTCAATGTGATCGATAGATTTGCCGGCCGTCGTTTGAAGCTGCATGGCGCGGCCGATGGCATAGGTGGAGGCCAGCGAGACCATTGCGAATTCGGCTTCGGACAGTTCGACCGCCTCACCGCCCAGCGAGACCAGCGCGATCTGGCCTTCGAGCGTGATCAGCGGGAAGGCGAGGCCGTCACGCAGCTTGAACTGGCGGGCGTCGCGCATCACCTCGGCGCTGCTCTTGTCGGCGGGCATGCTTTGAACGGCATCGCGCCATTGGAATGGCGCCCGAAACTGCTTCAAATGGCTGACGACCGGATCGTGGTCGACGTAGTTGCGCGATAAGTAACGCTCCAGCCATTCGCTAGGCCAATCGCAGAGCAGCACATGGTCCTTCGTCTGGCTGCTTGGTGTACCGGGCTGCGGCACCGTTGCGGCTATCAGGGCCGTCAATCCGAAATTCGAGGTGACACTAAGTAGCTGCTCGCACACCGCAGCCGACGTGTCGGCACGCTGCACCCGGTCAATATATTCGAGTGTCCGGTCAAAATAACCCATCGCAACATCTACCCCATGTTGCCTACCGCTCTTGAGACCGATGCTACGTGCCTGCCCCGCACTTAGCCATCAACCCCGGATTGCAAAGCCACATCCTTAGCTTTTCTAACGCCAGCGACCGCCAACCCCGGGCCGACTCTGTGCGGCTATTTGCAACCTCGCCAAAGCATAACCCGAAATTTGCCCTTTGAAATCAAAAACAATTGTGCCTGCGCCGTTTTCGTATCACAAGCCAACGGCCAAGACGGGCGGAGTTTTTTGTGACATCACGCTGGATAACCATCGCCTTGCTGTCGATGCTGATGGGAGTGCAGCCGTTTGCCGGCGCTGTGCGGGCAGCGGAACCGCAGGTGCCGGTGCTTTGGGATGCCAAGGAGCGGCTGCCGAAGCCGGACCTTGCGGCGCTGCCGAGGCTCAGGTTCCTCACCACAACCGATTTCCCGCCCTTCAATTTTCTCGACGGCACGGGCCGACTGTCCGGCTTCCACATCGACCTGGCGCGGGCGATTTGCGCCGAACTCGACATCGCCGACAAATGCCAGATCCAGGCGCTGCCCTGGGCCGAACTCGACGACGCGTTGCAGAAGGGCGAAGGCGAGGCGATCATCGCCGGCATCGCCGCAACGCCGGAGACGCGGGCGAAGTACAGCTTTTCGCGCTCCTATCTACAGTTTCCGGCGCGCTTCATCATGCCGAAGACCAAGGCCTTCGCCGAGCCGATCCTCGACAAATTGCGCTCGAAGCGGGTCGGCGTGCTGGCCGGCTCGGCGCATGAAAAGATGCTGCGCGATTATTTCGGCACCGTGCAGATCATCCGCTTTCAACGGCCGGAAGACCTCTACAGCGACTTGAAGAGCGCCAAGATCGATGCCGCCTTCGGCGACGGCATGCGCTTTTCCTTCTGGCTGGGCGGCACGGACGCCGCCGGTTGCTGCCGCTTCGCCGGTGGACCCTACCTCGCGCCGGAATATCTGGGGTCCGGCATGACCATTGCCACCCGGGCCAGCGACCCAGCGCTGGCAGCAGCCATGGACTACGCGCTGCAGGAGATATCGGTGAAAGGCACCTTCGCCGAATTCTACCTGCGCTATTTCCCGGTCAGCTTTTTCTGATCCGGTCCCGGTCAGCTTCCTCTAGGGGCTGGATCAGGTCAGCGTGCGCAGGCGGGCCTTCGCCCCGCGCGCGATGGCTGCGGCGGTCAGCGTGTCGAGATCGAGCTCACGCCGGATCAACTGCAGCACCCGCAATTCCTCCATGCGCATTTCTAGATCGACGGCGGCAACCTCGAAGGCCGCGGCATAGGCGGTGTCGTGCAGCCGTTCGGGCAAAGTCTCGGCGACACGCTCAAGCACGCCTTCCAACCCATCCTTTTCATGCAGCATCTTCTGGCAGTCCTGCGCAATGGCGATCAGCCTGTCCTGCTTGAAATCCTCGAACACCGGCCAGCTGCGGACGACGTCGCCGATGCGCGCCAGTTCGATATCGGTCATGTCGCGATCGGAAGCCGAGGTGATGACCATCAGGTAGATCAGGGCTTCATGGGTGGACGGCAACGGCATTCAAAACTCCTTGATAGTGAGGGTCGAAGGTAGGGACGCCACGGCGCCGTCGCAACGAAAACGCCTGATATCGTTGACGCTCCGCCCTGTCGCGCCTAGAGACCCGGTTGAAAAATCTTACCAGCCGCGAAAGCCGGCCATGACTGGAACTTTGACATGACGGGATCAAACATCGCCGATCTCAACCCCGAAATGCTTGCGGCAGCCGCCGAAAGCAAGGCCTGGCCGTTCGAGGAAGCCAAAAAGATCATCGAGCGCTACAAGGGCGGCGACTTCCCGGAGATCGTCCTGTTCGAGACCGGCTACGGCCCGTCGGGCCTGCCGCACATCGGCACGTTCGGCGAGGTCGCGCGCACCTCGATGGTGCGCCATGCCTTTCACGTGCTGACCGGGAACAAGGTCAAGACGAAGCTGCTCTGCTTCTCCGACGACATGGACGGCATGCGCAAGATTCCCGACAATGTGCCGGATCGCGCAGCGCTCGAGCCCTATCTGCATATGCCGCTGTCGTCGGTGCCCAATCCGTTCGGCGGCGACTATGCGAGCTTTGCCGACCACAACAACGCGATGCTGTGCCGCTTCCTCGACACGTTCGGCTTCGACTACGAATTCGCCAGCGCCACGCAGTACTACAAGGCCGGCCGCTTCGATGCGATGCTGGTGCGCGCCGCCGAGCGCTATGAGCAGATCATGGCGGTGATGCTGCCGACACTGGGACCCGAGCGCCAGGCGACCTACAGCCCGTTCCTGCCTATCTCGCCGAAGAGCGGGCGCGTGCTCTACGTGCCGATGAAGCATGTCGACGCCAAGGCCGGCACCATCACCTTCGACGATGAAGGCACCGAGACCACGCTTTCGGTGACCGGCGGCAAGGTCAAGCTGCAGTGGAAGCCGGATTTCGGCATGCGCTGGGCAGCGCTCGGCGTCGATTTCGAAATGTTCGGCAAGGACCACCAGACCAATGCGGTGATCTACGACCGCATCTGCAACATTCTCGGCGGACGCGCGCCGGAGCATTTCGTCTACGAACTGTTCCTCGACGAGAACGGCCAGAAGATCTCGAAGTCGAAGGGCAACGGGCTGACCATCGACGAATGGCTGCGCTACGCGCCGACCGAAAGCCTCGGCCTCTATATGTACCAGCGGCCAAGGCAGGCGAAAAAGCTCTATTTCGACGTCATCCCACGCGCCGTCGACGAGTACTACACCTTCCTCAACGCCTATCCGCGCCAGGACTGGAAGGAGCGGCTGGGCAATCCGGTCTGGCACATGCATGACGGCAAGCCGCCTTCCATCGACATGCCGGTGCCGTTCTCGCTGCTGCTCAACCTGGTCAGCGCCTCCAACGCGCAAAACAAGGATGTGCTGTGGGGCTTCATCTCGCGCCATGCATCTGGCGTGACGCCGGCGACGCATCCCGAACTCGACCAGCTGGTCGGTTTCGCCATCCGCTACTTCGACGATTTCGTGAAGCCGACGAAGACCTTCCGGCCGGCCGACGATGTCGAACGCGTGGCGCTGGAAGCGCTTGGCAACGCGCTTGCTGGCCTGCCGGCCTGCGCCGACGGCGAAGCGATCCAGAACGCTTCGCTCAACGTGGCGCGCAAGATCGAACGCTATCAGGACCATTCGAAGAAGAGCCCGGACGGCGGCCCTGGTGTCTCGGGCGCTTTCTTCCAGATGATCTACCAGGTGCTGATCGGCCAGGAACGCGGACCGCGCTTCGGTTCGTTCGCAGCCCTCTACGGCATCGCCGAAACCCGCGCGCTCATTGAGCGGGCGCTGGCTGGTCAGCTGGCGGCGTAATTTCCGTCCCGGCCGGCGGCATCTCGGCAACCGGGATATCGAGGATCGGTTGCGACGCTGTCGGGGCGGCAACAGGCGTTGGCGCCGGTGGCAGGCCGCCAAGATCGGGCGCGGCGCCAAAGATGCCCTTCTTGGCGGCGCGCGCCTTGTCGCCCGCTTCGACATAGGGGCCGCCTGCCGTGGCGCGCGCCCAGCCGTTTTCGACCAGCCACTGGCCGACATCCAGCTTGCCGATGCGGCATTCGGCGGCGATCAGCGCACGGTCGGCCTCCGGCGGCACCTTGCAGGCAACGGCCCGGCCGCGCAGGAAAGACCGGAACGCGGTGCGCGCCCTGATACCGCAAGCCCAGGACTTGCCGCCCTCGGTGCAGGTCTCGTCTTGCCTGACGATGTCGATGCCGGAGACCGTCACGGAATAACCATTGGCTTCGATCAGGCCGGCGGCGGCCGCGACCGGCTGGAACAGTTTTGTTCCTCCCCAGTCGTCGACCGCTCTGCGCCCACGCGGCTTGGGCGGCCCGGCCAGCGCCAGGTCGCTCAGCGGCGCGCGTGGCTCAACCCGTTCAAGTTCTTCTACCAGCAGCGGCGGCGGAGCGATGGCCTCGGGATCGATCGCCCTCGAATGCACCTGAGGCGAGTGCATCGGAGGCTTGACGGGCTGGACCTCGGGGATCGCCGACGTCGCCGGCTCCTCGGGCACGGCCTCGGTGTCCGGGTCGATCTGGTCGACAGTAATGGCGGGGCCGTCGCGATGCAGCGCGCGACCGCCGGCGACGACAATGGCGACCATCACCGGGATCGCCAGGAGGGCTATGAGGATTTGAAGCAGACGCACCGCGAGACCTACTGGCTTGCCCAGACGATCCGCGCCACCCATTCGACATCGCGCATCGCGATGTCGCGGTCCGGATGGTCGGGGTTGAGCGAAATCAGCACGATCGATTTCGTCGTCTGGCGGTCGAGCACCTTGGCCATGACTTCGCCGGCATTGGTCTTGACGACGACGCGGTCGCCCTTGCGGGTAGCGGCGCCCGGCTCGACGATCAGCACATCGCCATTGCGGTAGAGCGGCAGCATGGAATCGCCCTGCACCTTCAACGCATAGGAGGTTTCGGTCGCCCGTGCCGGAAGCTCGACAAGGTCCCAGCCCTGGCCTGAGGGATAGCCGGCATCATCGAAGAAGCCGCCGGCGCCGGCCTGGGCGAAGCCGAGCAGCGGCACCGCTGAACGCTGCGGGGCTAACGAGCCCGAAGCTGTCTTGGCGCGGCCTTCGACCAGTCCGGTGAATTCGTCGAGCGAAGCGCCTGTCGCCTCGATGATCTTGGCCAGCGATTCGGTCGAGGGCCAGCGCGGTCGCCCATCCGAGGACAGCCGCTTCGACTTGTTGAAAGCGGTGGAGTCCAGACCGGCTCGCCGGGCCAGGCCGGAGGCCGACAACGAATAGCGCTCGGCGAGAGCGTCGATGGCTGCCCAAACTCGGTCATGCGAGAGCAATTCGCTCTCCTCAAAACAGGAAAAAATACCTTTTCCTTCTAACGCGCGGTCATCCGATTGTCCACCGGCGCGCGGCCCGATCCCCTAAAAAGCTGCGTGCGGCGAAGTCGTCATGGATGCCTCAAACTGCCTTGGGCAGGCTGCGCAATCCTTGGTGGAGGTCATGCAAACCCGCTCGGCCTCGGTCGGCGGCCGCGGTTGAACGGAGCGGGCAAGCGTCCTATTGGACGCGCCAAGGACGCAGTAGCATTTGATTTGGCGCATGATCCTTTCCGAAAATCGATTCCGATTTTCGGGGTCATGCGCGAGGTCGGCGAGCATCATGTAGCGGGCATTGTTGAGATGGAGGTTGAAGTCGATGTCGGCAGGCAGCGAAAAGCCAGCCGACTTTCGCTGCCGACCGCGTAAGGGTCACGGCGCGCCTTGCCGTGGCCATCATGCGCGCAAGGCGCCCTCAGACGTACATGGGGCGCTAGCTCAAGCGGCCTTCTGCACCTCGCCTTTGGCATAGGGATCGAAGCGCTGGTAGAAGGTCTCGCCCTTCTCCGCCAGGTCGAGCAGCAGCTTGGGCGCCTTGAACTCGGCGCCGTATTTCTTCTGCAGGCCCTTGGCTATTCTGACGAACTCCCCGGCGCCGATGCCGTCGATATAGGACAGCGCGCCGCCGGTGAATGGCGCGAAACCGAAGGCGAGGATCGAGCCGACATCGGCCTCGCGCGGATCGGTGACGATGCCCTCTTCCATCACCCGGGCCGCTTCCAGCGCAATGGTTACCAGCAGGCGCTGCTGCAGTTCCTCATAGTCGACCTTCTCGGCCTCCAGCTGCGGATAGAGATCCTTCAGGCCCGGCCACAGCTTCTTCTTGGCAGGCTTGGCCGGATAGTCGTAAAAACCCTTGCCGTTCTTGCGGCCGAAGCGGCCATGGGTGTCGACCAGCGTGTTGATCAACGCCATCTGCCTGGGGTCGACGGCCTTGTCGCCGAGGTCCCTGATGGTCTGCTTCATGATCTTCTGGGCAAGGTCGATCGCCGTCTCGTCGGTCAGCGCCAGCGGGCCGACCGGCATGCCGGCGGCCTTGGCGGCGTTCTCGATCATCGGCGCCGGAACGCCTTCGATCAGCATCTTGTAGGCTTCCGACATGTAGCGCAGCACGCAGCGGTTGACGTAGAAGCCGCGCGTGTCGTTGACGACGATCGGCGTCTTCTTGATGGCGCGCACGAAATCGATCGCGGTGGCCAGCGCCTTGTCGCCGGTCTTCTTGCCCAGAATGATCTCGACCAGCATCATCTTGTCGACCGGCGAGAAGAAGTGGATGCCGACGAAATTCTTCGGCCGCGCCGAATTCTTGGCCAGCGCGGTGATCGGAATGGTCGAGGTGTTGGAGGCGAAGATCGCCGACGATTTCAGCACGGCTTCGGCCTGTTCGGTGGCAGCCTTCTTGACGGCCGAATCCTCGAACACCGCCTCGACCACCAGATCGCAGCCGGCGAGATCGGCATAGTCGGCCGTCGGCGTGATCAGCGACAGAAGTCTGTCCTTCTCCTCGGGCTTGGCGCGGCCCTTCTTGACCTGATCGGAGATCAGGCTGTCGGAATGCGCCTTGCCCTTTTCGGCCGACGCCATGTCGCGGTCGAGCAGGACGACCGGGATGCCGGCTTTGGCGGTGACAAAGGCGATGCCGGCACCCATGAAGCCGGCGCCGAGAATACCGATCTTCTTGAACTTGGTCTCCGGCACGCCGGCCGGACGGCGGGCGCCCTTGTTGAGCTCCTGCAGCGAGACGAACAGCGAGCGGATCATCGCTGCTGCTTCCTTGGACTGCATGATTGCGGTGAAATAGCGCTGTTCGATGCGCAGACCGGTGTCGAACGGCACCAGCAGGCCCTCATAGACGCATTTCAGGATGGCCGCGGCGGCCGGATAGTTGCCGTAGGTCTCGCGACGCAGGATGGCGATGGCCGGCGGCCACAGATTGAAGCCGGCGGGCGAATAGATCAGGCCGCCGGGCAGCTTGAAGCCCTTCTCGTCCCAGGGTTGGACGGCTTTCAGGCCGTTCCTGATCATCGCCTTGGCGGTCTCGATCAGCTTGCCGGGTTCGGCGATCTCGTGGATCAGCCCCATCGCCTTGGCTTTCTGCGGCGACAGCGTCTGGCCGGTGGTCAGCATTTGCAGCGCCTGCTGCTGGTCGGTCAGGCGCGGCACGCGTTGGGTGCCACCGGCGCCGGGGAAGATGCCGACCTTGACTTCCGGCAAGGCCATCTTGACCTTTTCGGAGTCAGCGGCAACGCGGCCATGACAGGCCAGCGACAGCTCGAACGCGCCGCCCATGCAGGTACCGTTGATCGCCGAGACCCAGGGCTTGCCCGACGTTTCGAGCTTGCGCCACAGGCCCCCCATGCGGCCGGCATTGTCGAACAGAAGCTGTGCCGCCTTCTCCGGGTCCTTGGTCTTCTCCTTGGCAAATACGGCCAGCATCTTCTGCAGCATGGTCAGGTCGGCGCCGCCGGAGAAGCTGTCCTTTCCCGAGGTGATCACCGCGCCCTTGATGGCGGCGTCGGCCACCACCTGGTCGATGATCTTGTCGAGCTCGTTCATTACCTCTTCGGTGAAGACGTTCATCGAGCGGTCCGGCATATTCCAGGTGACCAGCGCGATGCCGTCTGCGTCGGTGTCGACCGTGAAGTTTGTATAAGTCATGTCTCTCTCCTTCCGGCCGAAAATCAGACGCGTTCGATAATCGTTGCGGTGCCCATGCCGGCGCCGATGCAGAGCGTCACCAGAGCGGTGTTCAAATCGCGGCGCTCGAGCTCGTCCAGCACCGTGCCCAGGATCATCGCGCCGGTGGCACCGAGCGGATGGCCCATGGCGATGGCGCCGCCATTGACGTTGATCTTGTCGTGCGGGATTTCGAATGCCTGCATGTAGCGCAGCACCACCGAGGCGAAGGCCTCGTTAAGCTCGAACAGGTCGATATCCGACAGCTTCATCTTGGCGCGCTTCAGAAGCTTCTCGGTGACGTCGACCGGACCGGTAAGCATCAGCACCGGCTCGGAGCCGATGTTGGCAAAGGCGCGGATACGCGCGCGTGGCTTCAAGCCCATCGTTTTGCCGGCCTTCTTGGAGCCGAGCAGCACTGCGGCGGCACCGTCGACGATGCCCGACGAATTGCCGGCATGGTGGACGTGATTGACCTCTTCCACCTCAGGGTGCTTCTGCACGGCGACCGCGTCGAAGCCGCCCATTTCACCAGGCATGACGAAGGACGGGTTGAGCGAGGCCAGCGACTGCATGTCGGTCGACGGCCGCATATGCTCGTCATGATCGAGGATGGTGAGGCCGTTCTGGTCCTTGATCGGTATGACGGAGTTCTTGAAACGGCCATCGGCCCAGGCCTTGCCGGCGCGCGTCTGGCTCTCGACCGCATAGGCATCGACGTTGTCGCGCGAAAAACCATACTTGGTGGCGATCAAATCGGCCGATATGCCTTGCGGCACGAACCAGCCGGGCAGGCCGACGGACGGGTCCATGAACCAGGCGCCGCCCGAGGCGCCCATGCCGACGCGCGACATCGATTCCACGCCGCCTGCAATGACGATCTCGTCGGCGCCTTGAGCGATCTTGGCGGCGCCGAAATTGATGGCGTCGAGGCCTGAGGCGCAGAAGCGCGAGATCTGCATGCCCGGCGCCTTGTTGTCGTAGCCGGCCTCGAAGGCGGCGGCACGCGGGATGACGGAGCCGGCTTCGCCGACCGGATCGACGCAGCCGAAGATGATGTCGTCGACGTTTGCAGTGTCGAGGCCGTTGCGGTCGCGCAACGCTTCAAGCGTCCTGGCCGCAAGCCGCACCGCCGGCACCTCGTGCAGCGAGCCATCCTTCTTGCCCTTGCCGCGCGGTGTGCGCACGGCGTCATAGACATAAGCTTCAGCCATTTGCTTGCTCCTTGCTTTGCCGACGTCGCTCTCAGAGAGAGCGGCCGATCAGCAATTTCATGATCTCGTTGGTGCCGCCGTAGATGCGCTGGACGCGGGCGTCGCGGAACATGCGGGCGATCGGATATTCATTCATGTAGCCATAGCCGCCATGCAATTGAAGGCATTCGTCGACGACTTTTCCCTGCAGGTCCGAGAGCCAGTATTTCGCCATCGACGCCGTCACCGGATCCAGCCCGCCATTGATGTGGCGGGTGACGCAATCATTGTAGAAGACGCGGCCGATGGTCGCCTCGGTCTTGAGTTCGGCGAGCTTGAACTGGGTGTTCTGGAACTCGATGATCGCTTTGCCGAAGGCCTTGCGATCCTTGACGTAGTCGATGGTCAGCGCCAGGGCGCGTTCGATCATGGCGATGGCGCCGGTGCCGATCTGCAGGCGCTCCTGCGGCAATTGCTGCATCAGCTGGATGAAGCCCTGTCCCTCTTCGTGGCCAAGCAGGTTCGAGGTCGGCACGCGCATATCATTGAAGAACAGCTCCGACGTGTCGTTGGCCTTCAGGCCGATCTTGTCGAGGTTGCGGCCGCGTTCGAAGCCTTCGGCCTCGTCGGTCTCGACGACGATCAGCGAGGTGCCCTTGGCGCCTTTGGCCGGATCGGTCTTGGTGACGACGATGATGAAATTGGCCAGTTGCCCATTGGTGATGAAGGTTTTCGAGCCGTTGATCTTGTACTGGTTGCCGTCCTTCTCGGCGCGCGTCTTGACGCCTTGTAGGTCGGAGCCGGCGCCCGGCTCGGTCATGGCGATGGCGCCGATCAGTTCGCCGGTTGCCAGCTTCGGCAGCCACTTCTTCTTCTGCTCCTCGGAGCCGTAATGAAGGATGTAAGGGGCAACGATCGCATTGTGCAGGCCGATGCCGAAACCGTCGACGCCGACATGGCCGATCGCCTCGATGATGGCGCTCTCATGCGCGAAGGTGCCGCCGGAGCCGCCATATTCCTCCGGCATCGAGGCGCAGAGCAGGCCGGCGGAACCTGCCTTGCGCCAGCTCTCGCGGTCGACCATCTCGTTCTTCTCGAACTCGTCGTAGCGCGGCGCGATCTCTTCCGACATGAAGCGATGCGCCATGTCGTAGAGCATGCCGACTTCGTCCGCCGCCCAGGCGGGCGTCGGCAAGGAGAGCACTTCTGATGGATTTGTCATGCCGTTTCTCCCGCGCCAACGTCCCCCTCCCCCTCGAGGGGAGGGTGGCCGAGAAGCGGTCGGGTGGGGTCGCCGATGACGTGCTCGACCTTATCTTCGGAATTGACGCGGGTTTGGGGCATTGCGATCATCTCCTACCAAAGCGCCAACCAGCCGGCGCACTGCACGCAGGACCCCTCCCGGCCCTTCGGGCCACCCTCCCCTCTAGGGGGAGGGGGACGCCAGCCATTTCTAGAGCGCTTCCGCAGGCAGCGCCATTAGCGTGTCCGCACCACTGGAAATGCGGGCCAGATGTGCCGACGTCTCGGGCATGATCCGCTCCATGAAGAAGCGCGCCGTCACCACCTTGTTGTCGTAGAAAGCCCCATTTTCGTGGACAGACTGCGAGCCGTTGGCGCCGGTCTTGCCGAGCGCGGCCTTGGCCATCTGCGCCCACATGTAGCCCAGCGCCACAAGGCCGAAGAGATGCATGTAATCGGTCGACGCGGCGCCGGCATTGTCGGGCTTGGCCATGCCGTTCTGCACCAGCCACAGGGTCGCCGCCTGCAGATCGTTGAGGCCTTTCTTCAGCGCCTTGGTGAACGGCGCCAGCTTGTCGTCGGCACGGTTCTCCTCGCAGAACTCGCCGACGTCCTTGAAGAAGGCCTGCACGGCGCGGCCGCCATTCAGACCAAGCTTGCGGCCGACGAGGTCGAGCGCCTGGATGCCGTTGGCGCCTTCATAGATCATGGCGATGCGGGCATCGCGCACGAACTGGCTCATGCCGTGCTCTTCGATGTAGCCGTGGCCGCCGAACACCTGCTGCGCCATGACGGCATGGTCAAAACCCTTGTCGGTGAGCACGCCCTTGATCACCGGCGTCAGCAGGCCGGTATAGTCGTCGGCCGCCTGGCGATCCTTGTCGTCGGCGGAGCGGTGGGCGATGTCGGACTTGATCGCCGTCCACAGCGCCAGCGCGCGGCCGGCCTCGTTGAAGGCCTTCATGGTCATCAGCGAGCGGCGGATGTCGGGATGGACGATGATCGGATCGGCTTGTCTGTCCGGCGCCTTGGCGCCAGACAGCGAGCGGCCCTGCAGCCGGTCCTTGGCGTAGGAGACCGCGTTCTGGTAGGCGATCTCGGACAGCGACAGGCCCTGCAGGCCGACGCCGAGCCGGGCTTCGTTCATCATCGTGAACATCGCCTTCAGGCCGCCATTGGCCTCACCGAGCAGCGTGCCTTCGGCCTCGTCATAATTCATGACGCAAGTCGAATTGCCGTGTATGCCCATCTTCTCCTCGATCGACCCGCAGGAGAGCGTGTTCTTCTCGCCCGGATTGCCCGAGGCATCGAGCTTCAGCTTTGGCACGATGAATAGCGAGATGCCCTTCACGCCCGCCGGCGCGCCTTCGATGCGGGCCAACACGAGATGGACGATGTTTTCCGACATGTCGTGCTCGCCGGCCGAGATGAAGATCTTCTGGCCTGAGATCTTGTAGGTGCCGTTGCCGTTCGGCACCGCCTTGGTGCGCAGCAGGCCGAGATCGGTGCCGCAATGCGGCTCGGTCAGGTTCATGGTACCGGTCCAGGACCCCTCGACCAGCTTCGGCAGCCATGTCGCCTTCTGCTCGTCGGTGCCGTGTGTGATGATCGCAGCGATCGCGCCTTGCGTCAGGCCGGGATACATCATCAGCGCCATGTTGGCCGAAACCATGTATTCGGCAACCGCGGTGTGCACGGCATAGGGCAGCCCCTGGCCGCCGAACTCGACGGGCGCCGCCAGTCCCATCCAGCCGCCTTCGCGATACTGGTCGTAGGCTTCCTTGAAGCCCTTCGGCGTCGTCACCGAGCCGTCCTCATGGCGCACGCAGCCTTCCATGTCACCGACGCGGTTCAGAGGATGCATAACGTTTTCGGCGAGCTTGGCGCCTTCGGCGAGGATCGCCTCGACAACGTCGGGCGTCGCGTCGGCAAACCCGGGAAGGTTGGAATATCGCTGATAACCCAGCACCTCGTTGAGCACGAACAGCGTGTCCTGGACCGGCGCCCTGTAGATCGGCATGTGTTCCTCCACCATGCGGGTCTTGGCCGCGAGATCGGGCCCCGAACATGAGGTTGGGGCGGCACGCCGGCCAATGTCGAAAGCGAGATAGCAAAAATTGACGTTTGCGTAAACGTCAATTTTGTCGCCGGGACAAAATTTACCTATGCCAGCCTGTCGCACGAGCGGTGCATGGCTTTGTGCAAAGCGAGGGGGGTCAAACAAAAAGAGCCGCGCGGGCGGCCGCGCGGCTCTTAAGTTCAAAGCTTTCGCCGGGAGCTGCGGAGCAAAATCAGCTGGCGGCGCTGGCCGGGGCCGAACGCTCGGACAGCATCTGGCGCACGGCCGACATCGAGCCGCTCAGCTCGTTGATGGCGTCGTCGATCAGCGCGCGCTGCTTCTGCAGGCGGGCTAGCTGCTTCTCCGACTTGTCGAGAGCCAGCCGCAATTGCTTGGTGTTGGATCCCGTGGGATCGTAGAGATCCATCATCTGCTTGACGTCGCGCAGCGAGAACCCGACCTTGCGGCCGAGCAGGATCAGCTTCAGCCGCGCCTTGTCGCGGCGCGTGTAGAGGCGCGTTGCCCCATCGCGTTTCGGATTGAGCAGGCCCTTGTCTTCATAGAAACGCAGCGTGCGCAGCGTCACGCCGTATTTCTTGGCCATCTCGCCGATGCGCACGAGCTCCTCACTGGCTTCGGCAGACATATTGTTGGTGTTGGCCGCGGCTTCGCCGGGCGAAACAAGTTTCATAGTCACTGGCTTTCCCCTGTCGTGGCATCGCGGTCTCGGACCTTGCAACGCCTGAGTGGAAGCGGGGGCATGCTTCCAGTCGTGGTTTCAACTAATTCATCGCAAAAGGCACGAACGGCGCCCCTCTTACGTTTACGTCAATTCTATATCGATAGCCGCCGCATGACGCAAGGGCGTTCTGGGATTGCGAAACCTTATGCCGCACCCCCGGCGCCGGGTCCGAACGGGCACCGCCTGTATTTCAGCAATGCCGTAACTTCTTAAGCTTGGTTAACACCTTGTTTACCACGATGGGTGAAATGTGCGGATGTCGGTCACCCGTGTTTATCCTGTAGCGAATTTTTCACGGTTTTTCGGAGAGCGGGCCTGGCCCGGGAAGCTCGTCTTCCGCCGCAGCAGTGCCGCGCGGCCGCCTTCGTTCCCGACAAGGACTTGGGAAACTGGCAGCAAGCCGGCCATTCTGAAAAACGGATGCATCGATGAACAGCAAGCGGTCCTATCTCGATACACTCAACGCCGGCAGGCCGCGCAGGCCGAACACCACACTTGATGAATTGAACCGCTCGCTGGAAACGCTGGAGCAGCGGCTGGAGCGCAAGCGCGAGGACGCCGCCGAGCGCTTCGATCCGCGCCGGCCGCCGGCAGAGCCGCGCTACGCAAGCGCCCAGCCCTACGCCCCGCCGCGCTGGTACGAGGACCCGCAGCCCACGCCGCGGCCGAAAGGCGCCGGGCCGGCCGGCTTCGACCAGAACTATCAGGCGATCGCGCGCGACATCGACCGCGTGCGCGGCCAGGAAGACAGCGTCGCCGTGGTCGGCAAGATCGCCGGCGAATTGCGTGGCCTGCGCGAGGAACTGCGCCATCAGATGACGGCCGGCCTGCAGCGCGAATTCGCCGCGTTGCGCAAGGACATCGAACGGGCCTTCCAGGCGAGCAACCAATCGGGTGGTCAGGCAGGCGGCTTGCCCGGCAAGGGCAGCGCCGAACTCGGCGTCGAATTCGAGCGGCTGTCCGGCGCAATCCAGACGCTGGCCGAGAAGAGCGACGACCGAAGCGTCAACATGCTGCGGCTCGAGCTCGAGCAGGTAAAGACGGCGCTCGACACATTGGCGCGCGAGGAAAGCGTGCTGAAGGTCGACCGCCGCTGGGACGATTTCGACCGCCGCTGGAGCGCGTTCGAGGACCGTGTCGACGCCGACCAGCGCAACCGTGCCGACGGCCCCGGATTTTCGGCCCTGACCGACCGGCTCGAACAGATCAGCAATGCCGTCCACAATCTGCCGGAATCGCTGTCGCTGCGCTCGATGGAAGAAAAGGTCCGCACCCTTGCCGGCGCCGTCGATCATTTCGTCAGCCAGCAGAGCAACCGCGGCGGCGACACGCTTGGCCTGATCGACGAACGGCTTGATGAGATTTCGCGCGCCATCGTCGCCTCGACCGTCGCCGCACAGGCCAATTCCTTCGACCCCGAACCCTTTGAACGCATCGAGAAGCGGATCGCCTCGCTGGCGCAGCAGATCGAGGAAGTCGTGCAGGTTCGTCCGAGCGGCGAGGTTCTCGACCGTCTCAGCACGCTGTCGAACAGGGTCGACGAGCTTGCCGGCCGCGCCAATCTGCCGGAACAGGCGATGGAGCGCCTCGGCAAGCAGATCGCGATGATCGCCGACAAGATCGACCGCGCCCCGGCCATGCCCGACGCCGACTATATCTTCCAGGGTCTGGAACAGCGCTTCGACGTGCTGTCGGGCATGATGGAACGTCGGCAGGGCGATGCCATCGAACAGGGCAACATGCTGTTTCGCGATCTCGAGCGGCGGCTGGACGAGGTTGCCGACCGGCTGGACCAGCGCCAGCCGCAGGCTGACAGCGCCGGCATCATGGACGCCATCGACGCACGCTTCACCGCGCTCGCCCAACGCATGGAGACGCGCATTCCCGATCCTGCCAACGAGGCGGCGATCCGCGGCCTGGAAAGCCGGCTCGAAGACATTTCAAGCCGGCTGGAATCGTCGGCCGCGCAGGTCGCCGGCATCGATCCGGCACTGATCCGCAGCCTTGAGGCGCAGGTCTCCAGCCTATCGGCGCATCTGTCGAAGCCCGGCACGCCGCTGCCGGAATTCGAGGACATCAGCCCGCGCCTCAACGAAATCGAGAAGTCGCTGGCCGGAACCCGCGAATCCATCATGGGCGCGGCACGCGAAGCAGCCGAGAGCGCCGTGCGCTCGCTGGCAGATTCCAACGCCAACACCGCGGCCGTTACCGGCCTTGCTCAGGATCTGAAGACGCTGGAAGCGCTGACGCGCCGTTCGGACGAGCGCAATTCACGGACATTCGAGGCTATCCACGACACGTTGCTCAAGATCGTCGATCGTCTGGGCTCGCTGGAGACCAGCGAACCGGCCGAGGCGGTGAGCGAGCTTCTGGATGCCCAGGCCGAGCCGGCGCGGCGGGCCCGCGCTGCACGCGCCTCCAAGATTTCGGTGCAGGACGCGCCGTCGATGGATATCGACCAGCCGCTGCCGCTGACCGGAGACATGGCCGATCTCGACGGCCGCGCCGCCGCCATCATGCGCAGCGAGCCGGATATGCGCGCCGACCCGGGTACGCGTAGCGACCCGGTCATGGGCAGCGAACCCGTACGGCGCTCGCCAGCCGAGGCTGCCGCGGCCGCTGCCCAGGCAGCGCTCGGTTCCGACAGGATTGCCGAGAAAGGCGAAGCCACGGCCAAGAAGTCGCTGTTCGGTGGATTTGCGCGCGCCTTCAGGGGCAAGAAGCCGGCTGACATGCCGCCGCTTGCCGGCTCGGGGCCCAATGTCGACCTGCCGAGCGTCGATCTCGACGAGCCGCTCGATCCGAAGCTCGCCAACCGGCCGTTGGAGCCGGGCTCCGGCGCGCCCGACCTCAACGCCATCATGAAGCGCGTACGCGACGAACGTGGCCCACCGGTGCGCCAAAACTCCGGCGATGCGTCGAAATCCGACTTCATTGCCGCGGCCAGGCGCGCGGCGCAGGCCGCGGCCGCCGAGGCCGACGCGTTGAAACGCCAGTCTACCATGAAGGGCCCGGTCAAGGCGCTTCGTATCGGCGACCTGCTCAAGGCGCGGCGCAAGCCGATCCTGATGGGAGCGGTCGCGATCATGCTGGCGCTTGCCGGCCTCCAGTTGGGCAAGGCCTTCTTCGCCGACCCGGTCGAGGTCGCAAGCAACGATACAGCGCCGATCGTCGCCTCGCAGCCGGTCGAGACTGCCTCGGTCAACGCTGCCAGCCAACCCAAGGCAGAACAGCAGGTGGCCGTTCAGGACGTGCCGGCCCGGATCGTCAGGCAGGCGGAGCCCACGGAACCGCCAGCTGGCAACGATGCGCCAATGAATGCGGCCTCGGTCGCTGGGCCCGAAGTGCCGGCGGTGGAGCCCGCGCCAGCGCCGATGGCTTTGGCCGATCCGGCCCCCGCGCCAAATGCAATGCTGCCGACCACCGCCACTGCGGAACCGGCGGCTGCCGACGCGCAGCCTGCGGCCGCCGTCATGGCGCCCTCGGCCTCGGATACGACGGCCTCGGATACTACCGGCGCCGTTCCGCCGGCTGATGCCGCGGTAGCACCTGTCGTGGCCAAGATAGACGTTCCGGCCGATGCCGGCCCGCAAGCCTTGCGCGACGCGGCTGCCGGCGGTGACGCCAAGGCGCTGTTCGAGCTCGGTTCGCGCTATGCTGAATCGCGCGGCGTCAAGGAAGACATGGCGGCAGCGGCCAAATGGTACGAAAAGTCGGCCGAGCTCGGCTTCGCACCGGCGGAATACCGCATCGGCAATTTCTACGAGAAGGGCATCGGCGTCACGCGCGACGTCAAGAAGGCAAAGACCTTCTACCAGCTCGCCGCCGCGCAGGGTAATGCCAGCGCCATGCACAATCTGGCCGTTCTGTTTGCCATGGCCGCCGACGGCGTGACCGACAATGAATCGGCCGCGCACTGGTTTCAGGCGGCGGCCGATGTCGGCGTCAAGGACAGCCAGTTCAATCTCGGCATCCTGGCGGCAAAGGGCGTCGGCATGAAGCAGAGCCTGGAGGAATCCTACAAATGGTTCGCGCTCGTCGCCAAGACCGGCGACAAGGATGCGGCTGCAAAGCGCGACGAAGTCGCCACTGCGCTGCGCCCCGAACAGCTGGAGCGGGCGCGCGCCGCCACGGAACTGTGGAAGCCGAAGCCGCTCGACCCGGCGTCCAACTCGGCCGACATTCCTGAATCCTGGCAGGAAGGCACGCCGCAGACCACCGCCAGCGTCGACATGAAGAAGGCGGTCAAGAACATCCAGCTCATCCTCAACAAGAACGGCTACGATGCCGGCGGCGCCGATGGCGTGATGGGCGGCAAGACCAAGACCGCAATCATGGCTTTCCAGACCGACAACAAGATGCAGGCGACCGGCGAAATCGACGAAAAGCTGGTGAAGGCGCTGCTGGCGCACAAATAACGGCAGATGCGTCGCTAACGCGACGCCCTTGCCATACATTTGCCTGTTAACTGCTTGAGATGTTTTTTGTTTCGGTAGGGCGACGGGGTTTGATCCCACTGCCCCGGCGGTGCAAGAAAGAATTGGCTTTTCGGTGCGACAATGCCCTGGAATGGCTGCAATCGCCGACAGGCAAACTGATCGAGACTGACGGGTGGGCATCTATCTCCCGATCGCGGAAATTTCCGTCAACGTCTTCGTGCTGCTGGCAATGGGCGCGGCGGTGGGTTTCCTGTCGGGCATGTTCGGGGTCGGTGGCGGCTTTCTGATCACGCCGCTCTTGATCTTCTACAACATCCCGCCGGCAATCGCCGTTGCTACCGGTGCCAACCAGGTTATCGCCTCCTCCTTCTCCGGCGCGCTGTCGCACATGAAGCGCGGCACGCTCGACTTCAAGCTCGGCGGGGTGCTGCTGGCCGGCGGCATCGTAGGCTCGACCGGCGGTATCTTCGTCTTTGCCTTCCTGCGTCGGCTCGGCCAGCTCGATTTGTTTATCTCACTGCTTTACGTCGTGCTGCTTGGCACCGTCGGCGGGCTGATGCTGGTCGAGAGCGTCAATGCGCTGCGCGCGACGCGCAGCGGTGCGGCGCCGGTCTTGAAGAAATCCGGCCAGCACAACTGGATCCACCGGCTGCCGCTGAAGATGCGCTTCAGGGCCTCGAAGCTGTTCGTCAGCGTCATTCCGGTGCTGGGGCTCGGCGCCGGCATCGGCTTCCTGTCGTCGATCATGGGTGTCGGTGGTGGCTTCATCATGGTGCCGGCGCTGATCTACCTCCTGAAAGTGCCGACCAACGTCGTCATCGGCACCTCGCTGTTCCAGATCATTTTCACCTCGGCCTACACCACGCTGGTCCACGCCACCACCAACCAGACGGTCGACGTCATGCTTGCCTTCCTGCTGATGGCGGGCGGCGTTGCCGGCGCGCAATATGGCGCCAAGGCAGGACAGAAGCTGCGCGGCGAACAGCTCAGGGCACTGCTGGCGCTGCTGGTGCTGGCGGTTGCCATCCGGCTTGCCATCGATCTCTTCGTCACGCCGCCAAACCTCTATTCGCTGACCGCCGCGGGCCTGAACTGATGCCGCGGTGGGGGATTTTTTCGGCCGCCGTTTTGCTTTTCGCCCTCGCTCTGCCGGCGGCAGCGCAATCGCCGAACCCCTTGCCGGAAGGCATCCAGATCGGTCTCTCCACCGACGCGGTGTCGATCACCGCCGGCTTTTCCGGCGCCGACCTGACCATTTTCGGTTCGCTGGAAAATCCCGACCCGCTGGTCGCGCGACAGGGGCGCTACGACGTCATCGTCGTGCTCGAAGGCCCGCCGCGGCCGGTGGTGGTGCGCCGCAAGGACCGGGTGCTCGGCGTCTGGGTCAATCTGGAATCCGAGACCTTCGAGAACGTGCCGGTATCCTACTCCGTCGCCACGACGCGGCCGCTGCAGGACATCACCGAACCCAACAGCTACAAGCAGCTGTCGCTCGGCGCCTCCAACCTTTACATGCAGCCGGCCGAGGTAACCGACAGTCCGGCGACGATCGAGGAATTCACCGTGGCGCTGCGCGAGCGCAAGGCGGCGACCGGCCTCTATAGCGAGAATGTCGGCGGCGTGCAGTTCTTGTCGCAGAACCTGTTTCGCGCCACGGTGCGGCTGGCGCCCAACGTCCCGGTTGGAACCCATAAAGCCCGCGCGTTCCTGTTCAAGAGCGGTCTGTTCCTCAAGGAAAGCTCGGCCCAGCTCGAAATCCGCAAATCGGGCTTCGAACAGTCGATCTTCCGCGTCGCGCATGATTACTCGTTTCTCTACGGCGTCTTCTCCGTGTCGCTGGCCATGATCACCGGCTGGCTGGGCAGGCTGATTTTCCGCAGGGATTGACGCGCAGGACCCATTTCCGGGGAAAAGGGGTTCCCCTTTTCTCAGTCTTGCGATAGACCGCCGCCTCCCAACCCTCGGGTAACACGCACAATCATTCGGCAGAGCGGTCAGGCCTCTGGACGGCGCGCGTCTTGCGGACGCCTGCCACAGCGACGACCCAATGACAGGAGGCTGCAATGCACCAGGCATTTGGCGGCATCGATTTCGGCACGTCCAATTCTACGGTGGGCGTGATCCGCAACGGCCAGGCACGGCTGGTGGCGCTGGAAGGTGAACAGCCGACATTGCCAAGCGCGGTTTTCTTCAACTTTGAGGACGGTCACACCTATTTCGGCCGCCGCGCCATTGCCGACTACACCGATGCCATCGAAGGCCGGCTGATGCGGTCGCTGAAGAGCGTGCTCGGCAGTTCGCTGGCGCATGAGAAGACGCGGATCAAGGCCCGGCAGATCGGTTTCATCGACATTGTCGGCATGTTCGTCGGCCATTTGAAGAAGCGGCTTGAGGAAGATGCCGGCGCTCCGGTGGAGAACGTTGTGCTCGGCCGGCCGGTGCAATTTGTCGACGACGATGTGGAAGCCGATGCCAAGGCGCAAAGCGAGCTTGAAAAAGCGGCGCGCGCGCAAGGCTTCAAGCACATCGCCTTCCAGTTCGAACCGATTGCGGCAGCACTCGACTATGAGCAGGACGTGAAGCGCGAGGAACTGGCGTTGATCGTCGACATGGGCGGCGGCACGTCCGACTTCTCGATCGTGCGCGTTTCGCCGCAACGCGCCCGCTCACGCGACCGCAAGGACGACATCCTCGCCAACCGAGGCATTCATATTGGCGGCACCGATTTCGACCGGCTGCTCAGCATCGCCCATGTCATGCCCAAGCTCGGCTATCTCTCGCCCACAAAAGACGGCAAGCGCAACCTGCCGGCGAGCTATTTCATTGATCTCGCGACGTGGCAGCGCATCAACCTCGTCTATACTGCCAAGGCGATGACGCATCTGAGGCAAATCCGCTTCGAGGCCGTCCGCGCCGACCTTGTCGACCGCTTCATCCATATTGTCGAGCACCGTTACGGCCATGCGCTGGCCGGCCTCGTCGAACGAGCCAAGATCGCGCTGACGGATCAGGCTTCGGCCGATGTAACGGTGGCGCTGCCTGGCGCGCATTTCGCCGCCGAGATCTCGCGGACCGGCCTGGAAGAGACCATCGCCGCCGACATCGAGCGGGTGTCCGCTACGGTGCGGCAGACGATTGCCGATGCCGGCATAACGGCCTCTGCGATCACCGCCGTATTCCTCACCGGCGGTTCGACCGCGATCCCGCTGGCACGGCGTGAAATCCTGTCGCTGGTGCCGCAAGCCGCCGTTATCGAGGGCGACATGTTCGGCTCGGTCGGCCTTGGCCTGGCGCTGGATGCGCAGCGGAAGTTCGCCTGATCGCTTACGCCGGATTGCTGACGGCTTCAGCGCCGAGATGCG
Organism: Mesorhizobium sp. M0862; assembly: GCF_040319795.1. Lineage (NCBI taxonomy): Bacteria > Pseudomonadati > Pseudomonadota > Alphaproteobacteria > Hyphomicrobiales > Phyllobacteriaceae > Mesorhizobium > Mesorhizobium sp. M0862. Next base: position 224,008 of record NZ_JAMYOJ010000003.1, read on the forward strand.
CCTTGAGCGCCATCTGGGCCAGGCTTGCCTGGCGGTCGCGATGGGTGATCATGGCGAAGTCGCGCTTCGGCAGTTCGAGCGGCACCGACCGGAGACTGCCCTCGGCGACGGCGCGTCCGACGACGAGGTCCGAGATGATGGTGGCGCCGGCGCCGGCCTCGACCGCCTGGCGAACCGCCTCGTTGCTCGGCAGCACCAGAAATATCTGCAGGTCGCCAAGCGATATCCCCTCGCGGCGGGCCAGGTCCTCCAGCACCTCGCGCGTGCCCGAACCACCCTCACGGATGATCCAGCGCAGCCCTGTGATATGCGGGCGGCCCGGCGCGATCTCGGCGATTTCGGGATGCGAGGCGGCGACGACCAGCATCAACCTGTCGACGTCGACCTTGGTGCGGCGGAGGATGTCTGACTCGGTGCGCCCCTCGACCAGACCGAGATCGGCGGTGCCGTCGAGCACATTGGCCTCGACCTGCCTGGTGTTGCCGATGCTGACGCTTAAGCGCACCGCCGGGTAGGCTTCATGGAAAGAGGCCAGCCTGCGCGGCAGCCAGTAGCTGGCGATGGTCAGGCTGGCGGCGATCGACAGGCTGCCGGCGACCGTCTGCGAGACATGCTCCAGCACATTTCGGGCGGCGGCGGCGCGTTCCAGCACCGCCTTGGCCTCGGGCAGGAAACGGTGGCCGGTCTGAGCCAGCTCGATGTTGCGGCCGACACGGTTGAACAGATGAACGCCATGCTGCTCTTCCAAAGCGCGGATGGCCGCCGACGCCGCCGACTGGGAGATGCCCAAAAGCTCCGCCGCCTTGGTCATATGGCCGCGTTCGGCAACGGCAACGAAAATGCGCAACTGGTCCAGCGTCATGTGTGCATTAAGAACCAATTCCGATCGAATTTACAAGAACAACTGATTAGACGGATCGATAGCTTTATTCTACTTTTTCAGTCGAAGTTAGAAAAAATTCGCCAACAAATCGCGGCCAACAAAATGATCGGGCGGTTCAGATCCCTTTTTGCGCATTGGACCCGTGGCCTCAGGCGGCGGCTGGCCGGCGATCGATATCATCCTGAAGAACACTATATGCGTGGCCCCGGACCGAAGACGCGGGCCAAATTCGCAGGTAGCAAAAGCACGCCGGCATCATGAATCCAGCTGCGCCGCGCGGGGCCAATTCCGCACCGTCGCAACGGCCGCTTCCCAATACACGCGCGCCTGATGAAGGCGACGGTGTCGACACCTCGCCAACCGTTTCCGACAGCATCGCCAAGACCACCTGCTATATGTGCGCCTGCCGCTGCGGCATCGACGTCCACATCAAGGACGGCAAGGTGCGCTACATCAACGGCAACAAGGACCATCCGGTCAACCGCGGCGTAATCTGCGGCAAGGGCAGCTCCGGCATCATGCAGCATTACAGCCCGGCGCGGCTGAAGAAGCCGCTGTTGCGCAGCGGCCTGCGGGGCTCGGGTGAATTCCGCGAGATCGAGTGGGAGGAAGCGTTTTCGATTGCGACCGAGCGGCTATCGAATATCCGCCGAACCGATCCGAAAAAGCTCGCCTTCTTCACCGGGCGCGACCAGTCGCAGTCGCTGACCGGCTGGTGGGCGAGCCAGTTCGGCACGCCGAACTTCGCCGCCCATGGCGGCTTCTGCTCGGTCAACATGGCGGCCGGCGGGCTCTACACGATCGGCGGCTCGTTCTGGGAGTTCGGCGAGCCGGACTGGGACAATACGAAATACTTCATGCTGTTCGGCGTCGCCGAGGACCATGATTCCAACCCGATCAAGATCGGCTTGGGTAAACTCAAGGCGCGCGGCGCCAAGGTGGTGTCGATCAACCCGTGCCGCACGGGCTACAACGCGATTGCCGACGACTGGATCGGGATCCGGCCCGGCACCGACGGCCTCTTCGTCTTCGCCCTCATCCACGAACTGCTCAAGGCGGGCCGCGTCGATCTCGATTATCTGCTCCGCTACACCAACGCCCATGTGCTGGTCATCCAGGAGCCGGGTGCGGCGGACGACGGGCTGTTCCTGCGCGACAGCGACAACAATCTTCTCGCGTGGGACAGAGTGGCGAAGACAACCGTCAACGCAGCCGATGCGGATGCGAAGCCGGCGTTGACCGGCAGCTTCACGTTCGCCGGCCGCCGCTGCGTGCCGGTGTTTCGGCTTATCGCCGACCGCTACATGGACGACAGCTACGCACCCGATGCGGTCGCGGCACGATGCGGCATTCCGGCCGACACCATCCGCCGGATCGCTGCCGAACTCGCCCACGTCGCCTTCGAACAGACGATCGAACTGCCGGTTGCGTGGACCGACTGGGCCGGACGGCGGCACGAGACGATCAAGGGACGGCCGGTGTCGATGCATGCCATGCGCGGCATCTCGGCCCACTCCAACGGCTTTCACTCCTGCCGTGCCATCCACCTGCTGCAGGTGCTGCTCGGCACGGTGGACGTGCCCGGCGGCTTCCGTTTCAAGCCCCCCTACCCGCGCTCGGCGCCCCCGGGACCGAAGCCGGCCGGCAAGGTGGTCAGGCCGATGACGCCGCTCGACGGCATGCCGCTCGGCTTCGTCTGCGGGCCGGACGATCTCCTGGTCGACGAGGCCGGCACGCCTTTGCGCATCGACAAGGCTTATTCCTGGGATGCGCCGCTCGCCGCGCATGGGCTGATGCATACGGTCATCCGCAATGCGTGGGCCGGTGACCCGTACCCAATCGACACGCTGATGATGTACATGTCGAACATGGCGTGGAATTCCTCGATGAACACCGTCGAGACCATTGCCATGCTCACCGACCATGACGAAGCGGGTAACTACAAGATCCCCTTCATCATCTATTCCGACGCCTATTATTCCGAGACGGTGCCGTTCGCCGACCTGGTGCTGCCCGACACCACCTATCTCGAACGTCACGACTGCATCAGCCTGCTCGACCGGCCGATCAGCCATGCCGACGGGCCGGGCGACGCGATCCGCCATCCGGTGGTCGAATCGGACCGAGATGTCAGGCCGTTCCAATCGGTGCTGATCGAACTTGGCGCTCGGCTTGGCCTGCCCGGCTTCGTCGAGGACGATGGCTCGGCCAGATATGCCGACTATGCCGACTACATCGTCAATCACGAACGCACGCCGGGCATCGGCCCGCTGGCCGGCTGGCGCGGCAAGGACGGCACTTCCGTCGGCAAGGGCGAAGTCAATCCCGACCAGTTGCAGCGCTACATCGGCAATGGCGGCTTCTGGCACCAGGATTTTGCTGAGGACCAGCGCTATTACAAGATGGCCAACCGCTCCTATCTCGACTTCGCAGAGCAGATGGGGTTCATCCCCAAGGCCGAGCCGATCGTGTTCCAGCTCTATTGCGAACCGATGCAGCGCTTTCGCCTCGCCGCGCGCGGTCATGGTCGCGTCCAGCCGACCGAGAGCGAACGCCAGCGCATCGAGACCTATATGGATCCGCTGCCGTTCTGGTTTACGCCGTTCGAAGAGGCCGCGGTCGATCCGCAGAAATACCCGCTGCATGCGCTGACGCAGCGGCCTATGCACATGTATCATTCCTGGGGCTCGCAGAATGCGTGGCTGCGGCAAATCACCAGCCAGAACCGCCTGTTCGTGCACCACCAGACCGCGGCAGTTCTCGACCTGGCCGACGACGACTGGGTGTGGATCGAAAGCATCAACGGCCGGGTGAAGGGACAGATCAAGCTGGTCGACGGGGTCAATGCGGATACGGTCTGGACATGGAACGCCATCGGCAAAAGGCGCGGCGCCTGGGGGCTGAAGGACAACGCCGCCGAGAGCAATCGCGGCTTCCTGCTCAACCACATCATCGGCGACCAGACATCGGCTGACGCGAAAGGCAAACGCTATTCGAATTCCGATCCGGTGACCGGCCAGGCGGCGTGGTTCGACCTCAGGGTACGCATCGTCAAATGCTCTGATGAGGAAGCCGGCTTCACCGAACCGCAATTCGAGCGTTTCAGCCAGCCGCCAAATGTCGAGCCTTCGCCCGACATCCTTCGCTTCGGCGCCGAGTTCCGCGTCAATAGGGAAGCCGTGGAATGACCTGCCTTCCCGCCCATACAGACAAGAAGCTTGGCCTGGTCATCGACCTCGACACCTGCGTCGGCTGCCAGGCCTGCGTCACCGCCTGCAAGGAGTGGAACACCGGCGGCCACATGGCGCCACTGACCGACATCGACCCCTATGGCGGCCGTGTCGACGGCGTCTGGTTCAACCGCGTGGACAGCTATGAGCACACGACCGAGGCGGGCGGGCGCACGGTCAACTTTCCGCGCTCCTGCCTGCATTGCGAGACGCCTGCCTGCGTCACTGTCTGCCCGACCGGCGCGTCCTACAAGCGGGCGTCGGACGGCATCGTGCTGATCGACGAAAGCAAATGCATCGGCTGCAAACTGTGCAGTTGGGCCTGCCCCTATGGCGCGCGCGAATTCGATACCGACGTCGGCGTGATGAAGAAATGCACGCTGTGCGTCGATCGCATCTACAACGACAATCTGGCCGAGGAAGACCGCGTGCCGGCCTGCGTTGCCGCCTGCCCGACCAGCGCCCGGCATTTCGGCGATCTCGGCGATCCCTCGTCGGCTGTCTCGCAACTGGTGGCGGAGCGTGGCGGCGTCGACCTGATGCCGGAGATGGGCTACAAACCGACCAACAAATATCTGCCGCCGCGCGCCCAGCGCGCCGCATGGGTGCCGGCGCCAAGGCTCGAGCCAATCACGGCCGAAGGCGGTTTTCTCGGCTGGATCGACCGCATGCTTTCGAACTGACCAATGCATCCAGCCTTTTCCGTCGTCTTCTTCACAACTGCCACAGGAGCGGGCTACGGCCTGCTGGCGCTGCTTGGCGTGCTTGGCGGACTGGGTTTTATCCCGGCCCATTTCTGGCTCGGCCTTATCGGCATGGGGCTGTCGCTCGGCCTGATCGCCGCCGGCCTATTGTCCTCGACCGGCCATCTCGGCCGCCCCGAACGTGCATGGCGCGCCTTCTCGCAATGGCGCAGTTCCTGGCTGTCGCGCGAAGGCGTGGCCTCGGTCGCGACCTTCATTCCCGCCGGGCTGTTCGGCATCGGCTGGGTGTTTTTTGGCCGCACCGGAGGCTGGATGGCCATCGCCGGGTTTCTCGCAACTATCGGCGCAATCGTCACCGTCTGCACCACCGGCATGATCTATGCCTCGCTGAAGCCGATCGCGCAGTGGCATAGCCCGTATACGCTGCCGGGCTATCTCATCTTTTCGGCGATGACCGGCAGCGTGCTGTTGAACGCGCTGCTGCAGGCTTTCGCCATCAGCCCGACCGCCGTTGCGGTAGCCGCCCTGCTGCTGACCTTGCTCGGCTGGGGCTGGAAGCTGGCGACGTGGCGATACAATGACGCGCTGGAGATCGCGACCACCGCCAACACGGCGACAGGCCTCGCCGGAGGGACGGTGCGCTCGCTGGAATGGCCGCACACCGAGGAGAACTACCTGCTCAAGGAAATGGGCTTTCGCATCGCCCGCAAGCACGGTGCAAAGCTGCGGCTGATCACGCAGTTGCTGGCTTTCGCCTTGCCTGCCCTGCTGCTGCTTTCTGTCTTATTCGCTTTGCCCTGGCCATTCGCAGCGGTGCTGTCGGTGCTTGCGGCAACCGTCCAGTTCGCCGGCATGCTGGTCGAGCGCTGGCTGTTCTTCGCCGAGGCCAAGCACACCGTCACCCTCTATTACGGCCGGTAGAGCGTCCCGCCGTCAGGCGGCCCGTGCTCGTGGCGCCGCCGGCAAATCCTTAAGCAGGATTTCGATCGCGGCATCGATTACAGCTGTCCTGCGGTCGTGCGCGTAAAGGCCGTATTGGACCGTGAGCGGCTCGGGCAGGCCGGCTGACGTCTTCAGCACCCGCATCGAAGCGGTGCGCACGGATTCGGGCGGAAGCAGTCCAACGCCCAGTCCGTTCTCGATCGCGGCCTGAAGGCCGGTGACGCTCTGGCACGACAGGACGATCCGGTGCTCCCGGCCGGCGGCGACCAGCGCCTCGATCATCCGCCTGCGCCAAGGGCAGGTTGCGCCGAAGGCGGCGAGATCGAGTGGCCGGTCATGGTCCAGCACATAGTCCTGGGCGCAGACCCACTGCAGTTCGACGTTCCATGTCGTCACGGCATCGGCCGCGACGACGGATGTCGGGGCAATCATGACATCCAGCGCATCCTCGCTCCACAGCCGTCCCAGCGCGACGCTGTGCTCGACCATCGCGTCGAGGCTGATGTCGGGATAGGTGCGATGCAGCCGCCCAAGCGCGGCCGAAAGCGCGGCCGTGGTGACCTCTTCGGCAAGACCAATACGCACGCCGCCGCCAATGCTAGCCTGCTGCAGACGCGCCACCGCTTCGTCGCCGAGAGCGAGGATGCGAGTCGCGTATCCCAGAAAGAGCTCTCCCGCCGCAGTCGGTACGACACCGCGGCCGGTGCGCTGGAACAAGTGCCGTTGGAGCAGGCCCTCCAGCCGGCGCATCTGCATGCTCATCGCCGATTGGGTCTTGCCGGTCTGCGCGGCGACCCTGCTCAGGCTACCTTGCCGGCAGACCGCGACATAGGTGCGGAGAAGGTCGAGGCCGATCTGCTCAGATATCATTTTGTTTGAACTCTGATGTCATCGGTATCAGTCTACAATGATATCCCGCCACGCGCTATCTCACACTCAAGAGAAACAGCGCAGGGAAGAAAACCATGAAAGCGATCCGTGTTCACCGCCATGGCGGGCCAGATATGCTCGCCTACGAAGATGTCGACATCGGCCAGCCCGGACCGGGCGAGGTGCGCGTGCGCAACCGGGCGGTCGGCCTCAACTTCGTCGACATCTATTTTCGCACCGGCGAATACGCGCCGCCCGCTCTGCCATTCATTCCCGGCAATGAAGGCGCCGGCGAAATCGTCGCCGTCGGTGAAGGCGTCAGCGGCTTCGCGCCTGGCGACCGAGTCGCCTATGTCGAGACGCTCGGCGCCTATGCCGAAGAACGCATCGTGCCGGCGCATTTCGTCGTGCATCTGCCCGACGCCATCGATTTCGAGACAGGTGCGGCGATGATGCTGAAAGGGCTGACGGCGCAATATCTGCTGCGCCGCACGTTTCGCGTCGAGGCGGGCCATACAATCCTGGTGCATGCCGCGGCGGGCGGCGTCGGCCTCATCCTGACGCAATGGGCCAAACATCTCGGCGCGACCGTCATCGGCACGGTCGGTTCACCCGAAAAGGCCGAACTTGCGCGCGCCAATGGCTGCGACCATGTCATCGACTACAGCAAAGAGAATTTCGCCGCACGGGTGAAAGAGGTCACCAACGGCGAAGGCTGCCACGCCGTCTATGACGGCGTCGGCAACGCGACCTTCCCCGCCTCGCTCGACTGCCTGCAGCCGTTCGGCACCTTCGTCAGCTACGGCACAGCGTCGGGGTCGATCCCGCCCTTCGACATCATGCTTTTGATGCAAAAGGGTTCGCTGTTCGCCACCTGGCAGTTGCTGTTCCATCATCTCGCCAGGCGTGAGGACGTCGTCGCCATGAGCGAGGATCTGTTCAGCGTCGTCCTCAGCGGCGCAGTGAAAATCCCGGTGCACACAAGCATGCCGCTTGCCGAAGTGGCGGAGGCGCACCGCCGGCTCGAAGCACGGCAGACGACAGGCGCAACCGTGCTTATACCGTAGAAACTCAGCCCGGCCGCAGCATCGAACCGGAAATGGCGAAGATGCGCGCGGCGCCCATCATATAAGCTATCAACGTCTCGCGGCGGAACAGGCCGGCATAGGCGCGGTCGAGCACGTTGAGCGAGCCGGTATAAGCGCCGAAGGCCGGCATGATCATGCGGCCGCCATCGCCGGCAAAGCAGCGCCGCCGCACCGAGCGGCCCTGCTGGACGATGCGGGCGCAAGGGTGAAGATGGCCGGCAACTTCGCCCTCGGTTCTTATCTTCGACGGCTCGTGGCGGAACAGCAGCGAGCCGATGGCGAGTTCGCGCACCGTCTCGCCGGGCAAATCCGCCGGCGCTTCCGGGTCATGGTTGCCGGCGACCCAGAACCAGTCGCGGCCGGCCATCAATGCTTCCAGCCGATCGCGGAAGGTTTGATGCATGCGCTCGGCGCCGCCGCCGTCGTGGAAGGAGTCGCCCAGGCTGATGACGATGGCCGGCTGGTAGTCCGCGATTACCGCCTGCAGCCGGAGCAGAGTGGCGCCGGTATCGTAGGGCGGGATCAGTGCGCCGCGCCTGGCGAAGGACGAGCCCTTTTCCAGATGCAGGTCGGAGACCGCGAGCAGCCTCAGATCGGGGAAATAGAGCACGCCGCGCGAATCACAGATCGCGCGCTCGCCCGCGATGCCGACAAAGTCGGCCTCGGCGATCAGCGATGCCCGCGCCAGCGAAAAATTCATTCCTCAACCATCCCAGGACCCATGGCTTCCTCGACCAAAGTCGCGGCATCCATCAGCAGCGTTTCGTCGGCCTCGCCATTCACCGGCATCTTGCCGATTTCGAGCATGATCGGCACGGCCAGCGGCGATATCTGTTCGAGTGCCTTATGCACGATTCGACCCTGGATACGCGAGAGCATGTCGGCAAGTCTGCTGACATCGAGCAGACCGGTCGCCGCGTCGGCGCGCGTCGCCTGCAGCAGGATGTGGTCGGGCTCATGGCTGCGCAGCACGTCATAGATCAGATCGGTCGAGACGGTGACCTGACGGCCGCTTTTCTCCTGTCCCGGGTGGCGCTTCTCGATCAGGCCTGAAATCAGCGCGCAGTTGCGGAAGGTGCGCTTGAGCAGCCAGCTGTCGGCCAGCCAAGCCTCGAGGTCGTCGCCCAGCATGTCCTGGTCGAACAGAGCGCCAAGCGAAGGTTTCCGCGATTTGAACATCGCGCCCATATCGCCCAGCGACCAGATGGCCAATGCGTAGTCGGTGGCGACGAAGCCAAGCGGCCTGGCGCCGGCCCTGTCCAGCCGGCGGGTGAGCAGCATGCCGAGCGTCTGGTGCGCCAGCCTGCCCTCGAAAGGATAAGCGACGAGATAGTGACGGTTGCCGCGCGGAAAGGTCTCGATCAAGAGGTCGTCGCGTTTGGGCAATACCGATTTGTCGGCCTGGAACCGCAGCCAGTCCGATACCTGCTCGGGCAGCTTCTTCCAGCGCTGCGGGTCGTCCAGCATGGCGCGCACCTGCTCGGCGAGGTAAGTCGAAAGCGGAAATTTGCCGCCGCCATAATAAGGAACCTTGGCGTCGCTTCCCGGCGCATTCGAGACGAAGCATTCGTTCTCGCGGATGCCTTCGAAGCGCAGCACTTTGCCGGCAAACATGAAGGTGTCGCCATGCGTCAGCGTTTCGAGGAAGGCCTCCTCGATCTTGCCCAGAGCCCGGCCGCCGTGCGAAGCCGAGCCTTTGCTGCCCGCCTTGACGTAACGCACATTGAGCGCCGGCACCTCGATGATGGTGCCGACGTTCAGCCGATATTGCTGCGCGACGCGGGGATTGGAGACCCGCCACATGCCGTCCTTGTTGAGGCGGATGCGGGCGTAGCGCTCGTAGTTCTTCAGTGCGTAGCCGCCGGTGGCGACGAAATCAATGACGCGGTCGAATGTCGGCCGGTCGAGGCTGGCATAGGGCGCTGCTGTCAGCACTTCCTCGTAGAGATCGTCGGCGCGAAACGGCGCTCCGCAGGCGCAGCCCAGCACATGCTGGGCCAGCACATCGAGCCCGCCATTGACCAGCGGCGGCGTATCCTGGGCGCCCAGATAGTTGGCGTCCAGCGCTGCCCGGCACTCCAGCACCTCGAAACGATTGGCCGGGATCAGGATCGCCTTCGACGGCTCGTCCATGCGGTGATTGGCGCGGCCGATGCGCTGCGCCAGCCGGCTGGCGCCCTTGGGCGCGCCGACATGGACGACCAGATCGACATCGCCCCAATCGATGCCAAGGTCGAGCGTCGAGGTGGCGACGATGGCACGGAGCGCGTTTTCCCCCATCGCCTTCTCGACGCGTCGGCGCTGGGCGACATCGAGCGAGCCGTGATGCAGCGCGATCGGCAAGGTATCCTCGTTGACCCGCCACAATTCCTGAAACAGCAGCTCGGCCTGGCTGCGGGTGTTGACGAACAGCAGGGTGGTCTTGTGGCGCTTGATCTCGCGGTAGATTTCCGGCGTCGCATAGCGCGCCGAATGGCCGGCCCATGGCACGCGCTCTTCCGAATCGAGGATCGAGATTTCGGGCTTCGCGCCGCCGGTTACGACGATGAGCTCAGACATATCGGGACTTGCCAGGCCTTTGGGCGGATTCTGGCTCACCAGCCAGCGCCGCAACTCGTCGGGCTCGGCCACCGTTGCCGACAGACCGATCGTCTGCAGGCCGGGCACGATGCTGCGCAGCCGCGCCAGCCCGAGCGCCAGCAGATGGCCGCGTTTCGATGTCACCAGCGAATGCAACTCGTCGAGGACGACATAGCGCAGATCCTCGAAGAAGCGCCCGGCATCGCCGGCCGCGATCAGCAGCGCCAATTGCTCGGGCGTGGTCAAAAGGATGTCGGGCGGCGCCAGTTTCTGGCGCTGCCGCTTGTGCGAAGGGGTGTCGCCGGTGCGCGTCTCGATGGTGACGGGCAGGCCGATCTCCTCCACGGGCTTGCCGAGATTGCGCTCGATGTCGACGGCCAGCGCCTTCAGCGGCGAGATGTAGAGCGTATGGATGCCGCGCCGTGCCATACCAGCTTTGCGTCTGGGGCGGTTGGCCAGTTCGGTCAACGATGGCAAGAAGCCGGCCAGTGTCTTGCCGGCGCCGGTCGGTGCGATCAAGAGCACCGATTGCCCGGCTTGAGCCTTCGCCAGCAGCTCGATCTGGTGAGCGCGCGGCGACCAGCCTTTTTCGCCAAACCATCTGATGAATGGCTCGGGCAGAAGGACGGCGGCATTTTGTTTGGCAAGGCGCGGCTGCTCGGTCACGCGAAAGAGGTAGCGCGACGGCGCGCGATCGCCAAGGAAAATCGGAACAAAAGGTGATCGGGTGAGTTGCCCTCACCCCGTACGGGGAGAGGATGCCGGCAGGCACGTGAGGGACAGCGCGAGCTTTCAATCGCTGGCGCCGCCCCTCATCCGCCGTTCGGGCACCTTCTCCCCGTGAACGGGGCGAAGGAAGAGGCGCTAAGGCCGCCGAAACCCAGTCGGCCCGCCATAGCGATACCCAATCCGATCAACCGCATCCTTCAGCCCTTCGCGCGAGACCAGCATGGTGTGGCCGTTGGCGTGGATCATGGTCTCGGCGTCGGCCATAACGGCGACATGCCCCTTCCAGAACACGAGGTCACCGCGTTTTAGCCCGGCATAATCGGATCCCGGATCGAGCGGCTCGCCCAGGCCTGCCGCCTGCATGTCGGAATCTCGAAGCACATTGCGGCCGGCCATGCGCATGGCCAGTTGCACGAGGCCAGAACAGTCGATGCCGAAGCCGGAGGTGCCGCCCCAGAGATAGGGCGTGCCGATAAACATCTCGGCGACCGAGACATAGTCGGCGGCGATATCGCTGACCGGGCGCACATGGCCGGCGATCAGCGCCTCGCCGGAAGGCAACAGCGCATAGTGCGTGCCGCGCGTTTCGGCAGCGCCCCTCACCGTCACCGTCGAGCCCATCGACAATTGCCCGCTGATCGGAAAGCGCAGATCCGGGCCTGGATAGAGAAAAGTGCGCGGCGCCGTGACGATGTGGGTTGGCGCATGCTCGGGTGCGCCCAGCATGGTGGCGCCGACGTAGCCGACATAGCCGTCACGTTCGGCCTGGACCCAGGCCCATCCCTCGGCTTCCTCGAAGACAAGCACATCGTCGCCGAACAGTACCTGCGTGTTGACGCCGGCATCCGGGCGCGGTGCCTTGCGCACGTCAGCCACGGAGGCCGTGATCCGAGCCCGACGGCCGGTGACGAAGCGATCGGCCGAAACCTCCCCTTTCAGCCTGGCATCGGCGAGGTCGGAACGGAAGGCGTGGAGGCGGGCATCCCTGGCAGTCAAATCGGTACTCGTTCTAATTCATGGATTGATCAGATGGGCAGTTCATGAGCCCTGGCAACGATACCATCCCCGAAGCGCTCGACAAAGAGCGCGCCTTCGACCGTGCGCCGGATCAGCACATTGCGCTTGTCGAGCTCGTCGCGATGGCGTGACACCAGTTTCAGCGCACCCATCGTGTCGAGGGCGCGAGTGATAACCGGCTTGGTAACATTGAGGCGGGCGGCTAGACCGCGCACCGTGTGCGGCGGCGGGTCGAGATAGATGGTGAACAGGATCGCCGTCTGGCGCATGGTGAGATCTGGCGCGCCGGCGCGCACCTGCGACAGCATCACCTGCTGCCACAGCCGCATCGCCTGGCTCGGACGCATCGAAATCGACATCGCCCGAGCATGACGGCAAATTGTTTCGGTTCCGTTTCAGTTTTGGTGGCCGTCTCAGGGCGTCAGGCATAGCGCCTCGAAATGACCCGCTCCAGTGCACGGATGCCTTGCGCCTCTCCGCCGGCGGGTCCGTAGGGGCGATCGGACGGGTTCCAGGCGAAGATGTCGAAGTGCGCCCAGCCCGTTGTCCGTTCGACAAAGCGCTTGAGGAACAGCGCCGCGGTGACCGAACCGGCGAAGCCGTCGGTGGTGACGTTGTTGATGTCGGCGATCTTCGACGCCAGCCTGCCTTCATAGGGTCGCCACAACGGCATGCGCCACAACGGATCCTCGACGGCCATGGAGGCCGCAGCCAGTTCGGACGCCAGCGCTTCGTCGCCAGTGTAGAAAGGCGGCAGATCGGGCCCGAGCGCGACACGCGCTGCCCCGGTCAGCGTCGCCATGTCGATCAGCAGTTCCGGCTCCTCGTCATCGGCCAGCGCCAGCGCGTCGGCCAGCACCAACCGCCCTTCGGCGTCGGTGTTGCCGATCTCGACGGTAATGCCCTTGCGGCTGGTCAGTACATCTCCAGGCCGGAAAGCGTTGCCGGCAATCGAATTCTCGACCGCCGGGATCAGGACGCGCAGCCGCACCTTCAGCCCGGCAGCCATGATCATCGAGGCCAGGCCCAGCACATTGGCGGCGCCGCCCATATCCTTCTTCATCAAGAGCATGCCCGACGAAGGCTTGATGTCGAGGCCGCCAGTGTCGAAACAGACACCCTTGCCGACCAGCGTCACCTTCGGCGCGCCTTCCGGTCCCCAAACCATATCGATCAGGCGCGGCACTCCGACCGAGGCCCGGCCGACCGCATGGATCATCGGGAAATTCTGCTTTAGGAGATCATCGCCCTTGATCACCGATACCTCGGCCTTGTGAGTGGCCGCCAGGGTCCGTACGGCCTTCTCGAACTCGTCCGGTCCCATGTCGCTGGTCGGCGTGTTGACCAGGTCGCGCGCCAGGAAGACGCCGTCGGCGATGCGCCGGACACGACCCGCATCGGCGCCGGACGGCAGCGCAAAACGCAACGCCTTGCCTGATTTCTTGCCGTAGCGAGTGAAGACATAGCCGCCGAGCACCAAGCCTATGGCCGCGAGTTCCGGCTCGGCTGGAGCGGCGGCAAAATGCCAGTCGCCTTCCGGCAAGGCTCTCGCCAGCATGCCGACGGCCAGCGCGCCCTCGCCATCACCGACGCCGAACAAGGCGCCGGCAAGGGAACCGTTGTCGCCGGCGACAGCGAGCGTCCTGCCGGCTTCGCCGGAAAAGCCGTTGGCGGCCGCCCATGCGATCGTGGAAGGCGAAAGCCCCAAGGCCTCCAGTCCATCCCTCGCGACCAGATGGACCGGCAAGGCAGTGTTTAGTGTCTCGACGAGTTCGACGGGCATTCGATGGTCTCCGGGAGGCTTGCAGATCGTCCCCAGTCAAGTGATAGGGACGTCGGATGATTTCAACATCTATGCACAGAGACCAGACATTGGACATGCCAGGCCAATGGCTTCCGGCGGGCCGTTCGCCGATCAGACGGCTCGCTTTTTAACTGTCCGTTAGGGTTAACAGAATATTTCTGCGGGGATGAAGATGGCCACGTGAATGGCCACGCGCAGGAATGGAGAGCCCCGTGCCGATGCCCACCAACCGCAGGACGAACGTCACGGGCAAACGGTTGGTCACCACAGCGTTGCTGATGGCGCTGGCGGCCGGTGTTGCCGGGTGCGGAACCAGCAAGCTCACGACCGGCTCGATCGGTCGCACCAGCGGCAAACCGCTGGAAACCATGTCGGCCAGCGAGTTGCACGGGGCAACCGGGCGGCTCGGCGAATCCTACGCAAAGAACCCCAACGACAAGCGGCTGGCGACAAATTTTGCGGCGGCGCTCCAGATGGACGGCGATGCCGACCAGTCGCTTGCCGTGATGCGCAAGCTGGCGATCGCCTACCCCAAGGATCGCGACGTGCTTGCCGCCTACGGCAAGGCGCTGGCCGCCAACGGCCAGTTCGAGCCGGCGCTCGACGCCGTGCGCCGGGCGCAGACGCCGGAATATCCGGACTGGCGGCTGATGTCGGCCGAGGCCGCCATTCTCGACCAGCTTGGCCAGAAGGATGAAGCGCGCCAGAACTACCGCAAGGCGCTGGACCTCAAGCCGAACGAACCCTCGATCCTTTCCAATCTCGGTATGTCCTATGTGCTGGAAGGCGATCTGCGCACCGCCGAGACCTATATGCGCTCGGCAGCCCAGCAACCGAATGCCGACAGCCGGGTGCGGCAGAACCTTGCGCTGGTCGTGGGACTGCAGGGCCGCTTCGACGAGGCCGAGAAGATCGCCTCGCAAGAGCTTTCGCCCGAACAGGCGCAAGCCAATGTGGCCTATCTTCGCCAGATGCTTGCCCAGCAGAACGCCTGGAGCCAGCTCAAGGATCAGGACAAGGCACAGGCGGCGACCAACTGAGCGCCGCATGGGCGCCGGCTCCCGCACAGCGCAAATCCGTCCACATATCAAAGCTGAAAACAAGAGCCGCACTGCATTGGCAGTGCGGCTCGTTTGTATGGCTGCAACGAGGCCTACTGGCTTGAGGAATTGTGCTGGTCGCCGAAGATGCCGCGCTGGCTGACCTGAATGCCGGCTGGGCCCAGAATGATGGCGAACAAAACCGGCAGGAAGAACAGGATCATCGGCACGGTAAGCTTCGGCGGCAGGGCGGCGGCCTTCTTCTCGGCTGCATTCATGCGCATGTCGCGGCTTTCCGCGGCCAGCACGCGCAATGCGTGCGCCACGGGTGTGCCGTAGCGTTCCGCCTGGACCAGTGCCTGGGACACTGACTTCACCGATTCCAGGCCGGTACGAGCCGACAGGTTTTCATAAGCCTGCTTGCGTTCCTGCAGATAAGAGAGTTCGGCATTGGTCAGCACGAATTCCTCCGCCAGCGCCACCGATTGCGAACCGATCTCCTCGGAGACCTTGCGCAAGGCAGCCTCGACCGACATGCCCGACTCGACGCAGATCAGCATCAGGTCGAGCGCATCCGGCCACGCCGCCTGGATCGACTGCTTGCGCTTGGCGGCACGATTGTTGACGTAAAGGATCGGCGCATAGAAGCCGGCGTAGGCGACGAGAATGCAGACGAACAGTTTCGCGAAGGCCGGCCGGTCAGGCAGTCCGCCGAGCACGAACAGATAGATCGCTGCCAGCGCGAAACCCACAAACGGCAGGATCAGGCGGAAAAACAGGAAGCGCGTCAGCGGGTTTTGGCCACGAAATCCCGCCACCTTGAGCTTCTGCAACGTGCCTTCATCGGCCAACGCACGCCGCAGGTCGAGCCTGTCGACGATGTTGCGCATGCCGATCGACTGCTCTTCGCGCAGCCCCTTGCGGCGGCGATCGGCTTCGTTGGCAAGCCGCGAGCGCTGCTTGGCGCGCAATTCGTCACGCTCCAGCGCCACCGATTTCATGCGCGCCTTGAGCTGATTGCCGCCAAGCGCCGGCAGCAACGTGAAGACGGTCGCGAACACCGCAACGCCGACCAGCAATGCGATCAGGAAGGCAGGATCGGTCAGCGATTTTACGACTTGGTCGGTCATCCGTTTTCAGTCTTTTCGTTCGAGCTTTCCAAGGTGGGCCTAAACTTCAAAGTTCATCATCTTGCGCATCACCAGAATGCCGATCGACATCCACACGCCGGAACAGCCAAGGATCAGATTGCCGGTGCTGGTGGTGAACAGCGGCATGATGTAGTTCGGGCTCGACAGATAGACGAGAAGGGCGACGACAATAGGCAGCGCGCCGATGATGACGGCCGACGCCTTCGCTTCCATGGACAGCGCCTGGACCTTGGCCTTCATTTTCTTGCGATCGCGAAGCACGCGCGAAAGGTTGCCTAGCGCCTCGGAGAGATTACCGCCGGCCTGTGACTGGATCTGGATAACGATTCCGAAGAAACTTGCCTCGCTGCACGGCATGGTCTCAGCCATGCGCAAGGTGGCGTCGGGGATGGACATGCCAACCTGCTGCGAATCGACGATCCGGCGGAACTCGGTCTTGACCGGCTCCGGCGATTCATTGGCGATCAGGCGAATGGCGTCGTTGAGCGGCAGGCCGGATTTGACGGCGCGCACGATGATGTCGAGGGAGTTGGGAAATTCGTTGAGGAACGCCTTGACCCGGCGCGCGCGGCGAAACGAGACGAACCAGCGTGGCAGGCCGAGCGCGCCGGCCAGAAGCGTACCCGGCAGGACAAGTAGCGGCGCGCCGGCGAGATAGGCGAGCACCGTCAGCGCGATGCCGCAAATGACGGAGTAGATATAGAAACGCTCGATCGAGACCTGCATGCCGGCCTGACGAATCTGGGCCTTCAACGGCGGCTTCTTGACGGCGAGTTCGTTGGTTTTCTGCTTTTCGTCGAGCTGTTTCAGCGTGTCCTGGACAGATTTACGCCGCTTGACCGCCTCCGCGACACGGTCGCGCGAAGCCTTGACGACCGAACGATCGGTCTCGGCGGCCTTGATCGTCTCGAGCCGCTTGCCGGCCTGCTTCTCGTTGCTCATCTTGGTGAACAGGAAGGCATAGGCGACCGCACCGGCGCTGAAGCCGGCGAGCACGATGAACGCCAGTACGGTGGTATCAATTCCGAACATCGACCTCAGTCCCCACGCCTGGATATGCGTTAGTCAGCGCGTTTCTCCATCGATTCCAGAGCATTGGCGAGGCGCTGTTCCTCGCCATAGTAGCGGGCGCGATCCCAGAAATGCGGACGGCCGATGCCGGTCGACACATGCTCGCCAAGCAGCCTTCCGTTCGAGTCCTCGCCCTTGATGTTGTAGAGCACGATGTCCTGCGTGATGATGACGTCACCTTCCATGCCGATCACCTCGGTGATGTGGGTGATGCGGCGCGAGCCGTCGCGAAGGCGTGCTGCCTGGATGATGACATCGACGGAGCCGACGACGATTTCACGCACGGTCTTCTGCGGCAGCGAATAGCCGCCCATGGCGATCATCGATTCGATACGGTTCAGGCATTCGCGCGGGCTGTTGGAGTGGATCGTTCCCATCGACCCGTCATGGCCGGTGTTCATCGCCTGCAGCAGGTCGAAAACCTCCGGTCCGCGCACTTCGCCGACGATGATGCGTTCGGGCCGCATGCGCAAGCAGTTCTTGACCAGGTCGCGCATGGTCACCTCGCCTTCGCCCTCGAGATTGGGCGGGCGGGTTTCGAGACGTACCACGTGCGGCTGCTGCAGTTGCAGTTCGGCCGAGTCCTCGCAGGTGATGACGCGTTCCTCGCGGTCGATATAGTTGGTCAAGCAGTTGAGCAGCGTCGTCTTGCCGGAGCCGGTACCGCCGGAGATGACGATGTTGCAGCGGACGCGGCCGATAATCTTGAGTATCTCGGCGCCCTGCGGCGAGATGGCGCCGAACTTGACCAGCTGATCGAGCGTCAGCTTGTCCTTCTTGAACTTGCGGATGGTGAGCGCGGTGCCGTCGATGGAGAGCGGCGGCGCGATCACGTTGACGCGAGACCCGTCAGGAAGACGGGCGTCACAGATCGGGCTCGATTCGTCGACGCGGCGGCCAACCTGGCTGACGATGCGCTGGCAGATGTTGAGCAGCTGCTGATTGTCGCGGAAGCGGATGCCGGTCTGTTCGACCTTGCCGTTGACTTCGATGTAGACGTTCTTGGAGCCGTTGACCATGATGTCGGCGATATCGTCGCGGGCGAGCAGCGGTTCCAGCGGCCCGTAGCCTAGCACATCGTTGCAGATGTCGTCGAGCAACTCTTCCTGCTCGGCGATCGACATTGCGAAATTTTTGATGGCGATGATGTCGTTGACGATATCGCGGATTTCCTCGCGCGCGCTCTCGGGATCGAGTTTCGCAAGTTGCGACAGGTCAATGGTGTCGATGAGCGCGGAGAAGACCTGGCTCTTGGTGTCGTAGTAGGTTTCGCTTTTTTCGCGCTGGATCTTTTTTGGCGGCTCCGGCGCCATCGACGGCGCCTCAACGGCACGGCGAGTTGGCGGCGTTGCCAGCGCTCCCGGCGGCGGCGCTGCCGGGGGTCGGGCAAGTACCGCCATGTCCGCAGGCGTTGCAGCAGCCGGCGCCGCTGACGCTGGCTGACGGAACTCCGGGGTGAACCGGCCGCCGTCGTCGGAGCCTCTTTTTCCAAACATGATCGACTACCAATTTCGCTTGAGAAGCGTCATTTCTTGTTACGCGAGAGCTTGCCGAGGAGGCCGCCAAGGCCTGCCTTCTTCCTGGCCTTGATTTCGCTGCGACCGGTCAGCACGTGCGCGATTTCGTTGATCATGCCGACGACCGGGCTCTTGGGATCCATCTCGCCCAGCATGCGGCCGTTGTTCGCGGCATTTCCAAACAACAACGGGTCGAAGGCGATGACCGACATCGGCGTGAGGCTGAGCGGCTCGGCGAAGTCGGAAGCGGAAATCTCGGGCCGTTTCGGCACGCCGGCCTGATTGATGATCAGTTTCGGCGGCGGATCGTTCGGGCGAAGCCGCGTCAGCATATCGACCAGATTCTTGGTGTTGCGCAGATTGGCCAATTCCGGCGTCGCAGTGATGACGATCTCGTCGGCCTTGATCAGTGTGTTCTTGGTCCAGCCCGTCCAGATATGGGGGACGTCGAGCACCAGCAGCGGCACGCTGCGCTGGGCGGTATCGATGAGTTGCGTGAAGGCATCGGGATCGAAATCATAGACACGTTCGAGGGTGGAGGGCGCGGCGAGCAGCGACAGATGTTCGGCGCACTGGGCAAGCAGACGGTCGAGATAAACCTCGTCGACGCGTTCGGGCGAAAACACGGCCTCGGCGATGCCTTGCGCAGGGTCCTGGTCGAAGTTTATGTTGGCCGTCCCGAAAGCCAGGTCGAGATCGGCGACGACCACTTCCGACTTGAACAGCGATGACATCGCCCACGCCACATTGTGGGCGATGGTCGAGGAGCCGACGCCACCCTTGGCGCCGACGAAGGCGATCGAGCGGCCGATCGGCTCGGCTTCCGGATCGACGAAGATCGACGAAACCACCGAGACAATATCGGCCATCGACACGGGCGCGATGACGTATTCGGAAATACCGAAGCGGATGAGTTCGCGGTAAAGACCGACATCGTTGTAGTGGCCGATCACCACGACTTTAGAGGAGGGA
The DNA here is from genome assembly GCF_040319795.1 of Mesorhizobium sp. M0862. Classification (NCBI taxonomy): domain Bacteria; kingdom Pseudomonadati; phylum Pseudomonadota; class Alphaproteobacteria; order Hyphomicrobiales; family Phyllobacteriaceae; genus Mesorhizobium; species Mesorhizobium sp. M0862. The sequence goes on from NZ_JAMYOJ010000003.1 coordinate 243,606, forward strand.
TCGCAATATTCTGAAAGCTGGGCAAGCTGCTCCAGCAACTGCTTCGGTTCGCTGCGCGACTCCAGAAGGATGAGGTTCGGCGTCGGCGCGGATTGGTAGAATTCGATCGCCGTGGCGATGCCGCCCATATGCACTTTCAGATGCGCCTTGGCCATGCGGCGATCCTCGCCGGCCCGCTCCACCGGATGCGCGACACCTTCCGTCTCGCAAAATGCCTGGATGGAAATACGCGGAACCGGCCGCAGCGCCTGCATCGCGGCAATATCCAATTGCGAGCTGTCGCCGCCGTCTACGGGCGTATCGTAGGCAAGATTGCTCATTGTCATGCTCTTTTCCGTGACTTCTCTTCCGGTCTCTACGCGGGACCGGCGCTCCTAGTACGTCACTTCCGAATTGCCGAGGAACTCGTCCGAAATACCTCTGCCGCGGTAGACGTCGATCACCGCGCCGCGGTTCTCGGCGTCGATGTCGGACGACTTTCTTGGCCCGAGCAGATCGGTCGGATTGGCGAGTTGCGCGGCGAGGTTGTTTTGAGACGAGCAGCCGTAATCGGCGTAGTGCTTGTTTTCGGAGGTTTCGAGGATGTCTTCGGGCCAGCGCCCGCATTTGTCGGTCTGGGCTCTCACCGAAATATAGGAAACGCGGATAGGCGCCGACGCTTCCGGGGAAACCGACTGGTAGGAGGTCACCACGATCCGGTTTAGCTTGATGCCGCTGGCAACCGCCAGCCTTGCGAAATCGCGCGCCGCGGCAGTCGCCGCGACCTCATTAGCCGAGCCGATCGGGGTTGCGATCGTCAGCGCCGGGGCAGCGCTCTTGTCGTAACCGTCGAGGAAGCCCAGAAGCGTGTCGCGCTGCGAGCCGGTCATGCCGCGATCGCCGGCGCCGACCGGGAGGTCGAGCTTCTGGTTCTTCTCAGCAATTACGATCGGATGCGTGGTGCGATAGTCATCGGGAATCGCCCCAACCGTGATGCTGTCGCGCTTAGCGCAACCGGCAAGCGAGGCGGCGATCGCGACCGCCAGGATCGGCATTGCCGATCGGCGGATCCGGCCACGGCCAGACCATGCCGTTGCGGCAATCGCCAGTACCTTTGATGCTGACTGATACATTCCGCTTCCCCGCTTACTTGTAGATGAAGCCGACAACGCCGTGGTAGCGGCCGTTGGGCTTGTCGGTCTGCATGGTGCCGTAGACGCGGTTGACGCGGCCAAGGAACATGGCCGGACCATCGCCTGCGGCATTGAAATTGTCGTCCGGCTTAGCCAGGTCGTTGCGCGCCACCGGCCGAGCCAGATAAGGCGTGATGATGATGACCAGTTCAGTTTCATTGCGGACGAAATCGCGGCTGCGGAATAGCGTGCCGAGCACCGGGATCTTGGTCAGGCCGGGCAAGCCCGATACAGCCTGGCGGACGTCGTCGCGAACGAGGCCGGCAATCATCATCGAACCGCCCGACGGCAATTCGACGGTGGTGTCGGCAAGTCTCTTGCGGATCGACAGAAGCGTCAGGCCGGGCAAGCTGCCGCCGCCTTCCAGGGTGGTAGCACCTTCCGAGGTCGGCTCCGAAACCGATGTTCTGACCTTGAGGCTGATCCGGCCCGCCGACAGCACAACGGGCTGGAACTCGAGACCTATGCCGTATTCCAGCTTTTCGTTGGTGTAGGTGACCTGGCCGGTCTGGTTGTCGGTCGAAACGTTGTTCGTACGTGCCGTGATGAGATTGAATTCGCCGCCGACCCTGAACGTTGCCTTCTCGCCCGAAACCGCGGTGAGGGTCGGTTCTGCAAGCGTCTTCATGACGCCGCTTTGCTCCATGGCATTGATGTAGGCTTTGAGGCCACTGCCGCCCAAGTTAAAGCCTGAATTCTGCGAAAGCGGCTTTCCCAAACCGTAGTTGGGCGAACTCAGCGCACCGTAAGCGATGCCGTCCATGCTGCCGCTGCCAACCATGTTGACGCCGAGCTGCTTCATCACCGAGCGGCTGACTTCGGCCACGGTCACCTTCAGCGTCACCTGGTCGTCGCCGATGATCTGTAGCAGGTTGACGATCTTCGAGACCCGGCGTTCGGCATCCGGGTTGTTGATGTCGACGCCCCCATTGGCATTGCCGCCGGCCGCGGTCTGCGAATACTGGCCCGTCGTCGCTTCACCTCCGGACACGAAGATGGTTGCCAGATCGACGGCGCGCTTGGCATCGAGCGGCGTATCCACCGTCCCGGTCAGGACGACGTTGTCGTTCAGCAATTCGACCTTGATCTCGGCATTCGGAAGGAAGCGCTTGAGGTAGTCTTCCAATCCGGCGACGTCGCGTTCGACGGCCAGATCCAGGCTGGCAATCTGCTCGCCATTGGGACCGAAGACGAAGATGTTGGTTTCGCCCACCGACTTGCCGAACAGATAGATGCGCCTTGCGGTGCGGGTCACCGCATCGGCGACCGCGGGATTGGCGACAAGGATGTCGTAGGCGTCGCTCGGCAGATCGATGACGACCGATTTGTTGAGGCCGAGCTTGACACGTTGCGTGGCGGTCGAGGCCGTGACCCCGACGCTCTTTCCGGCGGCCTTGGCGTCGCCGAGGCCACTTGCATGGGCTCCGAGGAAAAGCAGGCCGACGGCTGCAGCCATGGTGACCGGCAGTTTAGCGACTAACCTCATTTCCTTGCCCCTACTTCGGAAACTTCGCCCGATTTGATCAACCGCACCGTTCCGCGCCGCCCACTGCCGGAAACGAGGTAGTCGGCTTCATCGGTACCCTTTTCCTTGTTGTCGGTGATCGAGCGCAGCGCCAGCGTCAGGCGATCGGCCATCTGCTGGGCGACGGTTATTATCTCGGCCTGCTGCGGCGTCAGCTCCAGCGTCGCCGTCTGTCCGACCCTGGTCTTCTTGCCTTCCTCGTCCTCCTGGATGGTCTGATCGATCGCCAGGACGCGGATGTTCTTGAGGATGGTCTCGGTGGTGAATCCGCTGCCGCCGTTGCCGGTGTCGGATCTGCGGGTCATGATGACGTCGACAAAATCGTTGGGCAGGATGAACCCGCCTGCCGACGTGTCAGCCGAGATCGCGGTGGCGACGGCACGCATGCCGGTGGGCAGGATCGAAGACATGAAGCTTTGCCCCTCGCCGATCAGCTTGGAGCGCCGCAGCGGCTCACCGGTGTACATCGCCATGCGGGCGACGGAGCCCTTCAGTTTCTCCCGCGCTTCGGGTTCGGCGGCACGGGTGATGAAATTCGCATTGATGCCATCGGACGGCCAGGACTCCCAGCTGAGATTGTTCTCAAGTGGGCTGCCCATCGGCACGTCGCCGGAAAGCACGAGCACATCCTGCAAGGCAATGGCCGGCGCCTGCGGGGCATCGGCGACGACCTGCTGGGGCGGGACCGCCACCATATTCTTGGCGACATAACCTGCACCACCCGCCGCAGCCACCGCCACGCCCAGAATAATCAGTCGGGATGCTGGCATCTGTCCGAACCCTCGCCTTTAGGCAACCAACTAGCCAGGCCGGACTTTGCAGCGGCAATCGTCAAAACAAGGTTAATGCAATGCTTACGATCGTGATTAATTTAAGGTTTACATAAATTGGACGGACCCGTGCTCCGACGACAGAAAGGGCGACCAGCGGCATCTTTTCAGACCGATGTCGGAGCGGCAAAGGTTGCTTGCTGTTTCAGTTCGCCAGCTTTGCCAGTGCCCAAACCATCAGGGGTGAATCCGGATAGGTCAGCAGCCCGCCAATGCCGAGTGCAATGCCGTAGGGAACGCCAGTCGTGTCGTCGGCGAAATGGCGCAGGAATAGATTGTGGCTGGTGTAAATCGCCAGCGGCGATTTCCGGTAGAGAAGGATGGCGAGCGTCAGCAGTCCGCCGATGAACGTCGATATCACGAGATACTCGACAAGGTGAATGTTGAACCCCATCCAGACGGCGGTGCCGGCGAGCAGCTTGGCGTCGCCGCCACCCATGCCGCCGAGTGCAAACAGACCGAACGTCACGGCCAGCACCAGGCCGCCGGCGGCGAAATGCCAGCCATAGGTTGCCCAGTCCATGGCCGTCAGCGGCGCAACCAGCGCAAACACCGCCAGCAGCAGCACCGGTACGCGGTTGGCGATCGTCATCGACAGCATGTCGGAGATCGCGGCGAAGAGCATGCAAAAAGGAAAGATGACGAAGATCAACGCTTCGAGCATGGGCGCGACACCCTGTTGCCAACTGTGTCCAGCCTCAGCCTAGACATATATGATTAACGATCGATGAGACTGGGTTACTCAAAACCGCCCGACGCGATGAAATAAGGGCCGCCAGTCAGGCGGCCCCTATCTCTAAGGCAACCAGGGTATTACGAACCACTCACCTTACCGGCGATGGCGATGAACTTGTTGTTCAGGGCGTTGCCGAGCTGACCAGCGCCAAAAATGATGGCAAGCGCGATGAGAGCGGCGATCAGACCGTATTCGATAGCGGTCGCGCCGGATTCGTCCTTCGCGAAACGTGCGATGAGATTAGACATTCGAGAGCTCCTACTCCACGTGTTACAGCACTTCCGTCAACTTCTGTGGTGGTTGATCGGATGCTGCCAATCTACGGAGAAGCTCTTTCAATCGGCTTAATAAACAGCCTTACCGATTCCTTTCCCGCTTCGAACAGCTTGCGTGGTTAACCGTAAACTAAACGCTGGACAGTAGCTCGCCTGCCCGTGAAAAGCTGTAATTTCACGGCTATCGGCAGGACGCATTGTTATATCAGCTGGCAGCAAGATTGGAGCGAATACCCGGCGCCGGTCAAGGGTTTAACCGTTGGTTCACCAATCTCCTTCATGTTCCGTGAACAAGTTTTGCCGCTGTGGAGCGCCTTGATGACCGCCATGAAATCGTCATTCCTGCTTGTCGCGCTTCTCGCCGTCCCGGCTTTCGTGCTGCCGGCCAAGGCCGGAGCCGGCATCGAAGTGACGATGAACCAGGCCAAGATCGTCAAACTGACACGCCCCGCCGACACCATCGTCGTCGGCAATCCGGCGATCGCCGACGCCTCCGTCCAGGATGCATCAACGATCGTGCTGACGGGCAAGGGGTTCGGCGTGACCAATCTGGTTGTCCTCGACCACGATGGCAGCCCGATCGTCGACGAGCAGGTGACCGTAGTGCGCCAGGACGCGTCGTCGGTGCGTATCTACAGGCGCGCCTCGGTCCAGACCATGTCCTGCACGCCATATTGCGAAAGCTCGTACAAGAGCGACTCGGAAAAGTCGTCCGAGGCCGAGATGAGCGCTGGGCAGTAAGCGCCTCAGGTGACTTGATTGTCTGGGGGAGAGCCGCGTCGGTTAGCGGCCGGTTAATGTCGCCTGGTCGAATTTAACGGTCATTCAAACCGGAGCTAAATGGGTTCTTGATAGTGGTGCTGACGGTACCGCATCAGGATCGGCAGGAACGGGATATGGGCGACGTTTTGGACGAGGATTCAAGACGCAAGATCTGCAAGGCCAAGGCAGGGCGCGTGACGTTTGCCCGTCGTTTCCTTGGTGATCGGCGCGGCGGCACGGCGATAGAATTCGCCATGCTTGCGTTACCGTTTGCGGCTCTCGTCTTCGCCATCCTCGAGAGCTGCATTTCATTTGCCGGACAGGAGGTGATGGCCAACATCACCGATGATATCGCCCGTCAATTGCGTACTGGCCAGTTGAGGCAAGCCGATGTGACGGAAGAGAAGCTAAAGGGTAGGGTCTGCGCCAGACTCGAGATCATTGTCGCCAAGGGTTGCCCCGGTTTGCTGGTTGATCTGCGCCCGTTCAAGACCTTTGCCGGGGCAGCCAGTGCGGGTTTCAAGATTTCCGGCTCGACCATCACGCTGACGGGCAAGGATCCGGATACAGGCAAGGACCCGGCTTTCGGGACCCCCACAATAGGTCCGGCAGAATCAAAGAACATGCTGCGGGTTTTCTACCCTTGGCCGGTCATGACCGATTTCATGGCTCAATACATGTCGAATATGGATGGCGGCAAGACGCTGCATTACGCAACGGCAACGTGGCAAAACGAGCCATTCGACAACTGAGGCACGTGTAGCAAAGGAAAAGGGCATGTTTCGTGCGGGGGCACATCCGGGGATATCGGTTATCTGGAAGAGAGCGGCGCGGTTTTGTGCCGATCGTCGGGGCATAGCGGCGGTCGAGTTTGCCCTCATCGTGCCCGTCCTGCTGATCATGTATTTCGTTACCATTGAGGCCTCGCAAGCCATCGAGGCCAGCAAGAAGGTCAGCCGCATCAGCTCCATGGTTGCCGACCTCGTCACGCAGCAAACGTCGCTGGTCAATGCAGATCTCACCGACATTATGAAGATCGGAAACTCCAGCCTTCAGCCTTATAACCGCTCAGTCGCCGATATCTTCATCACAGCAATCGACATCGAAGCCGATCCGGGCAACCCGACACCGAAGGCGAAGGTGGCGTGGTCCTGGCGCGTGCTGAATGGGGTCACGAGCCGCGACTCCAACCCGACAAGCTCCACAACTGTTCCGGCGACGCTCAACGTTGCGGGGACTTTCCTTATTCGTGTCAAAACCACTCTCAAATATGAACCGATCATCTCCTGGTCGGAAAGCGCCGAAAAGCCGCTCGGATTTATCTCGGCCTTCAACGAAGGCAAAATAACGATGAGCGAAACCTACTATCTCAGGCCGCGCCGGGCCACCTCGATCCCCTGCAGCAATTGCTGAAGCAGTTCTACCCATTCAACCCGGGTCATTGCGCGCTGCTGTCCGTGCTGCCCGACACCAGGCGCACGATGGAAGCGGCCATCGCATAGTCACTCGCAGCGGCGAGCGTGAACCCTCCCGAATGTTTCGATTCCACGAAATCGTAGATTTCCGGCGACTGCGATCTGAGATTGGTGAGGAAGACCGTCAGTCGGCGTTTGGCTTCGGGGTCAAGATCGCTGCGGACGGCGTGAGGGCCGTATCTGAGCACGCCGGAGGTCCAGATGATCTGGAGCGCGGCTTCTGGAATGCCCGCCGCCTCCAGTCGCGCCGCCGTGCCGTCCGGATCAGCCGGCTGATCGCCAGCAATCGCCGTCCAGTTTTCCGCCGTGGCCCGCTCCCAGCCGAACACGGCATCGGCCTGGCCATCGACCAGCATCGTTTCTGCGGCGGCAGCCGAGCCGGCATGAGCGAGGAATGGCGCATCCTGGCTGATCTTGATGCCGTCGGCCGCCAGCCCGGCGAGCGGTAGAAGCGAACCGCCGACATTGTCGGAAGGCGCCATGGCGATGCGGTGCGTTTCCAGGGCCGCGAGATCGGAAAGCCTGCCGTCGCGCGTCAAAAGCACGGAGCGGATGCCCGTGGCACCGTCGGCATCGACCGGCGCCACAAGAGGTTCGACGCAGCCGCAGCGCTCCGAGGCGGTGGCGTAGGCGGTCGCCGAATAGACCGCGTACTGAATCCGGCCATTGGCCTGTGCCTCTATCAGCGCCGCATAGTCATGCGCGACGACGAATTCCACCTTCATGCCGAGCGCCTTGCCGTAGGCGTCAGTCAGCAAGGCCAGACCCGGAACCGTGTTGCCAGCGCCCGGCTCGGCAACGATGCCGATCCGAAACGTGCCGATCTGGTCGCGCCAGTCGGCGTGCGCGGCGAGCTGCGAGGCCAGCAGCGCTACAGTGGTCGCCAGTGCACTCCAACCGAGGTCAGCCCGTCTCATCGATCCATGCCCCGCACGCCGTTCCTTGAAGCGCATCGCATGTCTCAAGGATGCGTACACCACGCCTGCCCGACTTCGCGACTATCGCGCCAGGCCGTTGCCGCCTGGTTTACGATTTGCCAATGCCGCGACGGGACCTTATGTCTGGTCAACCAGACTGGCAATGACGGCATCGATGGCACGCGCTTTCCTCTTCGTTCTCGATTCTTTCGGCATTGGCGGCGCCGCCGATGCCGAACGCTATGGCGACGCCGGCTCGAACACATTGGGACATATCGCGCTGGCCTGCGCGGAAGCCCGCGCCGATCGCGAGGGCCTGCGCGAGGGACCGCTGAAGGTGCCCACCATGGTTTCGCTCGGTCTCGGCCGCGCAGCAGAAACCGCAACCGGCTTCCAATTCGACAGCAAAGCCGCCGTTTCAGCCTCCGCTTTCCACGGCGCCGCGCAGGAGATTTCGAGCGGCAAGGATACGCCGTCGGGTCACTGGGAAATCGCCGGGCTGCCCGTGCGGTTCGACTGGGGCTATTTCCCCGATAAGGTGCCCGCCTTCCCTGCCGAACTGACCGAAGCGATGATCCGCGAGGGCAAGGTGCCGGGCATTCTCGGCAACTGCCATGCACCCGGCACCGAGATCATCGAGCGCTTTGGCGAGGAGCATATCCGCACCGGCCAGCCGATCTGCTACACCTCGGTCGATTCCGTCCTGCAGATAGCAGCGCACGAAGTTCATTTCGGCCTGGAGCGGCTCTACGAGTTCTGCAAGACGGTACGCCGGCTGGTCGACCCGCTGAAGATCGGACGGGTGATCGCACGGCCTTTTCTAGGCGAAACATCAGCCACCTTCGAGCGCACCTATAACCGCCATGACTACGCCGTGCCGCCGCCTGAGCCGACGCTGCTCGACCGCTTGACCGGGCGCGGCAGCCGGGTGATCGCGGTCGGCAAGATCGGCGACATCTTCGCCCACCGCGGTATCTCGGAAGTACGCAAGGCGCCCGGCAACATGGCAATGTTCGACAAGGCGCTGGGCGCGATGGACGATGCCGGCGACGGCGACCTGGTGTTCGCCAATTTCGTCGACTTCGACACCGAGTTCGGCCATCGCCGCGACGTCCCCGGCTATGCTGCGGCGCTCGAAGCCTTCGACCGCCGGCTGCCCGAGGCACTGGCAAAGCTGAAGCCGGGCGATCTGCTCATCCTCACCGCCGATCATGGCAACGATCCGACATGGCGTGGCACCGACCACACGCGCGAACGCGTCCCGGTCATCGGCACCGCACCAGGTCTCAACGGCGGCGACATCGGGCTCAGGACCACCTTCGCCGATATCGGCGAGACGGTCGCCGAACACCTCAAGCTGGCGCGCGGCCGCCACGGCGCTTCCTTCCATGCGGCGATAGGCGGCCATGCCTGAACTGCCCGAGGTCGAAACCGTCCGGCGCGGCCTGCAGCCGGTTCTGGAAAGCGCGCGGATCATGCGCGTCGAGGCGCGCCGGCCCGATCTCAGATTTCCGTTTCCGGCGAAATTTGCGCAGCGGCTGACCGGCAAGACCGTCACCGCGCTTGGCCGCCGCGCCAAATATCTCACCATACACCTGGACGGTGGCCCGGTGCTGATCTGCCATCTCGGCATGTCGGGCTCGTTCCGCATCGAGGCCGCTGATGACAAAGAGACGCCCGGCACGTTCCATCAAGAGCGCTCGAAGGATGCCAAGCACGACCATGTGGTGTTCCATGTCGTGTCGCCTGTCGGCGTCCAGTCTCGCGTGGTCTTCAACGACCCGCGTCGCTTCGGCTTCATGCTGTTTGCGGAAGGCCTGGCCGACGCGCATCCGATGCTGGCGGGACTGGGCGTCGAGCCGACCGGCAATGCGCTGGAAGGCGCCCTGCTCGCCTCTCTGCTGAAGGGCCGCAGATCGCCGTTGAAGGCGGCGTTGCTCGATCAGAAGCTGATTGCCGGGCTCGGCAATATCTATGTGTCGGAAGCGCTGTGGCGCGCCGGCCTTTCACCATTGCGCGAGGCAGGCACCATCGCCGGGACCAGCAAGAAGGCCAAGGAACAGAGCGAACGACTGGCCGAGGCAATCCGTTCGGTGATCGCCGATGCGATCGCCGCCGGCGGGTCTTCGCTGCGCGACTATATGCACACAGACGGATCGCTGGGCTATTTCCAGCATTCCTTCGCGGTCTACGATCGCGAAGGCGAGCCCTGTCCGACGCCCGGCTGTCGCGGCCACATCGCGCGCATCGTGCAAAGCGGCCGCTCGACCTTTTATTGCCGGACCTGTCAGCGGTAAGCTAGACCGGTCCTTCAGTGCCGCAACCAGGAGGCCAGCCCATGAGCTATGAAACCATCATCGTCGAGACGCGCGGCAAGGTCGGCCTGATCACGCTGAACCGGCCCAAGGCGCTGAACGCGCTGAACGCGCAGGTGCTGGCGGATTTGCTGACGGCGGCAAAGGGGTTCGACGCCGATCCCGGCATCGGCGCCACGGTCATCACCGGTTCCGAGAAGGCTTTTGCGGCGGGCGCCGACATCAAGGAAATGCAAGCCGTCACCTACGCCAAGGCCTATGTGCAGGATTTCTTCGTCGGCTGGGAAGAGTTTACCCGTGCGCGCAAGCCGATGATCGCGGCGGTCGCCGGCTATGCACTGGGCGGCGGCTGCGAACTGGCGATGATGTGCGATTTCATTATTGCCGCCGACACGGCGAAATTCGGCCAGCCCGAAATCACGCTCGGCGTCATTCCCGGCATGGGCGGGTCGCAACGGCTGACCCGCTTTGTCGGCAAGTCGAAGGCCATGGACATGTGCCTGACCGGGCGGATGATGGATGCCGCCGAAGCCGAGCGCAGCGGCCTGGCCTCGCGCGTCGTGCCGGCCGGCGAGTTGATCGAGGAGGCGATGAAGGCCGCGGCCAGGATATCAGAGTTTTCACTGCCATCGGTGATGATGGCCAAGGAGGCAGTCAACCGCGCCTACGAGACGACGCTGGCGGAGGGACTGCGCTTCGAACGCCGGCTGTTCCACTCGCTGTTTGCGCTCGACGACCAGAAGGAAGGGATGGCAGCCTTTGCCGAGAAGCGGAAGCCGAATTTCACCAATCGCTAGAGTGGCGGCGGCGAGGACCAAAAAGAAGCCAAAGCGGCGTTGACGCGCCGGAAAAGCTGAACTATAAGCCGCTCCAACCGAGGCGGCCGTTGGCTGCCCGTTTGTTTTTTGCGCCCTGCGGCATCCCGCATGCGCCCACCAGATCAGAAGAGAGGCATCATGGCCAATACCTCCTCGGCCAAAAAGGCAACGCGCAAGATCGCCCGCCGCGCAGCGATCAACAAGAACCGCCGCTCGCGCGTGCGTACATATGTCCGCCAGGTCGAAGAGGCACTGGCTGCCGGCGACAAGGCAGCCGCGCTGGAAGCCTTCAAGACCGCAGAGCCGGAATTGATGCGCGCCGCGACCAAGGGCGTGATCCATAAGAATACGGCATCGCGCAAGGTGTCGCGTCTGGCTCACCGCCTCAAGGTGCTGTCGGCCTGATTGACCGTTCCTGAACTGTCGTTCTTTCAAACCCGGCCAATCGCGCCGGGTTTTTTCGTTTGCCGGCAAGCACTTAAAAAGAACGGCCGCAAAGCACGCCCGAGCCGCATTCCAGAGTCTGGAATGCTTTGCCGGCACATACACTCCCACTGATATTCCAATCCGCCGAAACGGCCCACGCCAATAAATTTGGCTGTCACAAATTGCTGATATTTTTCAACGACTTGCTGGAAGTGATCCACAGCTTGTTCACATCGCCTGTGGGCGATAGGCAGCAAGTTGGTGTCAAGCGAATTATTTCAGAAAATTTCAAACCGCACAGCCATTTTCATATTCGCGGCAAAAGGGTTTGAATCCCAATGGCTTTGTCAAAATATGCGCTTCCAGCACGGAGCCCGAACCGTTGTTCACTAACCAGATTCCTTAAAAATCCGTTAGAGGTGGCCTTGCCCTATCCACAGCGATTTCGGTAATGTCGATCTATCGAAAGGGACGGGCCATTAGCCCTTAACCCAGCCTGAATCGGCCAGCTAACAGTGGCAGAATTCATGACGTGGATCAATTCCGCGAACGGGTATGGCTTGCCTTTTCGATACGATAGGGGACTGGCGTAATTGTACATGGCAGCTTGATGGCGCACCGGCGTTTTCGCCGGGTAGCACCGCTTTGCCCGAACATGTCAGACGGACTGGCCTTAAGCAGCCGGGACCGATCCCATTCTGACGAGGCAACGTCATCCGCCGGCGGCGGCGGTGGTGTTGTAGCGAAGATACGGTCGCCGGAAACATGGGTGCAGGAGGCGCACTCCCGGCGGAAAAAAGGTACAAAGGAAAAGGGACGCACAATCATGCAGAGCGGCATCGAGCGGGAGCTTACGGGCGACCTGCCATTTCCCGGAACATTGGTCGGAGCGCACGATATGGCGGCTTCCAGCGACGCGGAACAGAAGTTCGACCGGGTCAAGGCCCAGTTGAAGGCGCGCCTGGGAACCGAGGTCTATTCGAGCTGGTTCGGCCGTATGAAGGTGGCTGAGGCTTCCCGGGGCATTGTACGCATCTCGGTGCCCACGGCCTTCCTGCGCTCGTGGATCAATGGCCATTATCTCGATCTCATCGCCGATCTGTGGAAGCACGAGGATCCCGAAATCCTCAAGATCGAGATGGTCGTGCGCACCGCGACCCGTCCTGCCCGCAATGGCGTCGAACCCGAGGCCGTGCCGGCGCGCAAGATGACCAAGCATACGCAGACCGCATTGGCGGCCGGCACGGTCGGCCCCGGCAGGGTGGAGCGGGCGCCCGCCCCTCGTCCCGGCACGCCGATCGAGAGCGAATTCCGGCACAATGTGCTGGGGTCGCCGCTCGACCCGCGCTACACGTTCGGCTCCTTCATCGAAGGCCCGTCGAACCGGGTGGCTTTCGCCGCAGCCAAAGCCGTGGCGGAATCGCAGTCGAGCGCGGTGCGCTTCAACCCGCTGTTCCTTCATGCAACCGTCGGGCTTGGCAAGACGCACCTTTTGCAGGCGATTGCGGCCGAATCCCTGAAACAGAACCCGAAATCGCGCGTCGTCTATCTGACGGCCGAATATTTCATGTGGCGCTTCGCCACCGCGATCCGCGACAACAATGCGCTGACGCTGAAGGAACAGCTGCGCGACATCGACCTCTTGATCATCGACGACATGCAGTTCCTGCAGGGCAAGTCGATCCAGCACGAATTCTGCCATCTCATCAACATGCTGCTCGACAGTGCCAAGCAAGTGGTGGTTGCCGCTGACAGGCCGCCGTCGGAACTGGAATCGCTGGAACCGCGGGTGCGCTCGCGCCTCAATGGCGGTGTCGCGCTGGAAATGTCGGCGCCGGACTTCGCCATGCGCATCGGCATGCTCAAACTTCGGCTTGCCACCGCCAAGGTCGACGATGCATCGCTCAATATTTCGGAGGAGATCCTCAACCATGTCGCCCGCACGGTGACCGGCAGCGGTCGTGAGCTGGAGGGCGCGTTCAACCAGCTGCTGTTTCGTCAGTCGTTCGAGCCGGCGATCACCATCGACCGCATCGACGAAATCCTCGGCCACATCTATCGCTCTGGCGAGCCGAAGCGGGTGCGCATCGAGGACATCCAGCGCATCGTGGCGCGCCACTACAATGTGTCGAAGACCGAGTTGCTGTCCAACCGGCGCACGCGCACCATCGTCAAGCCCAGGCAGGTCGCCATGTACCTGTCGAAGGTATTGACGCCGCGCTCGCTGCCGGAGATCGGCCGGCGTTTCGGCGGCCGCGACCATACTACGGTGCTGCATGCGGTGCGCAAGATCGAGGACCTTTCCGGCGTCGACAACACGCTGGCGCAGGAACTGGAACTGTTGCGCAGGCTGATCAACGACCAAGCCTGATCGGCGCGGCAAACGGAGCGCGCCGGGTTAGAGTATTCGGTCGTCGCGCTTTAAATTTTCTTGTTTTGATGCATGTCGTTGTCCCAAAACCGCTGCGCAGTTTTCGGCGACATGCATCGGTTGCCGGCCAACGTCCGCTTTATCCCCAGAAAGCCCGCTTAACCGGCGCGAACCGGTGGCCCGGACTTGCGTTTGCTGGCTTTTTCCTGTCAGTTTGCATAGATTCTGAGCCTGTTCAGACCTTTCGCGGGGCGCCGCCCACTGGTGACCCGTCCATTCATTCAAGCGAGCCTGTTTCGTCATGCGTGTTATCCTGGAACGGTCCAATCTCCTGAAGTCGCTCAACCACGTTCATCGCGTGGTCGAGCGGCGCAATACCATACCGATCCTGTCGAACGTACTGCTCAGCGCCGAGGGCGCCAGCCTTGAAATGAAAGCCACCGACCTCGACCTCGAAGTGACCGAAGCGACGCCGGCAAAGGTCGAGCGCGGCGGGGCGACGACGGTTCCGGCGCACCTACTCTACGACATCGTGCGCAAGCTGGCCGACGGCGCCGAAGTGATGCTGAAGACCGATGAGGACGGCAACGCCATGACGGTGACGTCGGGCCGCTCGAGCTTTCGCCTGCAATGCCTGCCGCAGTCCGATTTCCCGGAGCTTTCGGCGGGATCTTTCTCACACATCTTCCGGCTCGATTCCGTCGCCCTGAGAGGCCTGATCGAAAAGACCCAGTTCGCCATCTCCACCGAAGAGACGCGCTACTATCTCAACGGTATCTACCTGCACACGCATGAAACTGGCGGCAAGCTGAAGCTGCGTTCAGTGGCGACCGACGGCCACCGCCTGGCGCGCGCAGAGATCGACGCTCCGGCCGGGTCCGAAGGCATGCCGGGCATCATCATTCCGCGCAAGACGGTCAGCGAGTTGCAGAAGCTGGTCGACGATCCCGATGTCGCGGTGACCACCGAATTGTCCGACACCAAGATCCGCTTCACCATCGGCAGCGTGGTTCTGACCTCGAAGCTGATCGACGGCACTTTCCCGGACTACCAGCGCGTCATTCCGACCGGCAACGACAAGAAGCTGATCATCGACCGGCAGAGCTTCGCCGCCGCCGTCGATCGCGTCTCGACCATTTCCTCCGAGCGCGGCCGCGCGGTGAAGCTTTCGATCACCGAAGGCCAGGTGACGCTTGCCGTCAACAATCCGGATTCGGGCAGCGCCACCGAGGAGCTGGCGGCCGACTATTCGTCCGACCCGATCGAGATTGGCTTCAACGCCAAATATCTGCTCGACGTCGCTGCTCAACTCACCGGCACGGAAGCCAAGTTCATGCTGGCCGATGCCGGCTCGCCGACGCTGATCCACGACATGGCCGATGAGACCGCGCTCTACGTGCTGATGCCGATGCGGGTGTAGCCGCACTGCGGCACACTGCAGCATAGTGATTGCGGCGACTTCTATAGGCGGATAGCGGTTGCCGGAACAAAATCACATAAGTAAGCTCACACTTACGAATTTCCGCAATTATGCGGCGTTGTCGATCGGCTTTTCACCCGGCGCGGTGGTGTTTTCCGGCGACAATGGCGCCGGCAAGACCAATCTCCTGGAAGCCATCTCGCTGCTGACGCCTGGCCGCGGCCTGCGCCGTGCGCCCTATGTCGACGTGGCCCGCGAAGGCGGCGATGGCGGCTTTGCGCTGCACGCAAGGCTCGACGGCCCGGAGGGGCAGGTCGAGATCGGCACCGGCATCACCGGGGGTGAAGCGGCCGGCGAGGGCGGTCGCAAGGTGCGCATCAATGGCGCGCCGGCACGGTCGGCCGACGCCATGCTGGAATGGCTGCGCGTGGTCTGGCTGACGCCGGCCATCGACGGCCTGTTCCCCGGACCTGCCGCCGACCGGCGGCGCTTTCTCGACCGGCTGGTTTTGGCTGTCGATCCTGGCCACGGCCAGCGTGCGCTCGATTACGAGAAGGCGATGCGCGGACGTAACCGCTTGCTTACGGAAGGCTCGCGCGACGGCGCCTGGTTCGACGCCATCGAGATGCAGATGGCCGAAACCGGCGTGGCGATCGCGGCTGCGCGCGCCGAGCTGGTGCGCCTGCTGGCCGCCATGATCGACAGGTTGCCGTCCAGCGGGCCGTTTCCGCAAGCCGACATCAGCCTCTTCGGCGACCTTGAAAGCCATGTCGCCTCAGCACCCGCTGTGGATGTCGAGCAACGCTATCGCGACGCCCTTGCCGACGGCCGCGAGCGCGACCGCGCCGCCGGACGCACGCTCGACGGCCCGCACCGTTCGGATCTACTGGTGCGCCACCGCCCCAAGGCGATGCCGGCCGAACTCTGCTCGACCGGAGAGCAGAAGGCGCTGCTGGTCGGCATCGTGTTGTCGCACGCAAGGCTGACCGGCGAGATGTCGGGGATGACGCCGATCCTGTTGCTCGACGAGATTGCCGCGCATCTCGATGCCGGCCGGCGCGCCGCGCTGTTCTCGATCCTGGAGGAGCTGAACTGCCAGGCCTTCATGACCGGAACCGACGCCGCGCTGTTTTCCAGCCTGAGGGGACGCGCGCAGTTCCTCACCGTCGACCACGGCACGGTTGGGCCAACCGAAGAGACCTGACAAGGTTTTTGCTCCGCTATATGGTCGGGCAATGACCCCTGCCGCCCTCACCGACGAAGAACTCGAACGCTATGCCCGCCACATCGTGCTGCCTGAGATCGGCGGCGCCGGCCAGCAGAGGCTGAAGCGGGCGCGAGTGCTGGTGATCGGCGCCGGCGGCCTCGGCGCGCCGGTGCTGGAATATCTCGCTGCCGCAGGCGTCGGCACGCTTGGCATCGTCGACGACGATATTGTCTCGCTGTCCAATCTGCAGCGGCAAGTGATCCACGCCACCGATACGGTCGGAACGGCGAAGACCGAGAGCGCCAAAGCAGCGATCGCCCGGATCAATCCCCATGTCGCGGTGGAATTGCACGATTTCAGGCTGACGGCCGACAATGCTGCCGTTCTCGTGGCGCGCTACGACGTGGTCGTCGACGGCTCCGACAATTTCGAGACGCGCTATGTGGTGGCGGATGCCTGCGCGGCGGAAAAGCGGCCGCTCGTGCATGCCGCCGTCGGCCGCTTCGACGGCTCGGTTACGGTGTTGATGCCGTTCGGCACCGGCACCGACGGCAGACCGAACCCTGGATATCGCGACCTCTTTCCCGAAGCGCCGCCAGAGGGGCTGGTGCCATCCTGCGCGGTGGCCGGGGTCGTCGGTGCGCTGACCGGCGTCGTCGGCACGCTGCAGGCGATGGAAACGATCAAGCTGATCACCGGCATCGGCGAACCGCTGGTCGGCCGGCTGCTGCTCTACGATGCGCTGTCGGCGCGCTTCGACACGATCCGCTACAAGAGAAGCTGACCGCATGGATCAGCCTGCCAGTGTTTTGGTCACGCAGCTCGCCCCCGGCTTCGACCGCTGGGACGAACTGCTCAGCCTGATCATGCGCGCCTTTGCACCGATGGACGGCGTCATAGACCCGCCCTCCTCGGCACATCTGCTGAACGCCGGAAACCTCAGGGACAAGGCTGGCCGAGAGACCGTGTTGCTGGCCCTGCAGGATGACAGGATCGCCGGCTGCGTTTTCGCGCTGGAGAGAGCCGATGATTTCTACATCGGCAAGCTCGCCGTCGAACCTGAGCTTCAAGGGCAAGGCATCGGCAGGCGGCTGATGCAGGCTGTCGAATTTCTCGCCCGCAGCCGGAACAAACCGGCCATCGAACTGCAGACGCGAATCGAACTGACCGTAAATCATGCAACCTTTGCCGGTCTCGGCTTTCGCGAGACTGAACGCACCGCGCATGACGGCTATGACCGGCCGACCTCGATCACCTTGCGCAAGGAGTTGGCGTGAGCCTTGCACTCAGCTCACAGGAGCAGACAGTCGCCTCCGGCCATGACGGGGCGGCGATGGCGATGCGCATCGTTGCCGAAAGCGCTGCGCTGCTCGGCGCGCCGCGACTGATCCCGATCGCCTCGACGCATATAGACGGCGCGCTCTATCACGGCGATTCCGGCACGCTGTTTGCCGAAAGGCTGGTCGATGGCGGCGCCAGGGTCGCGGTGCGCTCGACGCTCAATGTCGGCGCGCTCGACCTGATGGGCTGCTCGCGCGTGCGCCTCGAAGAGCCGGCGCGCGGCATGGCGCGACGAATGATGGAGGCCTACCGCAAACTGGGCTGCGAGCAGAGCTGGACCTGCGCGCCCTATCAGGCCGGCCACAGGCCAGCGCTTGGCAGCGATGTCGCCTGGGGTGAATCCAACGCGGTGGTGTTCTGCAATTCGGTGCTGGGGGCACGCACCAACCGCTATGGCGACTTCCTCGACATCGCCTGCGCCATATCGGGCCGCGCGCCGGATTACGGCCTGCATCGCCCCGAGAACCGGCAGGCACGGCTGGTGTTCGATGTGTCCGGCCTCTCCGCCTCGTTCCTTGGTTCGGAGATCGCCTGGCCGGTGCTGGGCAACCTCTACGGCCGTGAGGTCGGCAACGCGGTCGGCGTCGTCACCGGCATATCCAGCCATCCCGGCGAGGATGCGCTGAAGGCCTTCGGCGCGGCGGCGGCATCGTCGGGCGCCGTCGGCCTGTTCCATATCGCTGGGGTAACGCCAGAAGCGCCCGACGCCGAGACCATCCTGGTGGGCGGCAGGCCGGAAACGATGATCCGCGTAACGCCGGAGATGGCCATGAAGGCCCGCGCCGGCCTGTCCACCGCAGCCACGCAGACCGCCATCGATGCCGTGGCGATCGGCAGTCCGCATCTGTCTTTGGCCGAATTCGATGCACTTGAGCGGCTGATTGGCGGGCGGCGGCTCAGCGTGCCGATTTACGCCTGCACCGGCCGCCACGTGCTCACCAGGCTGGAGCAGAACGGCAAGCGCAAGATGCTCGAAGCCAGCGGCGTCATCATCGTCGCCGACACCTGCGTGGTGGTGACGCCGATCCTGCCGAATCTGGCCGGCGGCGTGCTGATGACCAATTCGGGAAAATTCGCGCACTACGCGCCGGGCAATACCGGTTACGCCGTGCTTTACGGCTCGCTGGCCGACTGCGTGGAAAGCGCGGTTGCCGGTAAGCCCAGGTTTACGGATATCGCCGCATGAGCGCCGTCGCTGAAATCCTGGTGCCGGGCAGCGGAGGCGAAGGGCTGGCCTTGGTGCTGATGGCGCCAATCAGCTTCTGGGGTGGCGTCGATCCGAAGAGCGGCCGCATCGCCGATGTCCGTCACCCGCAGCATGGCGAGACCATTTCCGGGCGTGTGCTGTTCCTGCCCGGCACGATCGGCTCGTCCTCAGCGTCAGCCGTGCTGATGGAACTCGTCCACAATGGCCATGCGCCGACGGCACTCGTGCTGCACGAGCCGGACGCGATCCTGCTGCTTGGCTTGATTGTGGCCAGGGAAATGGGCTGGCCGACGCCGGTAGCGCTCAGGCTCAGGCGCGACGCTTTTGAGGCCTATCGCGGCAAGCGTGTGAGTGTCGCGGCGGATGGCGCCCTCACAACCGCATCCTGAACGCGGCCCGCTTCAAGTCCGTAGCGGCAGCACGCGGTCCGGCGGCCGGTGGCCGTCGAAGAAGGCGCGGATGTTGATGATCACCTTCTCGCCCATGTCGATGCGGCCCTCGATCGTCGCAGAACCCATATGCGGCAAAAGCACGACTTTGTTCTTGGCGGCAAGCTTCAGCAGTTTCGAGTTCAGCGCCGGTTCGTGCTCGTAGACGTCGAGGCCGGCGCCGGCGATCTTGCCGTCCTGGATCAGCTTGACCAGCGCTTCCTCGTCGATGATGTCGCCGCGCGCGGTGTTGACCACATAGGCGGTGGGCTGAAGCAGAGCTAGGCGCCGCGCCGAAAGCAGATGAAAGGTCGCCGGCGTCGACGGGCAGTTGATCGAGATGATGTCCATGCGGGCAAGCATCTGGTCGAGGCTTTCCCAATAGGTCGCCTCCAGCCCTTCCTCGACCGCCGGCAGCACGCGATGGCGGTTATGGTAGTGGATCGACAGGCCGAAAGCCTTGGCGCGCCTCGCAACCGCAGTGCCGATGCGGCCCATGCCGACGATACCGAGGCGCTTGCCCCAGATGCGCCGGCCGAGCATCCAGGTCGGCGACCAACCGGCCCATTTCTTGTCGCTGGTGAGCACATTGGCGCCTTCGGCCAGCCGCCGCGGCCCGGCCAGCATCAGCGCCATGGTCATGTCGGCCGTATCTTCGGTCAGCACGTTCGGCGTGTTGGTGACGGTAATGCCTTTCTTGGCCGCCGCCGCCACATCGATCTTGTCGACGCCATTGCCGAAATTGGCGATCAGCTTGAGATTGTCGCCGGCCTGGGCAATCAGCGCCGCATCGATCTGGTCGGTGATGGTCGGCACCAGCACATCGGCTTCCTTGATCGCCGCGACCAGCTCCGGCTGCGTCATCGGGCGGTCCTCGACATTCAGCCTGGCGTCGAAGAGTTCGCGCATGCGGGTCTCGACCGGATCGGGCAGCTTGCGCGTGATGACGACGAGAGGCCGTTTTTTGCCTGCCATTGTTTCCTCGAACCCGATCTCGTTGAGACCTCTTTAACCAAGACAGGCGAAACTGAATACCGGTCGCGGTGCCTGCCACTCCTGTAACAAGCGGTGCCGCCGAAGACAAAGAAAAAGGGGCGCCCGGGCCAAAGGGCACGCGCCGAAAGGAATGAAAGTGTCTGGTTTCGCGTCGCTTCGCCTGATCCTCAGCGCAGCGCTTCTCGGCGCTCTCCTGCATTTCCCGCAAGCCGCGGCGCAAGGTGCCGCCGCACCTGTGCAGACGGTCACGCTCGGGCCGAGCGGCCTGCCGCTGCCGCGTTTCGTCAGCCTGAAATCGGCTCGCGTCAACTCGCGCGTTGGGCCCGGCGCCAACTATTCCGTCGACTGGATGTACACAAAGGCCGGCCTGCCTATGGAGATCATCCAGGAATTCGATACCTGGCGGCGCGTGCGCGATGCCGATGGCTCGGAGGGTTGGATCAACCAGTCGCTGCTGTCGGGCCGCCGGACCGCGATCGTCGCCCCCTGGCAGCGCACCAAGGGGGGCCGAATCAATCTGCTCGACGATGCCGACAAGGACGCCAGCGTCATCGCCATCATCGAGCCGGGCGTTACGGGCACGATCAAAACCTGCGATGGCCAGTGGTGCGAAATGACCTTCGACGGCCACACCGGCTGGATCGCCCAGTCGCAGGTGTGGGGCGCCTATCCCGGCGAGCACGTCAAGAATTGAGATTGCTGGAGGCCTAACGGCCGATACGGCCGAGATGGGTGTCCCGAAAACCGGCCGACAGTTTGAGACCGTAGCCGAGCGCGCGGTCGACGGCGATGTGGATGATCCAGATCAGACCAATCGCGGTCGCCGTCGAATTGGCCAGAACATATCCGGCGAGCGCCAGCAACAGCGGGACGATCAATATGTGCAAGGCATTGTAAGCGACAGCGCCGATCCGTGCCCCGGCGAGATAGCCCAGCATCGACAGGTCTGGCGCCAGGATAAGCAGGGCGAACAGCCACCAGGAAACGCCTGACGCGGCATAGGCGACTATAGCCACGACCGCGACCGCAACCCATTCGAGCCGGATTGCAAAATCGACAGGTTTCACGGGTTGGGGCTTAAACGCTGCGTTTCGGGCGCAGCCTCACCACGATGTCGACATTGGCGATCTCCATACCTGCGGGTGGCTCCGGCAGGTTGGAGACGGTCACCGGACCGCTTTCTATATCGAAGATCCTGTTTTCGCCTTCGATGTAAAAATGATGGTGATCGGAGGTGTTGGTGTCGAAATAGGTCTTGGACCCCTCGACCGCCAGGATGCGCAGCAGGCCGGCCTGGGTGAACTGGTGAAGCGCGTTGTAGACGGTGGCGAGCGAGACCGGCACGCCGGCGGCGACCGCCTCTTCATGCAGTTCCTCGGCCGAAAGGTGGCGGTCGCCCTTGGCAAACAGCAGATCGGCCAGCGCAATGCGTTGGCGTGTCGGCCTGAGGCCGGCTTCGCGAACCCGCTTGTCCACAGCGACATTTTCCTTCCGGCAGCCCAGATCCATCTATCCGTCCAAGCCCACAGTTCTGCCTCAAGACACGCCCAGAGTGGCGAAAAAACGTCATCAACCGAAACTGGATACCTCCCGACATATATTCTGTTGGCGGAATACGATCAATAGAGCGACGTGCGTCCAGTTGGACGCACTAAGTGCGCTCTATTGCTTTTTTGGCGTCGCATCGTGCTTTCCGGAATCGAGATCGATTTCGGGCCGATGCGAGAGCGCGCATTGACCCGGGCAGACGGGCGGGTTAAGCGCAAACGCCGGTTTCCGGACCGAAAGGGATTGTGTTAGGAAACCAACGACAAGGGCGCCCCACCGCCCGGGACATTATGGGGACGAGACATATGGCGGGTTCGAAATCCAGCTACGGTTATGAGGAATTGCTTGCCTGCGCCCGCGGCGAGCTGTTTGGGCCTGGCAACGCCCAGCTGCCCTATCCGCCGATGCTGATGTTCGACCGCATCACCGAGATCAGCGAGACCGGCGGCGCCCACGACAAGGGCTTCATCCGTGCCGAATTCGACATCAAACCGGACCTGTGGTTCTTCGCCTGCCATTTCATCGGCAATCCGATCATGCCGGGGTGCCTGGGCCTTGACGCCATGTGGCAATTGACGGGTTTTTACCTCGGCTGGCTCGGCGAGCCGGGCAAGGGCATGGCGCTGTCGACCGGCGAAGTGAAGTTCAAGGGGATGGTGACGCCTTCGGTCAAGAAGGTGGAATACGGCATCGATTTCAAGCGCGTCATGCGTGGACGCCTGGTGCTCGGTATCGCCGATGGCTGGCTTAAGGCCGACGGCGAACCCATATACACTGCGACGGACCTCAAGGTGGGGCTGTCCAAGCAATCGGCCGCCTGACCGGCGCCACTGCAGCGGCGCGTTCTTCCGAGACGCAACGCCGCTGCGGCATTTTGATTTTGCGTATGATCGCCGGTGAAAACCGACTAGGTTTCGGGATCATCCGCTGGAAGGAGTTGCGAATGAGAAGGGTCGTCGTCACAGGCCTCGGCATCGTATCGTCGATCGGCAACAACGCCAACGAGGTGCAATCCTCGCTCCACGATGCCAAATCAGGCATCAGCTTCTCCGATTCCTTCGCCGAACACGGCTTCCGCTGCCAGGTCTGGGGCGCGCCGACGCTCGACCCGACCCCTATGATCGACCGGCGTGCCATGCGCTTCCTGAGCCAGGGCGCGGCCTGGAACCATGTCGCGATGGATCAGGCGATCGCCGACGCCGGGCTTGGCGAAAGCGACATCACCAATGAGCGCACCGGCATCGTCATGGGCTCGGGCGGCCCCTCGACCCGCACCATCGTCGAGGCGGCCGAGACCACGCTCAAGAACAACAGCCCCAAGCGCATCGGTCCGTTCGCGGTGCCGAAGGCGATGTCGTCGACCGCGTCGGCGACGCTCGCCACCTGGTTCAAGATCCACGGCGTCAACTATTCGATCTCGTCGGCCTGCTCGACCTCGGCGCATTGCATCGGCAACGCCTACGAACTGATCCAGTGGGGCAAGCAGGATGTGATGTTTGCCGGCGGCCATGAAGACCTCGACTGGACGATGTCGGACCTGTTCGATGCCATGGGCGCGATGTCGTCGAAGTATAACGATCGTGCGCCGACAGCTTCCCGCGCGTATGACGCCAATCGCGATGGCTTCGTCATCGCGGGCGGCGCGGGCGTCCTCATCCTGGAGGAGCTCGAACACGCCAAGGCGCGCGGCGCCAAGATCTACGCTGAGATCGTCGGCTATGGCGCGACGTCGGACGGTTACGACATGGTGGCGCCGTCGGGCGAAGGCGCGGTGCGCTGCATGCGCCAGGCTCTGGCGACGGTGTCCACGCCGGTCGACTACATCAACACCCACGGCACCTCGACGCCGGTCGGCGATTCCCGGGAAATGGGCGCCATCCGAGAGGTGTTCGGCGAGAAGATGCCGTTCATCACCTCGACCAAGTCGCTGACCGGCCATTCGCTGGGTGCCGCCGGCGTACAGGAATCGATCTACTCGATCCTGATGATGCAAGGCGGCTTCATCGGCGAGAGCGCCCATATCGAAAACCTCGATCCCGAATTCGAGGGCATGCCGATCGTGCGCAAGCGCATCGACGACGCCAGGATCGACACGGTTTTGTCCAACTCGTTCGGCTTCGGTGGCACCAACGCAACGCTGATTTTCCAGCGCTATTCCGCATAAGGCCAGCGTTTTTTTGTAGGGGGATTGCCGGCCATGGACGGACTGATGAAGGGCAAGCGCGGGCTTGTCATGGGCGTCGCCAACGATCATTCGATCGCCTGGGGCATCGCCAGGAAATTGTCCGAACACGGGGCGGAGCTTGCCTTCACCTATCAGGGCGACGCCTTCGGGCGCCGCGTCAAGCCGCTTGCCGAGAAGCTTGGCGCGTCTCTGGTGGTGCCCTGTGACGTCGAGGACAGCGCATCGGTCGCCGCAACCTTCGAGACGCTCGGCAAGGAATGGGGCGGGCTCGACTTCGTCGTCCACGCCATCGGCTTTTCCGACAAGAACGAGCTCAAAGGGCTCTACGCCGACACCAGCCGCGACAATTTCGTCCGCACCATGGTCATCTCCTGCTACTCCTTCACCGAGGTCGCCCGCCATGCCGCCCCGCTGATGAGCGAAGGCGGCGCGATGATCACGCTGACCTATGCCGGCTCTGTCCGCGTCATGCCGAACTACAACGTCATGGGCGTCGCCAAGGCCGGGCTGGAAGCCAGCGTGCGCTATCTCGCCAACGATTATGGCCCGCGCGGCATCCGGGTGAACGGCATATCGGCGGGACCGGTGCGTACTTTGGCCGGCGCCGGAATCTCGGACGCCCGCCACATGTACTCCTACCAGCAGCGCAACTCGCCGCTGCGCCGCACGGTGACCATCGACGAGGTCGGCGGCTCGGCGCTCTATCTTTTGTCCGACCTCTCGTCAGGCGTCACCGGCGAAATCCATTATGTGGATTCCGGCTATCACATCGTGTCGATGCCAACCCTGGATGAGTTGAAGCAGACCGACAGCGTACGCGATTAACTCACCAGTAAAATTAGATGCATCGGCGGAAACTCATTTTAAGGAGATATCCGCTAGAAGTCTTATGGGCTTGGGCTCTGCGCGTTCTTGCTGGGCGCAAAGGATGCTTTAGCCTTTATGAATTTGCGCGTGATATTTCCCGAAAGTCGAGTTGATTTCGGGATCATGCGACAGGGACTGAGCAATGCCTGCTGTCAGCAACCCGAAGCGAACACCTGTGTTCCGGCTGCTCACCGTCGCCAGTTCGGGCCTTGGCAGTTTCATCCTTGGGCTTTGGGGCCTCCGGCATGGTTTCGGGGACGGCTTTGCCGGCATGCAGGCGGAAACCATGATCGGCATCGCGTCGGCGCTATGCGCGCTGGCCGCCGCCGGTGCTGCCTTGTCCTTCTTCGCCGGCGTCGATGAATCGGTGGACTACGTTTTCAACGAAACCCATTTCGACAAGCTGACCGGGCTTTTGGCGCGGCCGGCGATGGTCGGCAGGATCGCCGACGCGGCGTCCGCGACGATCAGGACCGGTGAGCCGGTGTTCCTCATCGACATCGACATCGACCGCTTCAAGCAGATCAACGACGCCATCGGCTACAGCCATGGCGACGAACTGATCCGCGGCTTCACCAAGCGGTTGAAGGCCTGCATGCCCGAAGGCGCGGTGATGGGGCGCATCGGCGCCGGCGAGTTCGCTATCCTTGTCTGGGAACACCAACTCCAAAGCTCGATGGAAAGCACCGTCGAAACCATGATCGAGGAGATGCTGAAGCCGTACCAGCTCGATTCTCACCTGCAGTCGGTCGGCCTGTCGGTCGGCATCGTGGCGATGCCAAAGGATGGCGTCGATCCGGTCCTCATCCTGCGCCGCTCCAACCTGGCGCTGCAGAATGCCCGCGCCGGCGGCGTGGGCAACTGGTCGGTCTTCCATTCCGACATGGGCCAGGTCGCCGACTACCGCCACTGGATTGAATCCGAACTGCACATCGCCTTCGACCGTGGCGATTTCGACCTTCATTACCAGCCGCAGTTCGACCTGCCGACCGGCCGTATCGTCGGCTACGAGGCGCTGATCCGCTGGAAGCACCCGGAACGCGGCATGATCCCGCCGATGGAATTCATTCCGATCGCCGAAGAGACCGGCATGATCCACCCGATCGGCAATTGGGTGCTGAACAAGGCCTGCAGCGATGCCCGTCATTTGCCCGAGGACTGCTTCGTTGCCGTCAACATCTCGCCGGTCCAGTTCATGACCAAGGATTTCGTCGGCATCGTGCGCGATACGATGGCCAGCACCGGCATCAAGCCGTCGCGGCTGGAGCTCGAAGTGACCGAGACGGCGATGATGCAGGACCGCGACCGCGCCGCCATCATCCTGCAGCAGCTTGCCGACATGGGCATTTCGGTGGCCGTCGACGATTTCGGCACCGGCTATTCCAATCTCAGCTACCTGATCGACTTCGCCTTCGGCAAGCTGAAGATCGACCGCTCCTTCGTCAGCCGCATCGACACCGATTCGAATTCGGGCGCCGTCGTCTCTACCATCGTCGGCCTGTCGCGGGCGCTCGGCGTCGGCATCATCGCCGAAGGCGTCGAGACCGAGAACCAGGCGACGCTTTTGCGAGCAGCTGGTTGCGAGATGGTGCAGGGCTATCTGTTCGGCAGGCCGGCGCCGCTCAAGATCAAGCCCGGCGATATCAGAGCGACCGTTCCCGTCCACGAGCCGGCGCGCATCGTCAGCATGCATTGAGGCGACCGGCACCGTCCTATCGGCGCGCGGAGAAAACCTTGAACATGCCGTCGCGGGCGAGCTCGGCATGGCTGGAGAAGACGGCCTTCAGAACCGGTTCGTAAGGCAGCTGACGGTTCGCCACCATGAACAGCCGCCCGCCCGGCTTCAGCGCCTTGCCCGCCGCCTGGATCATGCCGGCGCCGATTTCCGGCTCGGCCGCCCGGCTGCGATGGAAGGGCGGGTTCATGACGATGGCATCATAGCGCCGCTCGACCGGCTCGCTCAGCAGATCGGTCCAGAAGAAGCCGGGCTCGAAGCCTGTCTGGCCGATATTGCCCTTGGCCGCCTCAAGCGCGTCGAAATCCGCTTCGTAAAGGTCGAGCCCCGTTATGCCGGATGAACGTGCCGCGACCTCGGCGGCGACATAACCCCAGCCGGCGCAGAAATCAGCAATGTTGCCGCGCAGGTCTTTGGGCAGGTTGTCGACCAGAAGTTTCGAGCCGGCGTCGATCCGGTCGAAGGAGAACATGCCAGGCGCGGTACGGAAGCGGTCCTCTACGACCAAGGCGGGATTGGCGACGCGCAGTTTTTCCGCAGGCGCCAGATCGGCCGGACGGCGAAGCCAGAAGGCGATGCCGTGATATTTCGGCAGATGCCCTTCGATCGGAACAAGCTCGTCGATGCGCTTGCGCAGGCTGGCGATGCCTTCGTCCTTGCCGCCGGCGACGACGATCAGACCGCCAGGCGTGACGCGTTCGATCGCCTCGGCAATACGCATCTCGTTTAGCCCACGATGGCGGCCGGCAAGCACGAGCGCTGCATCGAATGCATCGCCTTCCGCGCGCGGCGCTACCTTGTGACCGGCACGCTCCAGCGCTCGGAGATGCGGCCGGAAACCCTGTGCAAGATGGAGCTCTGCCTCGAAGCCTTCCGGCAAGCGGAAGCCGGGCTCCGCACCCAGGAACAACACACGCTCGCCCTTTTGCGGCAGAGGGAGCCCCTCGGCCTCGAAGGGATGGAACAGTGTCTTCAGCGGCTCAGCGGCCATTCTTCGATTCTCATGTCGTAGACGGGTATTAAACGAAAACGGGCGCGACATAAGCCGCGCCCGTTCAACTCTATTGTCAGACCACTCAGGCGGCGTTTTCTTCGCCTTCGGCCTTCTTGTCGCGGGCGATTTCCTTGCCGGTGGCCTGGTCGACGACCTTCATCGACAGGCGGACCTTGCCGCGCTCGTCGAAGCCCATCAGCTTGACCCAGACCTTGTCGCCTTCCTTGACGACGTCCGAGGTCTTGGCGACCCGGTCGTTGGCAAGCTGCGAGATGTGGACGAGGCCGTCACGCGGACCGAAGAAGTTGACGAAAGCGCCGAAGTCGGCGGTCTTGACGACCGTGCCTTCGTAGATTTCGCCGACTTCCGGCTCGGCGACGATGGTATGGATCCACTTCTTGGCCGCCTCGATCTCCTTGGCGTTCGACGAAGCGATCTTGACCGTGCCGTCGTCCTCGATGTTGATCTTGGCGCCGGTCTTCTCGACGATCTCACGGATAACCTTGCCGCCGGAGCCGATCACGTCGCGGATCTTGTCGGTCGGGATGTGCATGACCTCGATGCGCGGTGCGAACTCACCGAGTTCGGGGCGGGCGCCGGTCAGAGCATGCGCCATCTCGCTGAGGATATGCTGGCGGCCATCCTTGGCCTGGTCCAGCGCGATCTTCATGATCTCCTCGGTGATGCCCTCGATCTTGATGTCCATCTGCAGCGAGGTGATGCCGCTTTCGGTACCGGCGACCTTGAAGTCCATGTCGCCGAGGTGATCTTCGTCACCCAGGATGTCGGACAGAACCGCGAAGCGCTCGCCTTCCTTGATCAGGCCCATCGCGATACCAGCAACCGGCTTGGCCAGCGGAACGCCGGCATCCATCAGCGCCAGCGATGTGCCGCAGACGGTGGCCATCGACGACGAACCGTTGGACTCGGTGATCTCCGAGACGACGCGCAGCGTGTAGGGGAACTGGTCCGCGCTCGGCAGCATCGGACGGATAGCGCGCCAGGCGAGCTTGCCGTGGCCGATTTCGCGGCGGCCCGGCGAACCCATGCGGCCGGTCTCACCGACGGAGTAGGGAGGGAAGTTGTAGTGAAGGAGGAACTTCTCCTTGTACATGCCGGTCAGCGAATCGACATACTGCTCGTCCTCGCCGGTGCCCAATGTGGCAACCACAAGCGCCTGGGTCTCGCCGCGGGTGAACAGCGCCGAACCGTGCGTGCGCGGCAGGACGCCGACTTCCGAGACGATCTTGCGGACAGTCTTGAGGTCACGGCCATCGATGCGCGAACCGGTGTCGAGGATGTTCCAGCGCACGACCTTGGCCTGGAGTTCCTTGAACACCGAACCGATCTGCTCGGAGGTGTACTTGGCGTCTTCGCCTTCGGCCGGAGCGAACGCTGCCTTGACCTTCGCCTTGACGGCGTCGACGGCGGCGTAACGCTTCTGCTTATCGACGTTCTTGTAGGCATTGCTGAGCTCGTCGCCGACGATCTTCAGCATTTCGGCTTCAAGCGCGGAGTAGTCCGGCGCTGTGAAATCGCGCGGCTCCTTGGCGGCAACTTCGGCCAGCTTGATGATGGCGTCGATCACCGGCTGGAAGCCCCTGTGGCCGAACATGACGGCGCCGAGCATCAGCTCTTCGCCGAGTTCCTTGGCTTCGGACTCGACCATCAGCACGGCGTCGGCGGTGCCGGCGACAATGAGGTCGAGCCTGGATTCCTGCATCTCGTCGACATGCGGGTTGAGCACGTATTCGCCGTTGATGTAGCCGACGCGAGCGCCGCCGATCGGGCCCATGAAGGGAACGCCCGACAGCGTCAAAGCGGCCGAGGTGGCGACGATCGACAGGATATCGGGATCGTTCTCGAGGTCATGCTGGACGACGGTGACGACGATCTGGGTGTCGTTCTTGTAGCCGTCGGCGAAGAGCGGGCGGATCGGGCGGTCGATCAGGCGGGAAACCAGCGTTTCCTTTTCGCTCGGACGTCCCTCGCGCTTGAAGTAGCCGCCCGGGATCTTGCCGGCGGCGTAGGTCTTTTCCTGGTAGTTGACGGTCAGCGGGAAGAAATCGAGGCCTGGCTTCGGCTCCTTCATCGAAACGACGGTGGCGAGAACCTTGGTTTCGCCATAGGTCGCAAGCACCGCGCCGTCAGCCTGACGTGCGATCTTGCCAGTTTCCAGGATGAGCGGACGGCCGCCCCATTCGATTTCCACTTTGTGGTAGTTGAACATATCTTGTCCTTAGTAAGCGGAAAGGGCCGCGCCGTTTCACGGTGCGCGGATGCCCTTTCCCTGGCTTCCTTTCTCGGGCAGCCACGGGCAAGACAACGGGAAGCTCGGGTAGATTCGGCGCTGGTTAGCGCACGAGCGTCCTGCAATCCTGCCCCATGACCGTCCATGGGCGGTTTCGAGTGGCCTCTGCACGCTCGAAACCGGGTCTGGCCAATCGATGCGACTGGCAGAATGCGCGACCGGCGGGCTCTCCTTCGAAAGCCCGCCGGTCAATTCGTCAACGGCGCAGACCGAGCTTCTCGATCAACGTCTGATAGCGCGCGTCATCCTTGCGCTTGAGATAATCAAGCAGGCTGCGGCGCTGGGAGACGAGAGCGAGCAGACCACGGCGGGAATGGTTATCCTTCTTGTGGTCCTTGAAGTGGTCGGTCAGGTTCTTGATGCGCTCGGAAAGGATGGCCACCTGGACTTCCGGAGACCCGGTATCGCCCTTGGCGGTTGCGAATTCACCCATCAATTCCTGTTTGCGCTCGGCAGTAATCGACATCGTGTTTTTCCTTATCTGTTTGAGGAAACGGGTCGCCCTTAGCCGGGATGTCGTCCAGCAGGGGCCGGTGCAAGCAAAGCGACATGGCGCGATGCTGCGGCGCATATAGGGCAATTCCCCGGAAAACACCAGCCCATTCATAAAGCCGGCTTGTCGCAGCCCTTTGCTCGGGAATCCAGGATTCCCCTGACACCTGAAGCTTACAGCCACTTCTTGCTTTTGAAGAAGACGATCAGCCCGACAGCAACGGCCAGCATGAACAGCAGCGAAGCCGGGTAGCCATAGTAGGCTTTCAGTTCCGGCATGTTCCACGGCGAGCTCTCGGGATCGAAATTCATCCCCCAGATACCGACCAGGAAGGTTAGCGGCATGAAAATCACCGAGACGATGGTGAGATAAGAGATCACATCGTTGGTGCGCGCCTGGCTCAGCGACAAATGCATTTCGATCAAGCCGGTCAGCATATCACGCTGGTTCTCGACCAGCTCGATCAGCCGCAATGCGTGGTCGAGCGTGTCATTGAAGAAGATTTTCGTCTCCGGCTTCACATAGGGCACGTCGTTGCGGATCAGCGTCGCCAGCGCGTCGCGCATCGGCCACAGCACGCCCTTGAGCACATTGGCGTCGCGCCGCAATTCGTGCAGCTGGCGCATCTGATGCTTGTGAGGCGTGTTGAGCATCTCGTCCTCGATGCCATCGACCTCCTCGCTAGCGGCCTCAATCGGCGGGAAATAGCTGTCGACGATGGAATCGATGAGCGCATAGGCCAGATAGTCGGCGCCGCGCATCCGCAAGCGGTTGGGCAACGCTGCGGCGATGCGCTTGCGCACGGGGTCGAACGGATCGCCTTCGCGCTCCTGGAAGGTGACGACGAATTTCTTGCCGAAGAACACCGCGATCTGCTCATAGCGATGCACCTTGACGTCGTCGATCATGCGCATGACGACGAAGGCGTGGTCCTCGAAGAAGTCGACCTTCGGCCGCTGGCCGGTGTTGACGACATCTTCCAGAGCCAGTGGATGCAGGTTGAAGATCCGGCCGATCTCCTCGATCAGCTGGATGTTGGCGAGACCGGTGCAGTCCAACCAGACGACCGGCCAGTTGTCGCAATGGGTGTTGAGATCGTCGATGCTGGCATCGTTGATGGTCTTGAATTTTTCAGGCGAAATCAGCGTCAGCCGCAGCTCGGACCGTCGCGCCGCCGGATCGGCGATCAGCGTGCCGGGCGAGGCGCCAACCGGCGGCCGGCGCGTTGTCACTGGCGCCCGCTTCTTCACCGCCTCAGCCTTTGCCATGTGCCCCTCGGATGTGACGTCGACGTAAGACTAGACGAGAGTGGTCAGCCGACAAAGACCCGCTTCGGCTTGAACATGCCTTGCTCGATGGCGCCGATGGCGACAAGCTTGCCGCGCGCGGTGGCGCAGGCTTCCTCGGCTTCCACGGGCGCGTCGCGGCCGCGGATGATGACGGGATTGCCAAGGCGGATCTTGGTCGCCGCTTCGTCGCTGATGGCGATCTGGGGCAGGCAGTCGAGCGCGGCGGCCGTGTCGACAAGCAGCGCATCGATGGCGCCAAAGTCGATCGGCGCGTCGGAAACATCGGCGTCGCCCTCTTTGTCAGCTTCGCGCTGTTCGCCGAAACGGGCGGCTTCCAGTTCGGCGACGGTGACGAAATCCTCCTGGGTGAACGGCTCGACCTCGACCCTGCGCAATTCGGCGATGTGGCCGAAGCAGCCGAGGTCGCGGCCCATGTCGCGGGCCAGCGAGCGCACATAGGTGCCTTTGCCGCATTCGACCTCGAACGAAGTGTGGTCGGCAGCGTGCTCGACGATGTCCAGACGGCCGATCTCGATCTCGCGCGCGGGGATGTCGACTGTCTCGCCCCCACGGGCGAGATCGTAGGCGCGTTCGCCTGATATCTTGATGGCCGAGAATTGCGGCGGTGTCTGCATGATGACGCCGGTGTAGTTCGGCAGCAGCGCCCTGACATCGTTTTCCGCCGGACGGCGGTCGGAACTTTGCGTCACCGGGCCTTCGAGATCGTCGGTCGAACGCTCCTCGCCCCAGGCGACGGTGAACCGGTAGATTTTGGCGCCGTCCTGCACATAAGGCACGGTCTTGGTTGCCTCGCCGAGCGCGATCGGCAGCATGCCAGAGGCCAGCGGGTCGAGCGTGCCGGCATGGCCGGCCTTTTCTGCCTGGAAAAGCCATTTGATCTTGGAGACGGCTTCGGTCGAACCCATGCCAACCGGCTTGTCCAGCACCACCCAGCCGGAGATCGGCCGTCCCTTCTTCTTGCCGCGGCGCCCCACTATTTCTCGTCCTTGTCGTTGTCTTCGCCATCGGCACCCAAGTCTCGCGCGACTTCGGGCGATTTCAGCAAATCGTTGATCCTGGCGAAATTGTCGAAGGACGTATCGAGCTTGAAGCGGAACTCCGGCATGAACTTCATCTGGCGGAGCGCGCCGGAGACGCGGCCACGGACGAACTTCGCATGCTTGTTGAGCGCGTCGATGACCGCACCCGTGTCCTTGGCGCCGAGCGGCGAAACGAAGGCCGTTGCGACCCTCAGATCAGTCGACATGCGCACTTCCGAGACCGAAACCACGGTGTTCTCGATCAGCGGGTCGATAATCTCGCCGCGCTGCAAGGTTTCCGACAGCGCATGGCGCACCTGTTCGGCGACGCGAAGCATGCGCTGGGATGGGCTGGAGGCGGTTGGACGGGGCATTTTTCTCAATCCGGAAAGCGTGAGGCGCGGGATGGGACCGTGCCGCATGTCTCATACTTGTTTCTATGCATATCGTTTATCCCGCACTTTTGGGCGACAGGCATTAAAGTTAGGGCGGCAGTCTTTCGACCACCGCCCGGTCGTATCGACAGTATACGAACTCAGAGCGTCCGGGTCACCATCTCGACGCGGAAGCACTCGATGATGTCGCCAACGCGCATGTCCTCGTAGTTCTGGAAGGCCATGCCGCACTCCTGGCCGCCCGGAACTTCCGCGACTTCGTCCTTGAAGCGCTTGAGGGTCTTCAGCGTGCCTTCATGGATGACGACGTTGTCGCGGATCAGGCGCACGCCCGCTCCACGCTCGACCTTGCCTTCGGTGACACGGCAGCCGGCGATCTTGCCGACCTTGGTGATGTCGAAGATCTCGAGGATCTCGGCATTGCCGATGAAGGTCTCGCGGCGTTCCGGCGACAGCAAGCCGGAAAGTGCTGCCTTCACATCATCGACAAGGTTGTAGATGATCGAGTAGTAGCGGATTTCGATGCCCGCGGCCGCCGCGGCCGCACGTGCCTGCACGTTGGCACGGACGTTGAAGCCGATGATCGCGGCCCCCGAGGTCTCCGCCAGCGACACGTCGCTTTCGGTGATGGCGCCGGCGCCGGCATGAACGATGCGCGCACGCACCTCGTCGGTGCCAAGCTTGTCGAGAGCGGCGTTGATCGCCTCGATCGAACCCTGCACGTCGCCCTTGATGACCAGCGGGAATTCCTTCAACCCGCTCGTCTGCAGCTGCGACATCATCTGTTCGAGCGAGCCGCGCTGGCCGGCATGGCGAGCCACTGCCTTCTCGCGCGCCAGACGCTGGCGATATTCGGTGATCTCGCGGGCGCGGGCCTCGTTGTTGACGACAGCGAAGCGGTCGCCGGCTTGCGGCGTGCCCTGCAGGCCGAGCACCTCGACCGGCATAGCCGGCGGCGCCTCCTTGATCTGCTCGCCACGGTCGTTGACCAGAGCGCGCACCCGGCCCCACTCATTGCCGGCGACGAGGATGTCGCCCGGCATCAAAGTGCCGGTCTGCACCAGTACGGTGGCGACGGGGCCACGGCCCTTGTCGAGCTGGGCTTCGATGACCACGCCCTCGGCGGTACGGTCCGGATTGGCCTTGAGGTCGAGGATTTCGGCCTGCAGCAGGATCGCTTCCAACAGCTTGTCGAGGTTGGTGCCCTTGGTCGCCGACACTTCGACGTCCAGCACTTCACCGCCCATCGATTCGACGAACACCTCATGGCGCAGCAGTTCCGACCGCACCTTCTGCGGATCGGCATCATGCTTGTCGATCTTGTTGATCGCCACGATGATCGGAACGCCGGCCGCCTTGGCATGGCTGATCGATTCGATGGTCTGCGGCATGACGCTGTCGTCGGCCGCCACCACCAGGATGGCGATGTCGGTCGCCTGAGCGCCGCGGGCGCGCATCGCCGTGAAGGCGGCGTGACCGGGCGTGTCGATGAAGGTGATCTTCTGACCGTTCTTCTCGACCTGGTAGGCGCCGATATGCTGGGTGATGCCGCCGGCTTCGCCGGAGACGACATTGGCATTGCGGATGGCGTCGAGCAGCGAGGTCTTGCCGTGGTCGACATGGCCCATGATGGTCACGACAGGCGGCCGCGACACCAGGTCCTCGGCATTGTCGGCAATGTTGAACAGGCCTTCCTCGATGTCGGACTCGGCGACGCGGCGGACCGTGTGGCCGAATTCGGTGGCGACCAGCTCGGCCGTGTCGGCGTCGATGATGTCGCCCGGCTTCAGGATCTGGCCCTGCTTCATGAAGTACTTGACCACATCGACAGCGCGCTCGGACATGCGCTGCGCCAGTTCCTGGATGGTGATGGTTTCAGGCAGGATCACTTCGCGCATAACCTTCTCGCGCGGCTCATTATGCATCGCGCGCTTGAATTTTTCCTGGCGGCGACGCATCGACGACAGCGAGCGGGCGCGCGCGTCCTCGTCGGAAAGCGCCGTGTTGAGGGTCAGTTTGCCGCGACGACGGTCTTCCTCGGCCTTGGTCGGCTTGGCCGGGCGCGCCACTTCGGGCGTAACCGGACGGCGTACCGGGGCGCCGGCGGCGGTGCGCTTCGGCTTGACCTCTTCCTCGTCGTCCGATGCCACAAGCTCGGCAGCCTGCGGCGCGCGGCGGCGCGCTTCTTCCTCGGCGCGGCGGCGGGACTCGGCCTCGGTCTGCAGGCGGGCTTCTTCCTCGGCCTGACGGCGCGCGGATTCCTCGCGCTCGCGCTTGCGGCGTTCCTCATCCTCGTTGCGGCGCTTGGCCTCTTCGATGGCGCGTTGGCGGTCCTCGACGTCGCGAACCTTGGAGCCTTCGAGCGCCCTGCGGCGCGCTTCCATTTCATTGCGCGACAGTTCGTTCAGCACCATGCCGCCGCGTTCGGCCGGCGGCGGCGGAGGCGGCGCCTTGGGCGCTTCCTGCACGACGGGGGCTGCCACTACCGCGGGCTTGGGCGTAAATACGGGTGCAGCCACCGGCTCCGGCTTGTCGCCGGGCATGGAGAATTTGCGCTTCTTGATCTCGACCTGGACCTGCTTGGTGCGGCCATGCGAGAAATTCTGTCGCACGACGCTCTGCTCGGTACCGGGGCGCTTCAGCGTCAAGGTCTTCTTCGGTGTAACACTCAACGTCTTGTCGTCGCCCGATTTCGTATCGCTCATTCCATATCCTCTGCAGCATCATCTTCGTCAGCAACGGCCGCAAGCATTGCCAGATCGTCGGGGGTTCCGCCCCGATATCGGTCGAGCGCAACCATGCGCCTCTCAACCGCCTTGCCCGCGTCTCCCGCGAGAACGGCAGCATGTATCACATTTGTACCCCCCAATGCCAAGCTCAACTCGGCCTCGGAGAAAAGTTTGTAGGCAAGGACTGCCGGCCCGCCGAGGTGGACAGTTGCCCGCCGCGCCTGACTGATCTTGCGCACGCCATCGTCGGATGCCTCGGTCGCGTGGAGCACGAAAAGCGCCAACCCCGAGCGCACCGCGCTCTCGACCTTGGTTGCGCCGAGTGCGATCGAGCCAGCCTTGCGGGCAAGGCCAAGCATACCCAAAGCGGATCGTGCAAGCAGTCCGTCGACCATGCCGCCGAGATCGGGCGGCACGACGACCTGCGCCTTGAAGGCGCGGGCAAACAAGTTCTTCGCCGCCGCCTTGTCGATATGTAGGCGGTCGGCGCTCACCCAACAACCACGGCCGGGCAGATTTCTCTTCAGGTCAGGAACGACGGCCGAATCCGGGCCGACGACGAAACGGATCAGCTCATCCGGCTCGGCTTGCTTGCGCGTGACGATGCAGGTGCGATCGTTCATCTCGTCCTGGGGCGGGTTGTGTGCGATGCGGTTTCACCTCACGCACCAACGGCTTCGTCAGCCGGGACCTGTTCGGCTGCAAGCTCGTCTTCGGTGATCCAGCCGGCCTTGAGGCGGGCTGCCAGAACCATCTGCTCGGCGTCGGCGCGCGACACGCCGTGATTGGCGAGCACACCCGGGAATACCTTGGTCTCGCCGTCCTTGCGTTCCTTCCAGCCGGTCAGGTCGTCGGCGGCATAGCCGGCGAAATCCTCGATCGTCTTCACGCCATCCTCGCCGAGCGTCACCATCATGGCGGTGGTGACGCCAGGGATCTCGCGCAGTTCGTCGGTGACGCCCAGCGCCTTGCGCTTGTCGTCATGCTCGGCTTCGATCTTCTCCAGATATTCGCGGGCGCGGGTCTGGATCTCCGAAGCGGTGTCTTCGTCGAAACCGTCGATCGAGGCGATCTCGCCCGAATCGACGTAGGCAACTTCCTCGACGCTGGTGAAGCCTTCGGAGGCCAACACCTGGCCGACCATCTCGTCGACATCAAGGGCTTCCATGAACAGCGACGAGCGTTCGACGAATTCCTTCTGGCGGCGCTCAGACTCCTCGGCCTCGGTCAGGATGTCGATGTCCCAGCCGGTGAGCTGCGAGGCAAGACGCACGTTCTGGCCGCGACGGCCGATGGCCAGCGACAACTGGTCGTCGGGAACCACCACTTCGATGCGCTCGGCATCCTCGTCGAGCACCACCTTGGCGACTTCCGCCGGCTGCAGCGCGTTGACGATGAAGGAGGCGGCCGAAGGCGACCACGGAATGATGTCGATCTTTTCGCCCTGCAATTCGCCGACCACGGCCTGGACGCGGCTGCCGCGCATACCGACGCAGGCGCCGACCGGATCGATCGACGAGTCACGCGAAATGACGGCGATCTTAGCGCGCGAGCCTGGGTCGCGGGCGACCGACTTGATCTCGATGATGCCGTCATAGATTTCCGGCACTTCCATGGTGAAGAGCTTGGCCATGAACTGCGGATGGGTGCGCGACAGGAATATCTGCGGGCCGCGCTGTTCGCGGCGCACGTCGTAGACATAGGCGCGGACGCGGTCGCCGTACTTGTAGTTTTCGCGCGGGATCAGCTCGTCGCGGCGGATAATCGCCTCGCCACGGCCGAGATCGACGATGACGTTGCCATATTCGACGCGCTTGACGGTGCCGTTGACGATCTCGCCGATGCGGTCCTTGTATTCGTCATACTGGCGGTCGCGCTCGGCCTCGCGCACTTTCTGCACGATGACCTGCTTGGCTGACTGGGCGGCGATGCGGCCGAAATCCATTGGCGGCAGCTGTTCGGCGATGAAGTCGCCAAGCTGGGCGTCCGGATTGCGCTCGCGGGCCGAGGAAATGGCGATCTGGGTGGCGTAGTCGTCGACCTTCTCGACCACTTCCATCAGCCGCTGCAGCTTCATCTCGCCGGTGTTGGCGTTGATGTCGGCGCGGATGTTGGTTTCCTGGCCGTAGCGCGAGCGCGCGGCCTTCTGGATCGCATCAGCCATGGCGGCAATGACGATCGACTTGTCGATCGACTTTTCACGCGCCACCGCGTCGGCGATCTGCAGCAGTTCAAGTCTGTTGGCGCTTACAACCATCTTATTTCTCCCGAGCTTGTTGCCGAGCTTTTAGGCCCGGCCGCTCATCATAGTTCCTGTTCGATTTCGTCTTCCGCGCCGCCTTCAGCACCTTCGGGTGCATCATCAGCTTCGCCGCGGCGTTTCTTGGCTTCCTTGCGTTCCCGGTTGTCCTTCGAAAGGGCATCGCGAATAAGGTCGTCGGTGAGGATCAGCCGCACATCGGCGATCGCGTCATAAGGAATGCGAACCGTCGGCTCTTCGCCGTAGGCGGCCTTGTCGCGCTCGAGCAGCATGTCGTCTTCGCCGGCTTCGGCGATCTTGCCCTTGAAGCGCTTGCGGTCGGCGACCGGCACCGAGGTTTCCATCTTCACCAGATGGCCGGTCCAGGTGACGAAATCCGACTTGCGTACCAGCGGCCGGTCGATGCCCGGCGACGACACTTCGAGATGATAGGCCTTCTCGATCGGGTCATCGACGTCGAGCGCCGGCGACACAGCGCGGCTGACCTCTTCGCAATCCTCGACGGTCATGGTGCCGTCCTCGCGTTCGGCCATGATCTGCAGCGTCAGGCCGTTCTGGCCCGACAGATGCACCCGCACGAGGCGGAAGCCAATGCCTCGCAACACCGGCTGAACGATCAGCGCGATGCGCGCATCGATACCGCTTTCGCGGATGATGCGGTCGTCGGCTTCGCTTGCCGTTGCAGTCATGCGGTTCCTGTCGTTCTCTGGATCAGGATGATCGTCGTCCCGAACCATCTCTTTGCTGATGGCTGACCGGCAGGTAATAAAAAAGAGCGGGACCGGGTGGACCCACTCTTCGTCATACCGACCAAGAATTTGAGGCTGATATAGACGATCCCGGCCGGTGTTTCAAGTCTGTTGACGGGCCGGGCAGAGTGCAGCCGGGGACGGCTGGCAGGATTGCGCGCGGCGCATGCCGGCTATGCGGTAACGGCCCTGTGATCCCGGATTTCACATCCCTATCTATGTTGCACTGCACAAATCAAAGATGAGCGCGCGGTGGCGCGCGAAAGGTCAAGACAATGAGCAACCGTACCGTGTTTTCCGCCATAGGCGACGCCTTTGCCCTGTTCGGCAGCGCCGTTGCCGCCTCGCGGGCCGTCGAAGCCGGCCGCAAGCCGCGCGCCAACGATCTGCGCCGGCTCGGCATGGACCCGACCGCTTTCGGCAAGATCGGCCGTTTCTGAAGCCAGACCGGCTGTTGATGCGGGACACTTTCCCGCATCGAACTATTTTCTGATGAAGGTGAGATAGGCCGGCCGTCGGCCCTCGCGAATGGCTTTCGCCTCGTAGCGTGTGCCCGGCCAGCCTTCATAGGGCCGATGCCAGTCGGCCCCACCTTGCGCCTGCCAGAGGAGCGCGCCATGCGCCCGACAGTGCAACAAGGTCCAGTTCACATAGGTGTCGATGTCGGATGCGAAGCGGAATTTTCCGCCCGGCTTCAGCACGCGCGCGAACCGATCGAGGTTGAGCGGGCTGACGAAACGCCGCTTCCAGTGCTTTTTCTTCGGCCAGGGATCGGGGTAGAGCAGATCGATGCCGTCGAGCGACGCCTGCGGCAACCAATCGAGCAGGCGCGTGGCGTCGTCATCATAAACGCGAAGATTGGCAAGCGGCTTTTCCCGCACCGCCATCATCAGCTTGGCCATGCCGTTGACGAACGGCTCGACACCGATGAAGCCGGTCGCCGGTGCCTCCGTGGCACGGTGCAGCAGATGCTCACCGCCGCCGAAGCCGATTTCCAGCCGAACCGTTGAAACATCCGCTGAGAATAGCGCGCGCAATTCTGCCGGCGCCTGGACGGAGAGGTCGAGGCCATAGGCCCCAAGACCGCTTTCCAGCGCCGCCGCCTGCTGCGGGCGAATGGTCTTGCCGTGCCGGCGGCCGAAGAACCCTTCGGTCGCGCGGCTCCGCCTGTCCTGTGGATCCATGGCCTGGTCGCGCGCCGCGCTTAGATTGAGATGAGATTTGGGATTGAGATGAGATTTGGCTGAAATCTCATCTCAATCTAATCCTTTGTTGGAGCACGATCTTTTCCAAAAAACCGGTACCCACTTTTTCGAATCATGCCTAAGCAGCGATCGCGTCCTTGAGCGCCTTGGCCAGATCGGTCTTTTCCCAGGAGAAGGACCCGTCTCGGCCGGCCTTGCGGCCGAAATGGCCGTAGGACGAGGTCTTTGCGTAGATCGGCTTGTTGAGGTCGAGATGCCTGCGGATGCCGGATGGCGACAAATCCATCACCGTGCGCAGCGCTTCCTCGAGCTTGGCCTCGTCGACCTTGCCGGTGCCGTGCAGGTCGACATAGACCGACAGCGGCTGGGCAACGCCGATGGCGTAGGACAGCTGGATGGTGCAGCGGTCGGCGAGCTTGGCCGCCACTACATTTTTGGCGAGATAGCGCGCCGCATAGGCGGCGGAGCGGTCGACCTTGGTGGTGTCCTTGCCGGAGAAGGCGCCGCCGCCGTGCGGGGCAGCACCACCGTAGGTGTCGACGATGATCTTGCGGCCGGTCAGGCCGGCGTCGCCGTCCGGTCCACCGATGACGAACTTGCCCGTCGGGTTGATGTACCACATGCAATCGTCGGCGATCTTGAGGTCGCCGAGCGCCTCACGGATGTAAGGCTCAACGACCTTGCGGACCTTCTTGGAATCCCAGGTCGCGTCGAGATGCTGCGTCGACAGCACGATCTGCGTCGCTTCGGCGGCTTTGCCATCGACATAGCGAACGGTGACCTGGCTCTTGGCGTCGGGTCCGAGCTTGCCGGCTTCGCCGTTGTTTTCGTGACGGGCAGCGGCGAGCAGTTCGAGAATCTTGTGGCTGTAATAGATCGGCGCCGGCATCAGGTCCGGGGTCTCGCGGCAGGCATAGCCGAACATGATGCCCTGGTCGCCGGCACCCTCTTCGCCCTGGCGGTCGGCGGCGTTGTCGACTCCCTGGCCGATGTCGGGCGACTGGCCGTGCAGCAGAACCTCGATCTTTGCCGTCTTCCAGTGGAAGCCGGCCTGCTCGTAGCCGATTTCGCGGATCGCCTTGCGGGCGACCGACTTGAACTTGGCCGGGTTGACGACCGAATGCCCGGCGGCGTCCTTGAGGATGTTGCCGGCTTTGTCCCGCTTCAGCAGAGTATCGGGAACCCTTACTTCGCCGGCGATGACGACGCGGTTGGTGGTTGCGAGCGTCTCGCAGGCGACGCGGACTTTCCACGGGTCCATGCCGGTCTTCTTGGCCTCGCGATAGACCAGATCGACGATCTCGTCCGAGATGCGGTCACAGACTTTATCGGGATGACCCTCGGCCACGGATTCCGAGGTGAAGAAGTAGTTCTGCCGCGTCACGGGTGTCCCCTCTTGAAAAAAAGATCGGCAGGGCTGCCGATTTTGGCGCGCCACGTGTTAACGGTGCCGGGCGCCGCTCGTCAAGCGGTGCCGCGGTTCTGGCATGAGTGCCGCAGCAATATATCTTGTACCACCGGCGGCTTGGCGCCGCCGGCAGTCGAGCCTCTGGGCTACTCGGGCCCGGGGGATTACTGGGGCCAATGGGTCAATCGACCCACCGAATCACTCGGCATCTTCGGCAGAAAGGGACTTCACAAGGTCGATAATCCGGCGGCGCACCTTCACATCCGCGATCTTGACGAACGCGCGGTTGAGCTGAAGCCCTTCCGGACTGCCGCAGAATTCGACGGCGAAAGCCATCGAAGTGTCCTCGGCAAATCCTCTATTACCCACCGGCTCCTGCCCTGGCGCATCCTCGAAAAAGAAGGCGACAGGCACGCTGAGTATCGAGGCTATTGCCTGCAGACGGCTGGCGCCGACGCGGTTCGTTCCTTTTTCATATTTTTGGATCTGCTGAAACGTAATACCGAGATTTTCACCAAGCTTTTCCTGGCTCATTCCAAGCATATTGCGCCGAAGGCGGACGCGACTTCCGACATGGATGTCGATCGGATTCGGTTTCTTCTTGTTTTCTTCTGTCATTTTTTCCTCGCCGAATTTTTCCGGCCTTTTCTATTTTTCTCGCCCAAACGAAGCCGGAGCCAACTGCCCCAACAGAAACACCAACCGACTTCGAGAAAATTAGGCGGTAACAGTATGAGTTTCTAATGTGTCGACTGTCAATTCACCCGTAGCCGTTGCCTTACGTTCAAGCTGAGGGCGATTGCGGCAAACACCAACATGATCAGCATTCCGTTAATGCGCCGCCCCGCGGCGGAGATGAAGGCTTGGCCGGAGATCGGCACCCGCACGTCGATGGCGCCACGTGCATCGACCGCCAATGCGTCGACGATGCGTCCCCGCGTATCGACAACGGCGGAAATGCCGTTGTTGGCGGCGCGCAACAGCGGCAATCCGTTTTCCACCGCGCGAATCTGAGCCTGCCTGAAATGCTGGTACGGCCCAGGCGTGTCGCCGAACCATGCGTCGTTGGTGACGTTCACAATAAGCTGGGATGACGTTGCGTCAACAGCCACAAGATCAGGAAAGATCACCTCGTAGCAAATAAACGGCAAGGCGCTGATGCCGCCGGGCAAAGCGATCGGATGGCGCTCGTTGCCGGCGGCGAAATTCATCGGCCCGGCGACGAGCTGTCCGATGCCGAAGCGGCTGAGCAGACCGGAAAACGGCAGATACTCGCCGAACGGGACCAGATGGACCTTGTCGACGGCATCAGCGATTTCGCCCTTGTCATCGATCGCCACCACCGAATTGTAGTAGCGGCTGTCGGCATCCGCCCCGGATCCGCGCTCCTCGCGCACGACGCCGGCAATCAGCATCTGACCAGGCTGCAGCATGTCGCCGACCGCGGTCAGCGCGTCCGGACGCTCGGTGAACAGGAAGGGTACCGAGGTCTCCGGCCACAGGATCAACTGCGGTTTGTTATGGCCGGGATCGGGCGCTGCGGCCGACAGGCCCATCATCGTGGCGAAGATGCGGTCGCGCACCGAGGCGTCCCATTTTTCGCTGAGGTCGACATCCGGTTGCACGATACGGACATCGAGAGTGCGGGTTGTCGGCTTGTCGGGGGTCGCGAGCCTGAAATAGCCGAAGCCAGCATGGGCGGCGACGAGAATGGCAAGCAGGACCACACCGAGACGGACATGCCGGCGTGCTGCAAGCAAGGCCGGCATGGCGAAGACAAAGACCGCCAGCGCGTTCATGCCGACCATGCCGGTCACCGACACGCTTTGCATCAACAGCGGCACGGGCATCGCCGCATAACCGACGGCATTCCAGGGAAAGCCGGTGAACAGGAAGCCGCGCAGCCATTCCGTCAGGCCAAAAGCAAAGGCAAGGGCGGCAACGCGGCCAATATCGTTGGTCCATAACAGCCGCGCGACGACGGCGGCGAAGCCGTAGAAAAATGCCAGCGCCAAAGGAATGCCGACGACCGCGAAGGGTAAGGCCCAGGCGAAACTGTCGGCCTCGACCAGAAGCGCCTCGCCGATCCACCACAGGCCGGCGAGGAAATAGCCGAAACCGAACCACCAGCCGATGGCAAAAGTCGGCCGCAGGCGCCTGAGCCAGCCGTCGGAAGCCTCGCCGGTGGCGCCGTCGAGCAGCCAGACCAGCAGTGGAAACGAGACGAAACAGACGGCGAAGAAATCGTAAGGCGCCTGGGCGAGCACCGCCAGCGCCCCGGCAAGAAACGCCACCAGCGCGCGTCGCCAGCCCCAAAGCAGAATTATCCGGCCGGCAAGGCGCTCCATACAGACTTCCCAAGTCGCGCGAATCAGGAGCCAAGATTTATCAGATTTATTGAAACGCGAACCGGCCGATCGCTGCGCTATCGGTGCCATCCCTCGATGGTGAGCCCGCTCAGGTGCTCGGCCTCCTCGCGCGGCACGGTGCGCACGGTCTGGGTGAAGGTCCAGACATGGCCTTCGGGGTCGCGCGCCCGATACTGCCGTTCGCCGTAGAAATGGGCGGCAGGCTCCTCGACGATTTGGGCTCCAGCCGCCATTGCCCGCTCACAATGCACGTCCAGGCCGTCTTTCAGATGCACACAGACCGACTGAGTGTTCTTGCCGCCGACGCTTACCGGACTGGCAATATGATCGGCCCATTCGGAATCGACGATGATGTAGCCGTCGCCAAAACGCATTTCGGCATGGACCAGCCGTCCGTCGGCGTCGCTGACCACCATGCTCGGCTCGAAGCCGAAGGCCGTTTCGAGCCATTTCAATGCGGCTCGCGGGTCCTTGTAGAACACACCCGAGCCAAAGGTTGAGTGCTTGAAGGGATCGTCGATCGTCATCGGCCGGGCGACGTTCTGTCCTAGGCCTGCTCGGTGCGGGGGGCGGTCACGCGGCGGCGACGCTCGCCCTTCTGG
Organism: Mesorhizobium sp. M0862; assembly: GCF_040319795.1. NCBI lineage: Bacteria > Pseudomonadati > Pseudomonadota > Alphaproteobacteria > Hyphomicrobiales > Phyllobacteriaceae > Mesorhizobium > Mesorhizobium sp. M0862. The sequence continues at coordinate 288,006 of NZ_JAMYOJ010000003.1, forward strand.
TTCTGGACGATGCGCACCCGCTTGACGCGGCGCGGATCGGCGTCGAGCACGTGGAATTCGAAGCCGGGGATGGCTTGCACAACCTCACCACGCGCGGGCACGCGGCCCAGCGTGTTGAAGATCATGCCGCCGATCGTGTCGACATATTCACCATGCTCACCGGCGGTAAAGTCCTCGCCGATCATCTTGGCGACCTCGTCGATCTCGGCCTTGCCGTCGACGACGAACACGCCCTCGCCGGTCTGGGTGATCAGCGGCTCGTCCTCGTCATGCTCGTCCTCGATATCGCCGACGACCATCTCGACGATGTCTTCCAGCGAGGCGAGACCATCGGTGCCGCCATATTCGTCGATGACCAGCGCCATCTGGGTTCGCGTCGTCTGCATATGGCCCATCAGGTCGGAGGCAAGCATCGAGGGCGGCACGAAAAGCACCGGGCGGATCAGATTGAGGTCGCCGATGGTGCGGCCGAGATCGACCTGGGCGAGGTCGAGAAGCGTCGTTGCCGGCGTCTTCCTGGATGTTCTGCCCTTCTTGACCCGGGCGACCTTGGTGATGTGGGCCAGCACGTCGCGGATGTGAACCATGCCGCGCGGATCGTCGAGCGTCTCGGAATAGACCGGCATGCGGGAATGGCCGGACTGCTCGAACAGACCGAGCAGATCGCCCAACGTCGTGGTGATCTCGACGGCCTCAATATCGGCGCGCGGCACCATGACGTCCTCGACGCGTACCTCGCGCAGGCGCAATATGTTGTTGAGCATGGCGCGTTCGCCGGGCGAGAAAGACCCGGCATCGCTGGTCGTTTCGGCAAGCGCGCCGGCGATTTCCTCGCGCAGGCTGGTGCCGTTCCGCTGCCTGAAAAGGCCCAAGACGCGGTCGAACAGGGACGGACCGGCAGGCGATGGCTCGCTGGCAATACCACCAGAAGCGAGGCTGCCGGAACTGGGACTCGGACTCGATCCCTCTTCCGTCGTATCGGAAGGCTTTGTCGCACTGCCAGCCTCGGGGCGGGCGGCAGTTTCTGGTTTGTCGTTCATCGTCGTCCGGTCAATTGGTCTTTTGTCATTACGTGTAGGGATCGGGAATGGCAAGCCTTGCGAGCGCTGAGCGCTCGATGGCTTCCATCTCCTCGGCCTCTGCATCGGTCTCATGATCGTAGCCCAGCAAATGCAGCAGGCCGTGGATGACGAGATGGGTGATATGGTTCTCGAAGGGCTTGTCTTCCAGGGCTGCTTCGCGCGCCACCGTCTCGGCGGCCAGCACGATGTCACCCAGCATGGGCGGCAGCTTGCCACCCCTGGGGAACGGAAAAGCAGGGAAAGACAAGACGTTGGTCGCCTTGTCCTTCCCGCGCCAGCCGGCATTGAGGGTACGGATATGGGCATCGTCGGAAAAGACGATGCTGAGTTCGGAAGGACCGGCAGCAGCGGTTTCGGCAAAGGCAGCCGACACGGCGCGATCGACCAGACGCGTCAGCGCCGCCTCGTCGGGCCACTCGCCGGCCCCGACCGACATATCGATCTCGACGGGAACCGAACTATCCCCGCCGCCAGGTCTTATGTCTTCAGGCATGAGCCCGCATCGTCACATCAGCTCTCGGCGCCGAGGCCGCGCGCCAGCTTGGCGTCGCGGTCATAGGCCCTGACGATTTCGGCCACCAGCGGGTGGCGCACAACGTCGACATCGTTGAAGCGCACGGTTACCGCGCCGGCCACGCCGTCAAGGACACGCAAGGCTTCGACGAGGCCCGACTTGGTGCTTGGAGGCAGATCGATCTGCGTCGGATCGCCGGTGACGATCATGCGCGAATTCTCGCCGAGGCGGGTCAAAAACATCTTCATCTGCATCGGCGTGGTGTTCTGCGCCTCGTCGAGGATGACGGCGGCATGCGCCAGCGTGCGGCCGCGCATGAAGGCCAGCGGCGCGATTTCGATGACCTCGGCAGCGATAGCACGCTCGACCTTGTCGGCCGGCATCATGTCGTAGAGCGCGTCATAGAGGGGCCGCAGGTACGGATCGACCTTTTCCTTCATATCGCCGGGCAGAAAACCCAGCCGCTCGCCGGCCTCGACCGCTGGCCGTGACAGGATGATGCGCTCGACCATGCCGCGTTCGAGCAGCATCGCCGCATGCGCCACCGCCAGATAGGTCTTGCCGGTGCCGGCGGGGCCAATGCCGAAGACAAGTTCCGAACGCTCCAGTGCCCGCATATAGGCGTCCTGGTTGAGCGAACGGGCATAGATCGTCTTCTTGCGGGTGGAGATCTGGGCGGCCGAGACTTTGCCCTTGCGTTCCAGCGTCGGCAGCGTCAGCTGGTCGTCGGCGGCAATCGCCATGCGCACGGCGCCATCAACGTCGGACTGGCCGATATCGGTGCCCTTCTGGAGAATGCCGTAGAGATTGTCGAGCGCGCGGCGCGCCTGCTCGGCCGCCGAGGCCGAGCCCTTGATGGTCAACTGGTTGCCGCGCGAGCGGATGTCGACGCCGAGCTTCTGCTCAAGCCGGGCCAAATTCTCGTCGAACTGGCCGTACAGGGCGCTGGCAAGCTTGTTGTTGTCGAAAGTCAGAACGATGTGCGCCATGTCAGAGGCCCCGGATGTCTGGTTCTGGGGCAGAGTCTTCACTTCAGCAGCGCTCAACCGTCTCTCCTCATCTGCCGAGGCCATCAAGCCAACTCGGCGAACAGGCTATTGTAGCCCGTCTTCGTGATTCGCACCCGGATAATGTCACCGATTTCGCCGGCCTTTTCATCAACAATAACCGGCTGCAGCCAGGGCGAGCGGCCGACCTTCTGGCCGGCCTGACGGCCGGGCTTCTCGATCAGCGTGTCGATGGTGCTGCCGACCAGGCCCAGGCCGAAATCCTGCTGCTGCTTGAGCAACAATGCCTGCAGCTGTTGCAAACGTTCATCCTTGACCGCTTCCGGCACGTGATCGGGCATATCGGCGCCCGGCGTGCCGGGACGCGGCGAATATTTGAACGAGAAGGCCGAGGCGTAGTTCACCTGGCGCACCAGACCCATCGTCGCCTCGAAATCCGCCTCGGTTTCGCCGGGGAAGCCGACGATGAAGTCACCGGACAGCGCGATGTCGCCGCGCGCAGCGCGGATGCGCTCGAGCAGCGCCAGATAGTCCTTGGCCGTGTGCCTGCGGTTCATCGCCTTGAGGATGCGGTCTGACCCGGATTGCACCGGCAGGTGCAGATAAGGCATCAAAGCCGGGAGATCGCGATGGGCAGCGATCAATTCGTCGTCCATGTCGCGCGGATGGCTGGTGGTGTAGCGCAGCCGCGCCAGGCCAGGAATTTCGGCCAGCCGGAACAGCAGGCGACCAAGCCCCCATTCCATGCCATCCTCACCCTTGCCGTGCCATGCATTGACGTTCTGCCCCAGCAGCGTCACCTCGCGCACACCGGCATCGGCCAGCCGCTCGGCTTCGGCGACGATCTGCGCCACCGGCCGCGACACTTCCGAGCCCCTGGTATAGGGCACGACGCAGAAGGTGCAGAATTTGTCGCAGCCTTCCTGTACCGTGAGGAAGGCGGTGACGCCGCGCTTGATCATTTCGGCACGCTTCGGCTGCGGCAGATGCTCGAACTTGTCCTCGATGGCGTATTCGGTCTCGACGATCTTTTCGCCGCCACGCACCCGGGCCAGCACATCGGGCAGCCGGTGATAGGTCTGCGGGCCGATGACCAGATCGACAGCAGGCGAACGGCGGATGATTTCCGGGCCTTCGGCCTGCGCGACGCAACCGGCGACGCCGATCAGCATTTCGCGCCCAACTGCTGCGCGTTCAGCCTTCATGTCGCGGATGCGGCCGAGCTCAGAATAGACCTTTTCCGCCGCCTTCTCCCTGATATGGCAGGTGTTGAGCAGCACCAGGTCGGCGTCGGCGATGACATCGGTCGCGGTGTAGCCGTCGGCGGCCAGCGCATCGGTCATGCGCTGTGAGTCATAGACATTCATCTGGCAGCCATAGGTCTTGACGAAGACCTTTTTGGCCGGGGCGGACGCCGCAGCAGCGCTTTGCGAGGCGCTGTCGGTTTCGTTCCGCTCTATCGTGTTCAAATCCATCCGGCGGCTTCTAACGCCTTTCCGTGACAAAAAACAGACGATTCTCGGGCATCGGCCTGTAGGCGCCCGGCCTGCGCTAGCGGCTCGGTCGGGGATCGGCGAGCGCGGCCTGCATCATGGCGCGCACCTTGCTTTCCATCATCCTCGACGTTTCCTTGCGGTTCGAGCCCTTGGAAAAGGCGATGGGCTCGCCGAAATGCACCTCGACGTCAATGGCGCCTTCGGCCATCAGCACCTTGAGATGCGGCATCAGGTCCTGATCGCCGATCCAGGCAGCGAGCGGCCGGTGGCGACGGCCGAGAGGCACGCCGTGCACCCGCGTGTAGGCAATCGCCAGCGGCTGGATGAAGACCTGCTCGGCCGCGCCTTCCGAAATCGCCATCGAGGCGGCGCCGAACAAGGTGCTCTTGAACGGCAGGATGGTGTTGCCGTCGCCGGTAGAGCCCTCGGCAAATAGCACCATAGCGTCGCCCTTGGCCATGCGGCTGGCGATCTCGCTGGCCTGGTCGCCAGCTGTCCGCTTACGCTCGCGTTCGATGAAGACCGTACGCTGCAATTTCGACAGCCAGCCGATCAGCGGCCATCCCTCCATGTCCGCCCGAGCGATGAAGGTCACATCGGCAAAGGAGCCCAGCACCATGATGTCGGTCCAGGAGATATGGTTCGAGGCGACCAGCAGCGGGCGCTGGCTGGACAGCGCACCTTTGACATGGATGCGCAGGCCGAGCGTCCGGACGATGAGGCTGTGCCAGGCCTTCAGAATGACCGTCTCGCGCCAGATTCCAGTCTTCATCGACAGCAGCTGCAAAGGCACAAGGACCAGCGAACCGATGACAACGAGGCTCAGCGCCAGGAAAATCCTGATTTTTCCGATCATGCAGCTTGGCCCTGCCCCAAAACTTTGGCTAGCGAAGATCGCGGCGCATGACAAGCGCGCCGGTAGGACCATGTTCGGTCGAGCGGTAATAATTGGCGCGGTGCCCGACCTGGCGGAAGCCCAGCCGCCGGTAGAGGGCGATGGCAGCGACATTGGTCTCGTCGACCTCAAGGAACAGCGCCTCGGCGCGCTGCGCATGCAATTCGCGCAGTACGGCGTCCATCAATTGCCAGCCGAGCCCCTGGCGGCGATGCGAGCGCGCCACCGCCACGGTCAGAATCTCGCCCTCGCCGGCTGCAAGCCTGGCCAGCACGAAGCCGACCGGCGGCTTGGCGCCCTGGCCGATTTCGCGCGCGGCATAGCCGAACACGGTTTCCTGTTCGAGCAACGCGGCGAACTCGCCATCGGTCCAGGGCCGGACGAAATCCTCGCGGTGCAGCACCGACGCTGCCGGGCTGTCGGCGATGGTCAGCGGCTCGAGCGCATAGTCCCTGCGGCGCGGCTGGAGGAAAGGGATGCGCATCACTTTTCCTGCCTCAACAGGATGAACCCGGCCTGCGCCTTGGCATCGGCGCCGCGCAGATAGAGTGGCTTCGGCTTGTCGCCCTCGCCTTTTGCAGCGGCGAGCCGGGCGTAGACGGCAATGTCGGCGGTGGCAGCCGTCGGGCCGATATCGAAATCGCGACCGGCCGCGGCTGCGATCTGCACGGCGGCCGTGCCGGCAAGCACCGGACGATTGTCCGCCGCCATTCCCGCGGCTTGCGCAAGTGTGGTCACCGCCGGACCATAGCGCAAAATCGCTTCCGCATCGTAAAGCGCGGCATGGATTTCCTCGCGGCCGGCATCGAGAGCGGCCAGGACCGGGCGGCCGGGAAATGCCGCCCTCGCCTCGGCCGCCAGCGCCTCCAGTGTCGTTACCCCGATCGCCGGGATCTTCAGCGCCAGCGCCAGGCCGCGCGCCGCCGAGACGCCCACCCGCAGGCCGGTGAAGGAACCCGGACCGATGGAAACCGCAACGGCGCCAAGGCCGGCATAATCGGTGCCGTCCGCTTTCAGCGCTTCGTCAATGACAGCCATCAGGTGTTCGGCATGGCCTTTGCCGAGATCGAGTACCGAGCGGCCAAGTTCTCTGCCGCCCGATGCGTCATAGACGCAAGCGGCGCAGAGATTGGCGGCACAGTCGATGGCGAGCAGTTTCATGGGCGACCGGTTCGAAAAACAGTCTCCCTCTGCCCGCCACGGCGCGCCGCCGCAAGAGCCAGCGCGTAAATTGTTAAGTGGCTTCGCTTCGGTGCAGGCCGGACGGCTTACGCCGCCGGCGCGATGCGCAGCATGTGGTTGTCCCAGACATAGTCGGGCTCGGAGCGCGTCGCGCCGCTGCCTTCGATGATTTCGCCAGCACCCGTGGTTGCCATGAAGCCCGGGCCGTCGGGCGCCAGGCCGCAGACCTCGACCAGCGCCTTGGTGGCGACGATCTTGCCGCTGGCGGCGTCGATGACGGCCAGCGAATTGCCTTCCGGCGAAGACACCGCGACCGTGCCGGCAATCGGGTTGGCGGCGACCGAGCCGATGTAATTCCGGAAGCCGGATAGCACGTCCTGCGGCATGTCGAGCAGCTGCAGCCCCTTGCCGCGCGTGGCGCGGCCGACCAGCGGTGGCCGCTCGGTGCCCGGCCCGCGGTACTGGCAGCCGAACCAGATGGTGCCTGTGGGGTCGGCATCCATGTGGCGAATCGACAGCTGGTGCAGAGCCGGCGGCAGTTCGTGCTTTTCGATGAGATCGCCGGTTGTGCGATCGACCAGCACATAGGACGGCTTCATGGTGGCGATGTTGAGCTCGGCGCGGCCATAGTCGGGATGGGTCTCGATGCCGCCATTGGCGATGGCGATCGTCCGGCCGTCTCCGAGCAGCAAGAGCTCATGCGGCCCCATGCCATAGGTCGGAAACTCGCCGATGCGGCTGAACTTGGCCCGTGCGTCGTAGATCCCGACGACGCCGGCGGCATTGTCGAAATTGTTTTCGGTGGCGTAAAGCAGCGCGCCGTCGGTGGAAAACACACCGTGGCCGAAGAAATGCCGACCGGTGATGCTGGCGATGGTCAGCGGCGGCTCGCGGCCGGCATGGTCGAAGACCACGGCGAAGGTGCCGGGTTGCCGGGCGAAGACCACGGAGCGCTTTGAGGCCGGATCGAAGGTGACGTCGTGGCCACGGTCGGGCAGGTCGATCGCATGCAATACTTTTCCGGCTTCCGACAACACAGCGGCGCCAAAGCTGCCGTCGCGCTTGCCGAAGGCGGTGGCAAAGACGGCATCGGCGGCAAGCGTGTCCGCCCAGGCCCGCGGCGCCATTGACGCGACGAAGCCGGCGCCGGCAGCCCTGAGAAAATCGCGGCGGTCGATCAGCGGCGTCCTCATGATCAGTCTCCGTCGAGCGAGGAGAAGCCGGCGGTCAGGCCGAACTCGGCGGTCAGCCTGGTTCCGATCAGGCCCGACAGGCTGGAGGTGATCAGCGCGAAATGCTCGAGTTTTCCGCGCTCCGCGGGATCGGCCAGCGTCTTGTCGATCGGACCCTGGATGGATTTGGCAGTGGCAACGCCATTGATGAGCTGGATATGGATGGATTCCGCCATCCATCTGCTATCCTCGGGCAGCGCGTCGCCGAGCTTCGAGGCCTGGAACAGCGCATCAATGCCGGAGAGGTTGCCGGCTAATGACAGGCCTGTGTTTTGCGACCGCCAGTAGATCGCCTGCCTTGGCTTGTCAGCCTCCGGCTTGGCGCCGAAAAAACCTTTGAGGCGCACGTCGCGGACCATTTCCAGCTCGTTGATGAAGACGCCGACCAGTTCGGTCACCGCTTCGGTGCCGTCGCGGTAAAGCGCATTGTCGGGTCCGGGATTAGCCCACGAGGCTGCAAAACCGTCCGGTTTTTTCCAGGCCGCGTCGACATCGGCCGCCATGGTCTCGATGTTCTTGGCGACTGCCGCGCCATAGGCGCAGCGATAGGGCTCGTCCTTGCCGACGAGCGTCTCGGCGCCGTCGCCGTAAAGCACGAACTCAAGCGCCCCTAATCCCTGCATCGCGACACTCTTGCCCGCCAGCTGCGCCGGATCGGTGGCGGTCGGATCCTTGCCGGCCAGCGCCGCCTGCACCTGCTTCAGGCCGATGCTCTTTCGGTCCGGCCAGTAGAGCATGCGCTCCAGCCGGTTGTTCTCCTTGATTGGCCCGAAGCCGATGATTTCAGCCGACGACCAAGCTGCGACCGTGGCCGAGAATCCGGCATGCGCGGCATCGAGGTTGCCCTGCGACGGCGCCTGGCAGAGCGCGTCCATGGCCTTCGCCAAGGTGCCGGCATGGCCATGCAGGCTGGCATAGGCGGGGCGGACAAAGCCGTCGATCGCTCTTTGGATCACGTCGGAGGCTTTCACCGAGGCCGATGCCGGGGACGCACCGAACAGAGCCAATGGGAGGAGGAGAACAGGCAAAACCCGCTTGAGCATCAGAATGACTCCAGGAATTTGATGAGAGCATCGCGGTCGGCCGTATTGGCGGCGGCAAAGCGATCGCGCGCCTTCTGCCCCTCGCCGCCATGCCACAGGATCGCTTCGGTAAGCGTGCGCGCACGCCCGTCATGCAGGAAGAAAGCGTTGCCGTTGACGGTCTTTGTCAGGCCGATGCCCCATAGCGGCGGGGTGCGCCATTCACTGCCCGTGGCATCGCCCACCGCCTGGCCGTCGGCAAGGCCAGGCCCCATGTCGTGCAGCAGAAAGTCGGAATAGGGCCAGATCAGTTGGAACGCCTGCGCCTTGTTCCCGCGCATGGTGACGAATTTCGGCGTATGGCAGGCAATGCAGCCCATCTCGTAGAACAGCTTCTTGCCGGCGAGCACGGCGGGTGCGCCGACATCGCGCCGCGCCGGCACCGCAAGGTTCTGTGAATAGAAGGTGACGAGGTCCATCACCGGTGGTGGCGCCTCGACCGGGCCGAGCCGCTTCTGCACGCCATTGGGCATGGCTAAGCAGGCCTCTTCGGCTGCGGTGCAATCGCCCCAGTGGCTGGGCTCTTCCGGCGTCGAAATGCCGATATCGCCGGCAAAGGCGTCCGCCGCCTGCTGGCGGATCGATGCGGTCTGCGCCTTCCAACCGAAGCGGCCAAGCGTCAGTTGCCCGCTGCTGAGGTCACGCACCATGTTGGGCTTGCCGGAAATGCCGTCGCGGTCGTCGGGATCGGCATGGGCAAGGATGTCGGCCGGCGCGATCTGTTCGATCAGGCCAAGGCCGATCATGGGCGGGGTCAGACGTGGCGACAGCGTGGTGCGCGGGTCAAGCGGGCCGTAGCCAAGCCCGTCGAGCGAATAGCTCGGCTTGCGCAGCGAAACGATGCTACCGTCGCCGAGCGTGACCTTTTCCTTGCGATAATCGACATACATGCGGCCTTCGCCCTTGAGGCCGGGCACCGCCAGTTCCTGCAACTGCGCGCCGTAGACCGGATCGGGGAAGTTCAGCACCTTGTGCACGGCAATCTCGGCTTTTTCCTCGGCCGTGCTCGCATCGCGCGCCAGCCGCAGGAACATCGACGTGGTGCGGCTGTCGGCGGCCGGCGGGCGGCCGCGGCCATCCTTCAAATGGCAATTCTGGCAGGCGCGCTCGTTGAACAGGGGTCCGAGACCGTCCGAGGCCTGGGTCGAGGATGGCGACGACACCCAGTTCTTGCGGAAAAGCGCATTGCCGAGCTTGAAATTGCCCTGTTCCTCGAAGGTAATGTTTTCAGAGGGTTGCGAGAAGGCGTCGCGGTCGACCTGCTTGCGCGACGTGCCGGCGCCGCCTTGCATCGTTTCGAAGGATTCGGCCTTGGAGAAATCCTGGGTTGGCCTGGTAACGGCAAGGACGCGGGCCTGGTCCTTCGGCGTCAGGTCGGTGCGGCTCGTGGCGAGGCCGACCGGTTCCGACGATCCGGCCAGGGCCGGGGCCAAAATTGCCGCCAGGGTTACAACCGAAAGCCCGCGAAAGGCCTGATATCGCGGGTTTTTGAGGAGCAGCGGGCCGGCGGCCCGCCGCAAGCGGCGCAGAATATCTATGGGGCGCCGCATTCCTGCATGGTCCTATTCCGCCTCGTCCGCCGATGCGGCGTTGAGCTGGCCGTATTTTTCCTCGCCGATCGAGGCAAGGAGGTCGAGCTGCGTCTCGAGGAAGTCGATGTGACCTTCCTCATCCGCCAGCAATTCCTCGAACAGCTTCATCGTCACGTAGTCGCCGGCTTCGTTGCAGATCTCGCGCGAACGCTTGTAGGCGGTGCGTGCGTCATATTCGCCGGCGAGATCGGATTCGAGCACTTCCTTGACGTTCTGGCCGATGCGCAACGGCGCCACGGACTGCAAATTGGGATGCCCTTCGAGGAAGATGATACGGGCCACCAGCCGGTCGGCATGGTGCATCTCCTCGATCGATTCGGCGCGTTCCTTCTTTGCCAGCTTGGCATATCCCCAATCTTCGAGCAGGCGGAAATGCACCCAGTATTGATTGACGGCGCCAAGCTCCAGGAACAGAGCCTCGTTAAGCCGCTCGATGATCTGCGGTTCGCCTTTCATGGATTCTGCTCCCATATTGGACGCGCAGGCCTCTGACGCGATCCAGGTGTGAAACGATGTCCACGCCGCTCGCCTCCGAACGGGTGTGGTAATTTTCGGTGACCCGAATGATCGTTTCGACCACATTTGGGAAGCAGCCGCAACAGCGACCGCGCTTTTGCATCGTGTGATAGACCTTCGCCGGCACGATCAGTTGCCAGGGGTCCTGATCCAGCAGATCGATGATCGTCTGCTCAATCTCCTTTTCGGTGATGATGTTGCAATGGCAGATCAGCATGGATTGGCTCTGGCTGACGGCGCCCCTCCGCGCCGTTTGGCTGGTGGTTGGTTGGGGTGCTACTTGAACACCTTGTCCGGTGCGTCGAGGCTGTCGGACCCCTCGAAGGCTATGTTGTTCAGCTTCAGCGCGCCGACGGCGCGTTCGATCGACTTGGTCTGGTCGACCAGCGCGTCGATTGCCGCCTGCACGGTAGCATTGCCTTCGGTGTTGCCCTCGGCGATCTGCTGGTCGTAGGCCTCGCCGGCCACTTCCCGCGCCTTGATCGCCTCCATCTTGGCGACCGAGACATCGAGCTTGTCGGACAGTTCCTTGTCGATCGCCGGATCGGCCGCCTTGACCATATCGTGCACCGACGGGCCTGAAACGACGGTGCCGTCGATGCGCGTGTAGCTGGCGAGATAGGCGGCGCGGATGCCGATGGCGTCATAGAGATGCGAGTTGTAGGTATTATCCGAGAAGCAGTCGTGCTCCTCTTCGGGATCGTGCAGCAGCAGGCCGAGTTTCATGCGCTCCCCGGCCAGTTCGCCGTAGGACAGCGAGCCCATGCCGGTGAAGATCACCGAGATAGCGGTGTTCGGCTGGCCATCGACGAGGTTCTTGCGGGCGGCGCCGTCTTCCTTCCAGTTGCCGACCATCTCCTGCAGGTCGGAGACCAGAAGATCGCTGGCCGACTTCAGATACTCGGCCCGGCGATCGCAATTGCCGCCGGTGCAGTTCTTGAGGTCGTAGTCGGTGTACGGACGCTCGCCGGCGCCCGGGCCGGTGCCGTGCAAATCCTGGCCCCAGAGCAGGAATTCGATGGCGTGATAACCGGTGGCGACATTGGCCTCGATGCCGCCGGCCTCCTGCAGCGTGCCGGCGAGGAACTCCGGCGAAAGCTTCGAGGCGTCGACCTTCTTGCCGTCGATCTCGATGTCCTTGTTGGCGATGACATTGGCGGTGTAGAGCGCGTTGGCGTCGGACTCGGTGCCGTAGCTCTTGGCGACGTAGTCGATCAGGCCTTCGTCGAGCGGCCAGGAGTTCACCTTGCCTTCCCAGTCGTCGACGATCTTGTTGCCGAAGCGGTAGACCTCGGTCTGCTGGTAGGGCACGCGCGACGCCTTCCAGGCATCGCGGGCGGCATTCAGCGTGTCCGCCGACGGGTTGGCAAGCAGCGCGTCGACAGCCTTGTCGAGCGCCTGCGCCGTGGTCAGCGAATCCTCGTACTTGGCCAGCGCGATGTCGGAATAGGTCTTGATGACCGCCTTGGCATCGATCTCCGCCGCTTTGGCCGGCAGGATGAAAACCGCCGCCGTCAACATAGCCGTGGCACCGATCGCAGCCAGCCTGCCGCCATATCGCGCTGTCATCATCATTCTCCAGTTCAAAGGGAATTCGGTAAAAGGCGCGCGTGCCAAACGGTGCCAAGACATAGGCATGCCGTAGGTCACGACAGATGCCGCGCCGCTCTGCGGCTCACGGAAGAAAGACACCAAATGCCTCCAATCGAACGGGTTCAAGGCCCAAACATCAAAGGGATGCGCTGACGCGCGAGCCTCCATAAAACGATGGCGAGGCCGGAAGTCAACTGGTGAGCCTTAGAAAATTCAATTGAAACAACAGTTTAGAATTATTCTAAACTAGGACTGTCAACTTTAAATCGTATAGCCAGCAGCCAAGATGAGAGACGGCGCGATTGACAAGCGACCGTTCCGGGTGCGACCCGGACCGGGGCTCTTGCGACGGCGGCAGACAATCGCCATCTGGCGGAACGGCTCACAATCAAAGCATGATGTCGTCCGAAAACCGCTTCACACTTTCGGCATCATGCTCCAGATTTGAAACAGGAATTCGGTTTGCGATGAAGAACGGGGTCGTCATTCTCGGTGCGGGTCATGCGGGCGTGCAAGCGGCCGCCAGCCTGCGCGAGGAAGGCTATGACGGGCCTGTCGTACTGATCGGCGACGAAACCGATCTGCCCTATCACAAGCCACCGCTGTCGAAGACCTTCATCAAGGACGCCGATGCCAAGCCGCAACCCTTGCGCGGCGAGGCCTTTTACACCGGCAGCGCCATCGACTTCAGGCCGGGCGTCCGAATCGACAGCATCGATACGGCAGGCCGCAAGCTGGACATAGCAGGCGGCGGCGTGCTGCCGTTCGACCGGCTCATCCTGGCCACCGGTTCGCGGCCGCGGCTCCTGCCGCTGCCGGGCGCCGACCTCTCGGGCGTGCTGTCGCTGCGCTCGATCGCCGATGCGCGGCTGATCCGCCAGCTCAGCGCCCAAAGCGAAGACGTGGTCATCCTCGGCGGCGGCTTCATCGGGCTGGAGATCGCGGCTACGCTGAGGGCCGCCGGCCGCAACGTCACCCTGGTCGAGGCTGTCGACCGGCTGCTTGGCCGCGCCGTGGCGCCGGTGGTGGCGAGCCATGTCCGCCAACGGCTGGAGGCGATCGGCGTGCGTATCCTCACCGGCACCACCATTGCCAGGCTGGAAGGGGAAAACGGCCATGTCTGCGCTGCCATCACCTCCACCGGCGAAAGGCTGCCCGCGCGCATGGTCATCGTCGGCATCGGCGCCGTGCCGAATGTCGAACTTGCTCAGGCTGCCGGACTGACTGTCGCCAATGGCATCCGCGTCGACCAACAGATGCGCACCTCAGTGCCTGATATTCTGGCCATCGGCGACGCCGCTTCCTACCGCCACTGGTCGACCGGCGGCGACGTGCGGCTGGAATCGGTGCAGAACGCCACCGACCAGGCGCGGCTTGCCGCACGCACGATCACCGGCCATACGGACGCCTATGCGGCGGTGCCGTGGTTCTGGTCTGACATCGGCGACATGAAACTGCAGATGGTCGGGCTGACCTCGGGCGGCGACAGCCATGTCGTGCTGGGCGACCTCGCTGAGAACAAGTTCTCGATCTACCACTATGCTGGAAGCCGGCTGCTCGGCATCGAATCCGTCAACAGGCCGGGCGACCATATGCTGGGCCGCAAGATGCTCGGGGCCGGGTTTTCGCCGATGGCGCAGACTGTTGCGGAAGGGCCTGATGGGCTGAAGGCGGCGCTGGCCGCGTTCCAGCAGGATGAGCCGGCACGGGCTGCGGGCTAGACGCACTTACCCTCCCCCTTGTGGGGAGGGTCGCTGCGAAGCAGCGGGGTTGGGGTCGGCGCGAGGCCCCCACCCGGACCTGCGGTCCGACCTCCCCACAAGGGCGAGGAAGGGGTTTGCACTAGGCAGCGCAGACTTCGCGGATCGAGCTTTCCAGAATGTCGAGCGCCTCGTTCATGACATTGTCCTGGATGGTGATCGGAGCCAGGAAACGGATGACGTTGCCGTAGACGCCGCAGGTCAGCAGGATCAGCCCCTTGTCGAGCGCCTTCAGCCGGATCGCATTGGCGATCTCGGCCGACGGCAGGCCCTTCTTGACGTCGTTGAACTCGACCGCGTTCATGAAGCCGAGACCCCTGATGTCGACAATCTCGGGCACGTCGTCGCGGATCGACTGCAGCCGCTGCTTCAGCCGGGCGCCCAGCGTATTGGCGCGGTCGCACAGCTTTTCGTCCTCGATGACGTCAAGCACGGCGTGTGCTGCGGCGACACCGATCGGGCTGCCGCCATAGGTGCCGCCGAGCCCGCCAGGACCGGGCGCATCCATGATGTCGGCGCGGCCGGTGACCGCCGCCAGCGGGAAGCCGCCGGCCAGGCTTTTCGCCATGGTGGTAATGTCGGCCGCGACCTCATGATGATCCATGGCGAACATCTTGCCGGTGCGGGCAAAGCCGGTCTGCACCTCATCGGCGATCAGCAGCATGCCGTGCTGGTCGCAGAGCTTGCGCAGCGCCGTCAGGAATTCGCGCGGCGCGTCGTAGAAGCCGCCCTCGCCCTGGACCGGCTCGATGATGATGGCGGCAACGCGAGCCGGATCGACATCGGCCTTGAACAGTTTGTCGAGTGCGGCCAGCGAATCGGCTGTAGACACGCCGTGCAGCGGCACCGGAAACGGCGCGTGGTAGACGTCGCCCGGCATGGCGCCGAAGCCGACCTTGTAGGGCACGACCTTGCCGGTCAGCGCCATGCCCATGAAGGTGCGGCCGTGGAAGCCGCCGGCAAAGGCGATGACGGCTTGGCGGCCAGTGGCGTTGCGGGCGATCTTGATGGCGTTCTCGACGGCTTCAGCGCCCGTGGTGACGAAGATGGTCTTCTTCTCGAACTTGCCGGGCAGCATGCCGTTCAGCCGTTCGGCCAGCCGCACATAGCTCTCATAGGGCACGACCTGGTGGCAGGTATGGGTGAAGCGGTCGAGCTGTACCTTGACCGCCTCGATCACCCTGGGATGGCGGTGGCCGGTGTTGACGACGGCGATGCCCGAGGAGAAATCGATGTATCGGCGGCCTTCTACATCCCAGATCTCCGAATTCTCGGCGCGGTCGGCATAGATCTGCGTCGTCATGCCGACGCCGCGCGAGATCGACTGGTTCTTGCGCTCGGAAATGGCTGCGTTCTTCATTTCGTCCCTCATCGGGCCGACGCCCGTTCTCGTTAGATGAATGCCAAGGCCTCTTCTGACCTTATTTCACGTTTTCCTCAAGTTGGCACCGCCGCCGGGCGATTGGGCCTGTCGTCGATGCGGGCCACTTCGACAGACCGGGTCTTAACCAGCCGACCGATACACGTACGGGGCAGTCCGTGACAGCTCACCCGTCACCGGGAACGGCGAAGCGATCCCGCTCGCGGCAGTGGCGACTTCCGCTACGACCTCGAACAGCCGACGGTGTGGCGGCGCAACCGCATCCCGACGATCACCGTTCGCGCAGGCCTCGTTGGCGACGTGCTGCCGGCCACCGTGGTCAACGAATTGAAGCCGTCGGTCGACGCCTTCATCGCCAAACTGCCGCCCGCTATTCCGTTGCAACCGCCGGCTCGGTCGAAGAAAGCGCAAAAAGCCGCAGCGGTGGTGCCGCTGATGCTGTTCGTGATGGCGACCATCCTGATGATCCAGTGCAAAGTTTTCAGCGCCTGTTCCTGGTGGTGGAGGTGGCGCCGCTTGGCCTGATCGGCGTGGTCGCGGCCCTGGTGCCGAGCGGCGCACCGCTCGGCTTCGTCGCCATTCTGGGCGTCCTGGCGCTGATCGGCATCCTGATCCGCAACTCGGTGATCCTGATCGTGCAGATCGAGGATCTGGTGGCCGAGGGCCAAGACCGCTGGGAAGCCGTGATCGAAGCGACCGAGCACCGCATGCGGCCGATCGCGCTGACGGCCGCGGCCGCCAGCCTGGCGCTGATCCCGATCGCGCGCGAAGTGTTCTGGGGCCCGATGGCCTACGCCATGATGGGCGGCATCATCGCCGGCACGGCGATCACGCTGCTGTTCCTGCCGGCGCTTTATGTGACGTGGTTCAGGATCAAGGAGCCTAAGCAGGGGGACGAACCATCTGTTCCGGAGAACCGCGAACTGGCGCAAGACCCCGCTTAAGGCTTTGCCGGATCATTCGTTATCGTTAGAGGGTTCGGGGCGCGATTTCGCTCGCTGCCATGGCGATGATTTTGAGGTCCGCCAAGCATGCCAGCCTTTTGGCAAGTCGGCCAATGCCAGGATGCTTTCATCCTGCTGCACCACCTCTTGCAGGCCAACGAGCATTATCTCGCGTTCATCCCAATCTTGAGAGTCGCTGCTATAGAATTGCCAACTGCCCCGTTCATCGTTGTAGTTCTCGTCATCGTCAGCTTCATGCACAACGTATGCGATCCAGTCGCCCCGTTTGAATATGCTCTTGTCCGATAGCACCGCGACATTGGGCGGATCTGCAAACTTCCATTCTTCCATGGAATTCCCCAAGCGATTATTCTGCGGAAGAAACTAGTTCACGCCGTCCGAACAAACCCCTCGCTCGCCCTAAGCAAATTGCGTGTGTAATCCTTCTCCACGCGGTGCCCGATCAGCTGGCCCGCTGTCAGGTTCTCCACCGCTTCGCCATTCTGCATCACCATCAGGCGCTCGCACATATGGGTGATGATGGCGAGGTCGTGGCTGACCATCAGGAAGGTCAGCTTGCGCCGACGGCGAACCTCTTCGAGCAGGTTGAGCACTTCGGCCTGCACCGAAGCGTCGAGCGCCGAGGTTGGTTCGTCGAGCAGCAGGATCGACGGTTCGAGGATGAGCACGCGCGCGATCGCCACGCGCTGACGCTGACCGCCGGAGAGCTGGTGCGCGTAGCGGAAACGGAAACCGTTGCCTAATCCGACCTCGTCGAGGGCGCGCTGGATGCGTTGCTCGCCATCGGCAAAGCCGTGAATGGCGAGCGGTTCCTGTAGCAGGCGGTCGACGGTCTGACGCGGGTGCAGCGAACCATAGGGGTCCTGGAAGACCATCTGCACTTCGCGATAAAAAGCCTTGTCGCGGCGCGCTCCCAGCGTCTTGCCATTGACCGTGATAGTACCGGATGCGACAGGCACCAGGCCGGCAATGGCTTTGAGCAGCGTCGACTTGCCGGAACCGCTCTCGCCGACCAGGCCGAAGGATTCGCCGGACTTCACCTCGAGGTTCGCCCCTTTCAGCGCGCGAAAACGGTCGAACACCACCTCCAGCCCTTCAATCGAAATGGCTGGCGTCATGCCGCCCACTCCGGCTTGCGGTCGAGCACCGGCAGCGGGTGGCGTTCGTAACCGATCCTGGGCATGCAGTTGAGCAGGCCGCGCGTGTAGGGATGCTGGGCGTCGCGCAGCTCCGACGCCTTGAGCTGCTCGACCACCTTGCCGGCATACATGACGATGACGCGGTCGCAGAAGGAGGCGACCAGCCGCAGGTCGTGCGAGATGAAGATCAGGCCCATGCCGCGCTCACTGACCAAGCGGTCGAGGATGCCGAGCACATCGAGTTGCACGGTGACGTCGAGCGCCGAGGTCGGCTCGTCGGCGATCATCAGTTCCGGTCCGGCGATCAGCATCATTGCGATCATGGCGCGCTGGCCCATCCCGCCGGACACCTCGTGCGGATGCAGGTCGAAGACACGCGAGGGATCGCGGATCTGCACAGCTTCCAGCATGGCCAGCGCCCGCTCGCGCGCTTCGGCCTTGGAGACCTTTTCATGCGTGCGCAGCGTCTCGACGATCTGGCGGCCGATGCTCATCACGGGGTCGAGCGAATATTTCGGATCCTGCAGGATCATGGCGATGCGTTTGCCGCGCAGCGCCCGGCGCTGACGGGCCGGTATGGCCAGAAGGTCGATGCCGTCGAGGGCGAGCTTCTTGGCCGACACCAGAGCCTGCGGCGGCGTCAGGCCCATGATGGCGCGGCCGGTCTGCGACTTGCCGGAGCCGCTTTCACCGACAATGCCCAGCCGCTCTCGGCCAAGCGAAAAAGTGACGCCGCGCACCGCCTGGATGAGGCCGGTCCGAGTCGGGAAGGTGACGCGCAGGTCGTCGACATCGAGAAGTGCACCGCTCATTGGTCACCACTCATTGGTCGCCACTCCGGGGATCGAGCGCATCGCGCAGGCCGTCGCCAAGCAGGTTAAAGCCGAGGCTGACGATGAGGATGGCGAAGCCCGGCGCGCCGGCCACCCACCATTGGTCGAGCACGAAGCGGCGGCCGGACGCGATCATCGTGCCCCATTCCGGCAGCGGCGGCTGGGCGCCCAGGCCGAGGAAGCCGAGGCCGGCGGCGGTGAGGATGATGCCGGCCATATCGAGCGTCACCCGGATGATGAGCGAAGAGATGCAGAGCGGCATGATGTGGCGCAGCACGATGCGGAACGGAGAGGCGCCCATCAATTGCACCGCCTTGATGTAATCCGAATTGCGCACGGTCATCGTCTCGGCCCGCGCAATTCGGGCGTAAGGCGGCCACGAGGTGATGGCGATGGCCAGCACCGCGTTTTCGATGCCGGGGCCAAGGGCCGCGACAAAGGCCAGTGCCAGGATCAGCTTGGGGAAGGCGAGGAAGATGTCGGTAATGCGCATCAGAATGGCATCGGTCCAGCCGCCGGCATAGCCGGCGACGGTGCCGACCAAAAGGCCGATGGGGGCTGCGATGACAGCGACAAGAATGACGACATAGAGGGTCCAGCGCGAGCCAAAAAGAATGCGCGAATAGATATCGCGGCCGAGATCGTCGGTGCCGAACCAATGCGCCGCACTCGGCGCCAAAAGCCGGGCATTCTTGAGATCGCCGATGGTCGGCGAATAGGGCGCCAGCACATCGGCAAAGGCTGCGACCAGCAGCAGCGCGATGATGATGAGCAGGCCGAGAAACGCCAGCCGGTTGGCGGAAAAGCGCCGCCAAGCGACGTAGGCGCGGCCGAGCCGTGCCTGCATGCGCGAGGCCGGCCGATCGCTGAGCAGCCAATCGCGGCGCGTTTGGATTGCTTCGGCGCTCATCCTGTCTTCGTCCTCGGATCGAGCACCTTGTAGAGAACATCGGACAGGAGATTGATGCCGATGAACACCGAACCGATGACGATGGTGCCGCCGAGCACGGCGTTCATGTCGGCGTTCTGCAGCGAATTGGTGATGTAGAGGCCGATGCCGGGCCAGGAGAACACCGTCTCGGTCAGCACCGAACCTTCGAGCAGCCCGGCATAGGACAGCGCGATCACCGTGACCATCGGCACCGCGGCGTTGCGCAGCGCATGGCCCCAGATGATTCGCGTTTCAGACAGGCCCTTGGCGCGCGCGGCGACGATGTATTCCTGCGACAGCTCGTTCAGCATGAAGGAGCGCGTCATCCGGCTGATATAGGCGAGCGAGAAATAGCCCAGCAGCCCTGCCGGCAGGATGATGTGGCGGTAAGCGTCGTAGAAGACATCCCACTGGCCCTGCAGCGCGGCGTCGAGCAGGTAGAAGCCGGTGATCGGTGTGAATGTGTACTCGTAGACGATGTCGAGGCGGCCGGGAAAAGCCACCCATTGGAGCTTGGCGTAGAACAGGACAAGCCCCAAAAGCCCGATCCAGAAGATAGGCACGGAATAGCCGATCAGGCCGACAATGCGAACGATCTGGTCGATGAGACTGCCGCGTTTTACCGCTGCCAGCACGCCGAGCGGCACGCCGATCAACGAGCCTATCAGAGTGCCCAAAGTCGCCAGTTCGATCGTTGCCGGAAAGGCACGGCGGATGTCGGTCATCACAGGATTGGTGGTCAGCACAGAGGTGCCGAAATCACCGTTCAGCGCATGCTTGAGATAGATATAGAATTGCTCGATCAACGGCAGGTCGAGCCCCATCTCGCGGCGGGTGCGCTCGACGACATTGGCCGGTGCGCGGTCGCCGAGCACCGCCAGCACCGGATCGATCGGGATGACGCGGCCGATGAAAAAGGTCACCGCGAGCAGGCCGAGATAGGTGGTGACGGCGATGACCAGGAAGCGGCCGATCGCCAACAAGATAGCGACGGCGCGGGCGCTTCCCTGCCCCGCCGTCGCCTGGTTTTCAATCGCGCTCATCAGGGCGCGTCCGCCGGCGCTATTCCTTGGAGACCGGGCCGACGAAGTTGGTGTCGAAGCTCGGACCGAGCGCAAAGCCTTTCAGGTTTTTGCGCAGGCCTGCCACTTCCAATTGCTGGTGGATGATGACGAAGGGGCTGGTGTCGAGGATCGTCTTTTCAAGGCTCTTGTACATATCGGCGCGCTTGCCGGCATCCTTCTCCAGCAAGGCTGCTTCGGTCTGCTTTGTCAGGTCCGGGATGTCCCAGGCATTGCGCCAGGCCAGCGTCTTGGTCTTGCCTTCATCCGAATTGTCCGGGTTTGAGGCAAAGGTCTGGGCGTTGGAGTTCGGATCGAAATAGTCCTGGCCCCACTGGCCGATATAGATGTCATGATTGCGGGCGCGATATTTGGTCAGCGTCTGCTTGCCGTCGCCCGGGATAATTTCCAGCTTGATGCCGGCCTGGCCAAGCGTCTGCTGGATCGATTCCGCCATGCCCGTTGTCGGCTGTCCCGTGCGTACATCCATGGTTACGCTGAAGCCGTCGGCCAGGCCGGCCTTGGTCAGCAGTTCCTTGGCCTTGGCGACGTCGAACTTGAACGGATTTTCGTCCAGTTCGCCCAGCACGCCCTTGGGCAGGAAGGTCTGGTGAATCTCGCCAATGCCCTTGAGGATGGTCGTGCTCAGCGCATCGTAGTCGACCAGATATTTGAATGCCTGGCGAACCTCGGGCTTGGCGAGGTTCGGATTCTTCTGGTTGAGGCTGATATAATAGACCGTGCCCTTCGGCGCGCTGGTCGTGGTGAGATCGGCATTCTTGGCGATGGCGTCGAGATCGTTCGGCTCGAGGTTGCGGGCAACGTCGATGTCGCCTGCTTCGAGCGCCAGGCGCTGTGCCGAGCTTTCCTTCATGTTGCGGTAGATGACGCGGGCGAGCTTGGCCTTCTCGCCATTGTAATTGTCGTTGCGCTCGAGCACGACGACCTCATTGGCCCGCCATTCGCGCAGCTTGTAGGCGCCGGAGCCGGCATAACCGGTCTTCAGGAAGGCGTTGCCGAAATCGTTGTCCCATTTGTAGTCGGCACTCGGCGTCACCGCGGCGACATGTTCCTTGACCAGCTTTGCGTCGACGACCGAAGCGACCGTTGCCGACAGGCAGTTTAACACGAAGCTCGGCGCATAGGCCTTGTCGACGGTGAACTGGAAGGTGGTGTCGTCGACGGCCTTGGCCTTGTCGGCAACATTGTCGCCGCTGATGCCGAACTGGTTGATGATGAATGCCGGCGGCTTGTCCAGCTTGATGGCGCGCTCGAAGGAATAGGCGACATCGGCGGCGGTCAGTGGATTGCCCGAAGCGAACTTTAGGCCAGGCTTGAGCTTGAACGTATAGACCAGGCCGTCGTCGGAAACGGTCCAGCTCTCGGCAAGGTCGCCCTTGACCTTGGAGGTGTCGCTGAGGTCGAGGCGGACCAGCAGATCATAGGTGTTGCCGGTGACTTCGGCGGTCGACAGTTCGAACGCCTCGCCCGGATCCATGGAGATGATGTCGTCGATGGCAAAACCTTCGACCAGCGTGTCGGCGGGGGTCACGGCAAAGGCCGGCGCGACGCCAATGAGCAGAGCGGACATGGCAGCACCTGCGAGCCAGACGCGCGAACGTAGAGCAAACTTTTCCATCATCATGATGATTGTTCCCTGTTTTGTTGATTGTTGACCCCGAGTTCCCGGCTCAGGGCTGCAGTAATCTTTTTCGCGGCCGGAGGACGACCGTTAGACCCCATACCGTGTTGATTTTTTTCCAGTTGGTCAACACCCTATCCGGCAGCCCTCCAACCGGCAACGGGCATTTTTGCGAGCCGGCATACTGGACCGGAATATGCTGTGCGCGTCGAAGCATGGGCGAGCCAGTTGCAGCCGCCGATGGGGAAAAATCTGCTCTTTTCGGTGTTACTTGATGGCAGCGACCAGATCGGCGTCGGGGAAGCAGGTGGCGGGGCGGCCGTTCTTTTCCTGCCAGGAGCCGATCGAGCGGCGGGTCTTGAAGCCGGGCAGACCATCGGCGCTGCCGACATCGTAGCCCTTGGCCTCCAGCGCCCGTTGCAGCGCGGCGATGTCGGAACGATGCAGGCCGCCGACCGCACCCCAGCTGCCGACGAAATCAGCATCGCCATGGGCGATGCGGTCAGCGCCATGGCCGATGAACAGGGCGTAGAGGTCGCTGGTGTTGTATTGCTTCAGCACGTAGAAATTGGGCGTGGCGATGAAGGCCGGACCGCTGCGTCCGGCCGGCATCAAAAGGAACCCTTCCGCCTTCAGTTCGTTGGTCGGAAAGGCTTTGCCGCCGACGCGGCTGATTCCCATCGCCGCCCAGGCTGAGATCTTCTTGCCCTGGTCGGGACCTTCGAGCGAGCAGGAAACGCTTTCCGGAACCGTCACCTCGAAACCCCAGCCACGCCCCTTCACCCAGCCATAGTGGACGAGATAGTTGGCGATCGAGGCCAGCACGTCCGGCGTCGAATTCCAGATGTCCGGGTGCCCATCACCGTCGTAGTCGACGGCGTGCTTCAGGAACGAGGTCGGCATGAATTGCGGCTGGCCGAGCGCGCCGGCCCAGGACGATTTCATGGCGCCGACCGGCGCCAACCCATGCTCGACGATCTCGAGCGCCGCCAGTACCTCGGTGCGGAAGAAGTCCTTCTTGGTCGACATGAACGCCTTGGTGCCGAGAACCTCGAAGGCGTCGTAGGGCATTTTCGCCGCGCCGAAGCCGGTCTCGCGGCCCCAGATCGCCAACAGTATCTCGCCCGGGACACCGTAGCGCTTTTCGATCGCAGCCAGCGTCCTGGCGTTGGCCGCCTCGTGCGTGCGCCCACCTGACGTGACGGCGCGCACCGTCTTTTCGGCGAAATAGGCGCCGGGCGAACCGAACTCGGCCTGATGCTGTTTTTGCGGGGTTTCGGGTTTCCCGCCGGGCAGGACGAGGTCGGGCAATTTGAGGTTCGGCTTCACGCCGTCGAAAGCGGCGTCGAAGGTGGATTTGGAGATGCCTTTGGTCTGGGCTTCCGGCCAGAGATCGGTTTGCAGCCAGGCGCGGAACTGGTCGTCGATTTTGGCGGCGGAGGCGGGGGAGATGAGGAGGAGGGCGAGCAGAGCCGCAAGGAATGAAAATAGTAGCAGCCTTGGAGGCTTGCGTTCCCTCACACCCCCCTCTGTCCTGCCGGACATCTCCCCCTCAAGGGGGGAGATCAGCAGCTTCTCGGACGGCATTCTTCTTTCAACGCAGGTGGTAGGCGAAAACCGAAGCGACAGCCAATCTCCCCCCTTGAGGGGGAGATGTCCGGCAGGACAGAGGGGGGTGTTTGGCGCAAACCTCGAAGAATGCGAAGCTTTCATGTCGCACATCCTGCCCGCCAATTGCGTCAAAACGCCGTCCGCGAGCGCAAGGCCGCCGCCAGCGTCCCCTCATCCAGATAGTCGAGTTCGCCGCCGACCGGCACGCCATGTGCAAGCCTGGTGACCTTGATCTTGAAACCCGAGAGCTGGTCGGTGAGATAATGCGCCGTCGTCTGGCCCTCGACCGTGGCGTTGACGGCGAGGATCACCTCCTTCACCTCGCCGCCGGCGACGCGGTCGACCAGCGAGCGGACATTGAGCTGGTCGGGGCCGATGCCGTCGAGCGGCGACAGCGTGCCGCCGAGCACATGGTAGCGCACATTCATGGCCGCCGCCCGCTCCAGCGCCCAGAGGTCGGAGACATCCTCGACGACGATCAGCGTCGAGGCATCGCGGCGCGGATCGGTGCAGATCATGCAAGGGTCGGAGGTATCGACGTTGCCGCAGGTCGTGCAGATGCGCACCTTGTCGGCGGCTTCAGCCATGGCGGCGGCGAGCGGCGACAAAAGCTGCTCCTTCTTCTTGATGAGGTGCAGTGCCGCACGCCTGGCCGAACGAGGCCCTAGCCCCGGCACCTTGGCCAGGAGCTGGATCAGGCGTTCGATCTCGGGACCGGCGATTCGCTTCGACATCGCACTGATCTAGGATTTTTCCGCGCGCTTTGAAACATGCCGCATACGCACCGAGCCCGCCATGCTGCCATGGCGGGCTCGGAAAATGTTCTGGGCGTCAGTAGGCTGAGAGCGGCCGGGTTTGATCGACGATCATTGCGCCGATAGCGTCGGTGTTCTCAGGCGTCGACTGGAAGCCCATCGACGCTTCCTGCGTCGCCGATGGAACCGAGGTGATGTAGCGGGCGTTCAGCGTGCCGCCGAAACGCGAGGCATCCGGCTCGGCCATCGGCTCCTGCATCGCCACCTCCGTCTGCTTGGCGGCGACGCGGGCGCTCTTGGCGGGCGCCGCGAAAGCCGTCACATAGGTCTGCTCGGCCGGGGCACGTGTCGCCTTGGCTGCGCGAACCGCCGCGGCCTGCTTGGCAGGATCTGGACGGACAATGGTCTTCACCACCGGCTCGGCGTAGGCAACCTGCACCGGCGCTTCAGGCACAGGCGCGCGCGGCGTCCCCGAGGCAACCATGGTCGTGGATTCATCCGGCAGCGGCTGCCAGTTGCGGCCGCGCTTCTCGTAGAAGGCGTTGCCGCCGGCAACCATGGTGTAATGCATGTTCTTGTAGGGGAACCTCAGGCCGGCGGTGTGGAAGTACATCGTGTTCTTCAGCTTGGCCTTGCGCTCGCCCTTCAGCACCGCATCGGCGGCCTCCTCGACATCGGGCATCGCTTTCGAATTCATCGCCCGCGTCATCACGCCGGGCGCGAACTGGCCCGGTTCGCCAACCACTTGGCAAATGGTGCTGCCATGATTGCCGGAGCGCAGCCGGTTCATCACCACCGTGCCGACGGCGATCATGCCGTCACGGCTCGAGCGGTTGGACTCGAAGAACATCGCCCGCTCCAGGCATTCCTTCTCCTTCGGCGTGTTGCGGTAGGCGCGCGTCGAAAGGAAGCTGGGCGTGATGGCGTCGGTCAGGCTGGCGACCGACAGGCCGTGCGAAGACGTGGTCTGGCTGCAACCGGCCAGGAACATAGGGGAGAAGATGATGCCGAGCAGAAGCGGCGTCTTCCATCGCGTCGCGATCAACAAAAATGCCTCATTGTCCAGATGCCACCCCGCCCCGAGATGTGGCAAGAATGAGACTCTTAAAGGCAAAAAGATGGCTAAAGGATTAGCTTTCGTGCAGCATAGGTAAAACTTTATAAATGCCCGGATATGTCCGCGTGAGCAAAGCCGGAGAAAGTCTTAACAACAGCCTCCGCAGCCGATTTCCCTTCATAATCAATTAACTGCTTGGAGCCGGCTCAGAACGGCAATTTCATTCCGGGCGGGATCGGCAAGCCTGCCGTCAGCGCCTTGGTCTTCTCCTGCATAATCTGCTCGACCTTATTTTTGGCGTCATTGTGAGCGGCCAGCAGTAGGTCTTCGAGAATCTCGACCTCGTCCTCCTTGAACAGCGAGGGATCGATCTTCAGCGACTTCATCTCGAACTTGCCGGTCAGCGTGACGCTGACCAGGCCGCCGCCGGCCTGCCCGCTTGCTTCAAGCGTGGCGATCTCGTCCTGCATGGCCTGAAACTTGGCCTGCATTTCCTTCGCCTTGCCCATCAGGCCGAGAAGATCTTTCATGGTCGGGTCCTTTGCGGATTCGTACTGTGGTCAGGTTTCGTCGTCGTCGGACGGCGGCTCGACCGGCACTTCGGCCTTGTCGGTGTCGACTTCCGGCGCGTCGGGAATGCGCACGTCGATGATCTTGGCGCCGGGAAAGCGCGCGAGGATGGCGGCCACCGCCGGATCACTTTTCGCATCGGAGAAAGCAGTCTCGCGCCTGGTCGATTCCATCTCGGCCAACGTCTGGCCGCCCTGTTCCTTCGACAGCGACACCAGCCAGTTGCGGCCGGTCCAGGCCCGCAGCTTCGTCGTCAAGTCGTTGAGCAGCATCTTGGGCGCATCAGCGGTCAGGCCGACGTCGATACGGCCGGGTTCGATGCGCACCAGGCGAATACAGCTCTTGACCAGCACCTTGAAGGCGATGTCACGCTGCGCGTCGGCAAGAGCGACAATATCGGCCAGCGATTTCAGCGGCGGCGATTGCGGCTCCACGACCGGCTGCGGAGGCGCGACAAAGGCGACCGGGGGCGCGTCGACCAATCGCATGGTTTGCGCACCGGCTGGCCCGGACGGCATCCGGGTCTGCGCTACCGCGCTGGCGCCGCCGCCATTGCCGGCATTTACCGGCGCACCATTCGGGCGTGAAACACCACCGGACGCCGGAGCGCCGCTCTCCAGAGATTTCAGCGCCTCGTCCAGCGTCGGCAGGTCGGCGGCATGCGCCAGCCGGATCAGCACCATCTCGCCGGCGCTGACCGGTCGGTTGGACGACTGCACCTCGGGAATGCCTTTCAAGAGCATCTGCCAGGTTCGCGACAGAACCTTGACCGACAGCGTGCTGGCGAAGTCGGCGCCGCGGCGGCGCTCATCCTCGGACAGGGAAGCGTCGTCGGCAGCCGTCGGCACGAAGCGCAGCCGGGTGACGAGGTGGTTGAATTCGGCCAGATCGGTCAGCACGGCAGTCGGATCGGCGCCGGTGTCGTACTGGTTGCGGAATTCGGCAAGGGCGGCCGCCACATCGCCCTTCATGACATGTTCGAACAGGTCGACGATGCGGGCGCGGTCGGCGAGACCCAGCATGGCGCGCACCGCTTCGGCGCTGACGGCGCCGCCGCCATGGGCGATCGCCTGGTCGAGGATGGAGAGCGAATCGCGGGCCGAGCCTTCGGCGGCGCGCGCGATCATCGCCAGCGCGTCGTCGTCGACCGATATGCCTTCCTTGCCGGCAATCGAGGAGAGGTGCGCGACCAGTGCGCCGGCATCGATGCGTCTCAGGTCGAAACGCTGGCAGCGCGACAGCACGGTGATCGGCACTTTGCGGATTTCGGTGGTGGCAAAGATGAATTTGACGTGCGGCGGCGGCTCTTCCAGCGTCTTCAACAGGCCGTTGAAGGCCTGGGTGGAGAGCATGTGCACTTCGTCGATGATGTAGACTTTGTAGCGCGCCGACACCGGGGCATAGCGCACGCGCTCGATAATGTCCCTGATGTCGTCGATGCCGGTATGCGACGCGGCGTCCATCTCGATGACGTCGACATGGCGGCCTTCCATGATCGCCTGGCAGTGCTCGCCCAGGAAGGCGAGGTCGACCGAGGGATGATCGACCGTCGGCGTCTTGTAGTTGAGCGCCCGTGCCAGGATGCGCGCCGTCGTGGTCTTACCGACGCCGCGCACGCCGGTCAGCATCCAGGCCTGGGCGATGCGGCCTGTGGAGAAAGCGTTGGTCAAAGTGCGGACCATCGGCTCCTGGCCGATCAGTTCGGAGAAATTCGACGGACGATATTTGCGCGCCAGCACGCGATAGGCGACGGCCTTTTGCTTCTCCAGGTTTTCGGGGTCCGAATTTCCGGCTTCGCTCATTCGCCCGTAAAGCTCCAAAAGGCCGCGTCTCAGCGTAGCCGATTCCTGCTAGATCGTTTCACCGTTTTCTGAAACGGCAAACCGCTCTACCCTTTGCTTTAACGCAATTCCGGACGGGAAACCGCTCACACTTTCCCTGGAATTGCTCCAATAGTCTCGCCCGCGCTGCAATGCGTCGTCAATGTCGCGAGAGGGGCCGATGAGGTGGGAGGCTGGAACAATGACCCGTTCCGGGCTCGTTAGGGCTGCTTCCTTCCGGACCTGACCCGGTTGGCGAGTGGATCGTCCACCACCAACCTCCCGCGTTCCATATCGGCAATTCAGCAATCAAATGCAAGGGTGCATTGAGAATCGGATGCCCTTGAACTCCGCCGCTCAATGAATCGCTTGCAGCCCCCGTGCAGCCGCTCTAGCGTCATGAGTTTGGGAATAATGCGAGAAGCGCAAGGGAAACGCCAATGCTACCGGGCCTCAAGGCCGGATTCACGCTCGACTCCAGGCTGGAGGCGGATAGCGAGCAGCTGATGTGGCTCGGCCTGTGCGAGCTCAGGGTGATGAACGATAGCCGCTGGCCATGGCTGGTCCTGGTGCCGCAGCGGCCGGGGGCCGAAGAAATCCACGACATGACGCCGCTCGACCAGGCGATGTTGACCTTCGAGACCAACATGGTGGCGCAGGCGCTGAAAAGAACCACGGGCTGCACCAAGATCAACACCGGCGCGCTCGGCAACATCGTTCGGCAATTGCATGTCCACGTCATCGCCCGCTCGGAAGGCGATCCGGGCTGGCCGGGGCCGGTGTGGGGGCACGGCATGCGCGAGCCCTATGAGCGTTCAGGCATCCGCCAGTTTGCGCAACAGATCAAGGCGGCGCTATAAGCCGCCTGTGTCCATTCCTAGACGTTCGAGCTTCCATGACCTTTCGCCTCTTTGACGCGCCCTTGCGCGAACCGAGCCAGTTCGTCGGCTTCGCCGGAAACACGATTGATCGGCAATCCGAGAACCGCGCCGACGATTCCGTCGAAAGGGCGTTGGCCGATCCCTCGGCACGTCTTCTGCCGATGCATGGCGGACGGCTGTATCTGAAATTGCACGATGGCAGCTTCGACCCTTGGTTCGATCTGGCTGAGAGCCAGAAGCTGCAGCCATCACTCGCACAAGGCGTGCTGCTTGGCTTTGCCGAGAGCGGCCCGGTACTTGCCGTGCCGGTCGGCCTCGATCCCGAACAGCTACCGGAGACCATGAAGGCGATCGATTATCGCTCGGTCTATATTCAGGGGCTGATCGACGAGGCGGCAGCGGGCGCGCTGGCGCAAGGCGCCGCCCTGCTTGCCTGGCATGCCACCCATCGCTTCTGCAGCAAATGCGGCCATGAATCGCAAATGCGGGCCGGCGGCTACAAGCGCCATTGCCCAAATTGCGGCACCGAGCACTTTCCACGCACCGATCCGGTGGCGATTATGCTGACGGCGACGCGGGAAAAATGCCTGCTCGGCCGCGGCCGACATTTCGGGCCCGGCATGTACTCGGCGCTTGCCGGCTTCATCGAGCCGGGCGAGACGATCGAGGCGGCGGTGCGCCGCGAAACGCTGGAGGAAGCCGGCATCCGGCTCGGCCGCGTCGTCTACCATGCCAGCCAACCCTGGCCGTTCCCCTATTCGCTGATGATCGGCTGTTTCGGCGAACCGCTCAATGACGACATCCAGGCCGATCTCAACGAGTTGGAAGATTGCCGCTGGTTTTTTCGCGACGAGGTGCGTTCCATGCTGGAGAGGACGCACAAGGACAATCTGGTCACGCCGCCGAAAGGCGCGATCGCGCATCATCTGATCCGCGCCTGGGTCGACAGCGAATAAGACTTGTTATTTTACGCAATTCCGGACGGAAAACCGCTTCACACTTTTCCTGGAATTGCTTAACGGGAGCAAAAAATGATCCGTCACACCGTGGTTTTCACCCTGAAGCACCCGCAGTACTCGCTGGAGGAAAAGCGGTTCCTCTCCGATGCCAAGCGCATTCTCAGCGCAATCAAGGGCGTCACCCATTTCGAGCCGCTGCGGCAAGTCAGCCCGAAGAACGACTATCACTTCGGCTTCTCGATGGAGTTCGTCGATCAGGCCGCCTACACCAGATATAACGAGCATCCCGACCACGTTGCCTTCGTGCGCGACCGCTGGATCCCGGAAGTCGAAACCTTCATGGAAATCGACTATGTGCCGCTGACCCTGCTGGTTTAGAGGAACCTTAGTCCGAGACCTTCCACTGCTCGCGCGACTCGCTGGCGGGATAGACACCCAGAATGCGCACTTCGCGCGAGAAGAAGCGCAGTTCGTCCAGCGCCAGCTTGACCAGTGGGTCGTCGGGATGGCCCTCGATATCGGCGTAGAACAGCGTCGCGGTGAAGGCGCCCAACTGATAGCTCTCCAGCTTCGTCATGTTGACGCCGTTGGTGGCGAAACCGCCCATTGCCTTGTAGAGCGCAGCCGGCACGTTGCGGACACGGAACATGAAGGTCGTCATCATCTTGGTGTCGGCCGAGGGCCGTTCGGCCAATCGCTTGTCCTTGGTCAGCACGACAAAGCGGGTGACATTCGAATCCGTGTCCTCGACGTTCTTCTCGATGATGTCGAGGCCGTAGAGTTCTGCGGCTAGCGCCGGGGCGAGCGAGGCCATGGTGCGGTCCTTGAGCTCCGAGACCAGCTTCGCAGAGCCCGCCGTGTCGCCGGCGATCACCGGCTTCCAACCGTTCTTGCGGATGTATTTGCGGCACTGTCCCAGCGCATGGATATGGCTGTGCACGGTCTTGATCTCTTCGCGTTTGACGCCTGGCAGCACCATCAGCTGGAAGTGGATCGGCAGGAAATATTCGCCGACGATGTGGAGTTTCGATTCCGGCAAGAGATGATGGATGTCGGCGACGCGGCCGGCGATGGTGTTTTCAATCGGGATCATGGCGAGGTCGGCCTTGTTGGTCTCGACCGCGTTGAAGGCATCCTCGAAGGTGGGGCACGGCAACGGCTCCATCGAAGGGAACATGTTGCGGCTGGCGGTGTCGGAATTGGCGCCCGGTTCGCCCTGGAAGGCTATTCTGTTGGTCTTGTCAGGCATGCCGATATCTCAGGTTTGAAAGGATCTGCGGTGTCAGGAAAGGATTTGTCTTCTCAGCAAAGAATTTGTCTGGCGCGTTCGAGGTCTTCCGGCGTGTCGACGCCGAGCGGCAGCGATTGCACGATCTCGGCATCGATGCGCATACCGGCCTCCACCGCCCGCAACTGCTCCAGCCGCTCGCGCCGTTCGAGCGGCGACGGTTTTAGCGCGACGAAGCGTTCGAGGGCTGAGCGCCGATAGGCGTAGAGGCCGACATGGTGATAGAGCGGCCCCTCGCCCCAGGGCGCGGTGGCGCGGGTGAAATAGAGCGCCTTCAGCCGCGTCGCCGACAACGGCGAACCGACGATCTTGACGACGTTGGGGTTGGCCTTTTCCTCGTCGCGGACGATCTCGACGCCGAGCGTGGCGATGTCGACCGCAGCGTCCTCGAACGGTTTCAGCGCCGCACCGATGATCTTGGGATCGATGGTCGGCAGGTCGCCCTGCACATTGACGATGGTTTCGACCTTGCGATCGGGGTCGAGCGCGGTCAGCGCCTCGAAGATACGGTCGGAGCCGGATTCGTGGTCGGTGCGCGTCATCACCGCCTCGAAACCGTGCGCGCGCACCGCTTCGGCCACGTTGCGCGTGTCGGTTGCCACCACCACCCGGCCAAGCCCAGCCTCAGCGGCGCGGCGGGCGACATGGACGATCATCGGCGCGCCGGCTATGTCGGCCAGCGGCTTGCCCGGCAGGCGCGTCGAGGCCATGCGGGCCGGGATCAGGATGAGCGTGGACATCGAGGTTGCAAGGCGTTCGAAAGAGGATGGGGAAAGTGGCAAAAGGTCTCACTGGAAGCGCCCTTATAGGTGTTGCAACGCCCAAGCAAAAGACCTAGTTTCCGCCCGATTTGACCGGCTCGACGGGGTGGGTCACGATACCGACGGACGGAGTGGACGGAGAGGTCCGCCGGAAAAGGGAGCCCTGGGGCGTATGGATTCCAACGAAGTCAACAAACTGCTCGCCGGGTTGCTTGGAACCTGTTTCGTCGTCTTCTCGGTCGGTTTGGTGTCCGACGCCCTGTTTGCCTCGCCCGCGCCGGAAAAACCCGGCTTTGCCATCGAGGCGACGGAGCCTGCCGAAGGCGGCGCCGCCGGACCCGCGGCGGAGGCCAAGCCGATCGCCGACCTTTTGGCCACCGCCAATGTCGAGCAAGGTGCGGCCGTCTTTAAGAAATGCCAGGCCTGCCATTCCGGCGAAAAAGGCGGCCCCAACAAGGTCGGCCCGGATCTCTGGGACATCGTCGACCGCCCCGTCGCCGAGCATGAGGGCTTTGCCTATTCGGCCGGCATGAAAGAGTTTTCCAAGGGCGGCGCCGAGAAGTGGACCTATGACAATCTCAACCACTTCATCACCTCGCCGAAGAAATTCGTGAAGGGCACGGCGATGGGCTTTGCCGGCCTGCCGAAGGACGAGGACCGCGCCAACGTCATTGCCTATCTGCGCACGCTGTCGGATAGCCCGAAGCCGCTGCCGACGCCAGGTGCCGCCGCCGATGCAACGGCGCCGGCCAAGCCGGCCGAGGGTGCCGCTCCGGCCAAGCCGGCTGAAGGTGCAGCTCCCGCCCCTGCGACGCCGGCACCGGCGCCCGCCAAATAACCGAATTGTCATCTCCATGACCTCAAAAAAGCCGGGTTCAGCCCGGCTTTTTGTTAGGAAAATCGCATATGCGGCGACAAAGCCGCCGCATGGCGGTTTTCACCGGCGTCAAATCATTTAGGATTGCCGGGCATCGCGACGAGGAGAACGCATGACGGTTGGCCGAACGCTTCTGAGGTCCTTTCTGGTTGTGGGCGCCCTCGCAGGCGGCCTGCAGGCAGCCTTCCCCCAGGAATGGCACACCACCTCTTCGCTGATCGGCCCGTCCAAATATGGCGAGAACTTCCAGCGCTACGATTATGTGAATCCGGATGCACCGAAGGGCGGTACCTACAATTCGGTCGTTTCCGGCACGTTCGACAGCTTCAATCCCTATATCGTTCAGGGATCGCCGGCGGCCGGCCTGCAGCCATTTGGCGGCGGCCTGCTCTACGACACGCTCATGGATCAAGCGACTGACGAAGGCAGCGTCAGCCACCCGCTCATCGCCGATGCCTACAAGTACCCTACCGACTATTCCTCGGCCACCTACCGGCTCGACCCACGGGCGAAATGGCATGACGGACAGCGTATCACCACTGACGACGTGATCTGGTCGTTCCAGGTGCTGAAGGCCAACAGCCCGATGTACAGCCGCTATTTCGAAAACGTCACCGACGCCGTCGCTGTCTCGGACCGTGAGGTCGAGTTCCACTTCGACCAGAAGGGCAATCGCGAACTGCCCAAGATCCTCGGCGACCTTGTCGTGCTGCCCAAGCATTGGTGGGAAGGCACCGACGCCAATGGCAAGAAGCGCGACATCACCAAGGGGACGCTGGAGCCGCCGCTGGGCTCGGCTGCATACAAGATCGCCAGCTTCAAGGCGGGGTCGGAAATCGTCTGGCAGCGTGTCCCCGACTATTGGGGCGCCAAGCTGGCTGTGAAGATCGGCCGGGAGAATTTCGACACGCAGCACTTCACCTACATTCTTGACGACAACGCCTCCTGGGAGGCGTTCAAGAAAGGTGGCCTCGACGATATCAAGCCGGAAAACAGCTCGAAGCGCTGGGCGACATTTTATGATTTCGCGGCGATCAAGGCCGGCGATGTGATCAAGCAGGAGTTCAAGACCACCTCGCCCGAGCCGATGCAGGCTTTCATGCTCAACCAGAGACACAAGCTGTTTGCCGATCGTCTGGTCAGGGCCGCGCTCACCTATCCCTTCGATTTCGAATCGATGAACCGCACGCTGTTCTTCGGTTTCAACACCCGCACCCACAGTTATTTCCAAGGCACGGAACTGGCCTCGAGCGGCCTGCCGCAAGGCAAGGAGCTGGAGATCCTGGAGAAGTACCGCGACAAGCTGCCGCCGGAGCTGTTCACGCAGGAATTCAAGCTGCCGGTCTACGATTCGCCGCAGGCCGAGCGCAAATATCTGAAGCAGGCGGTCGACCTGTTCGCCCAGGCCGGCTGGGTGATCAAGGGCGGCAAGATGGTCAACGCCAAGACCGGCGAGCCATTCAAGTTTGAAATCCTAGGCTCGAATGAAACCGACCAGGTCATTTCCAGCCCCTGGATCGCCAATCTGCGCAAGATCGGCGTCGATGCGACACTGCGCATCGTCGACCCGAGCCAGTACACCAACCGCGTCAGAAATTTCGATTACGACGTCATCACAGGACAGCTCCAACAGTCGGAATCGCCCGGCAACGAGCAGCGCGATTTCTGGAGCTCCAAGGCCGCCGACACACCGGCATCGCGCAATTATTCCGGCATCAAGAACCCGGTCGTTGACGCCCTTGTCGACCGCATCATTTTTGCCACGGATCGCGATGACCTCGTCGCCACCACCCATGCGCTCGATCGCGTGCTGCTGTGGAATTACTATGTGGTGCCGCAATACTATCGCGCCGTTGTGTGGCTGGCTTACTGGAACAAGTTCGGCATCCCGGAAAAGCAGCCCGGCTACCGTGGCGCCGATATCGATTCCTGGTGGATCGATGCGGACAAGGAAAAGGCCCTGGCCGCCAAGTACAAGGGCAGCAATTGATGGCGGGGCTCCCTCGCCGCGATTTCCTGGCCCTCAGTGGCGCCGCGGCCGTTGCTGCGCTGCTGCCGGGCAAGGCTTTCGCCGCCAGCCCAACCGGCGTGAAACTGCATGGACTGTCGGCTTTCGGCGACCTCAAATACAAGCCGGACTTCACTCATTTCGACTATGTCAATGTCGATGCGCCGCAAGGTGGCATCTTCAACTTCCTGCCGCGCAACTGGCTTGCAAACCAGACGCCGCTGACCTTCAACACGCTGAATTCGTTCGTTCCCAAAGGCGATTCGCCCCAGCGTACGGAGATGTGCTTCGATTCACTGATGGTGAGAGCGTACGACGAACCTGACGCCGTTTACGGGCTGATCGCTGACGGCGTGACGATTTCCGACGACCGCAACGACTTCACCTTCTCGCTGCGCCCGCAGGCCCGCTTCCATGACAGCACGCCATTGACGGCAGAGGATGCCGCCTTCACCTTCAAGCTGCTCAAGGACAAGGGGCACCCGTACTATTCCCTGCCGCTAACGCATCTGGATGACGCGATTGCCGTGGATGCCCACACACTGCAGCTTAGGTTTTCCGGCAAGCAGACAAGCCGCACCATCCTCAACGTGGTCGAGTTCCCCGTCCTGTCGAAGGCGTTCTACACGGCCAACCCGTTCAATTCCTCGCAGATGAACCCGCCGTTGGGGTCAGCCGCCTACAAGGTCGGTCGCTGGTCGGCAGGGGCCTGGATCGAATATGAGCGTGTGGCTGATTATTGGGGCAACGACCTGCCGGTCAATCGCGGCCAGAACAATTTTCAGCGGATCCGCGTTGAGTTCTATCAGGACCGTAGCGTTGCCTTCGAAGCGTTCAAGAAGGGAGAAATCCTCTACAGGGAGGAATTCACCTCGCGCGTCTGGGCGACCGGCTACGACTTCCCAGCCTTCACTGCCGGCAAGGTGGTGAAGCACGAATTCCCGGCCGAAACGGTGCCTTCGATGCAGGGCACCGCCGTCAACCAGCGGCGCGAGCAGTTTCGCGACTCGCGCGTGCGGCAGGCGATCGGGCTCTGCTTCGACTTCGAATGGACGCGGCGCAATTTCTTCTACGGTTCCTATGAGCGCTCGCAATCCTGCTTCGAGAAATCCGAATTTCGCGCCGAGGGCAGACCGTCGCCACAAGAATTGGCTCTTCTTGAGCCGCTGCGTGAGCAGATTCCCGCCGAGGCTTTTGGCGAAGCCGTGATCCAGGACGCGTCGAACGGCTCCGGCCGCGACCGGCAGTTGCTTGGCAAGGCGGCCAAGCTTCTGGCCGAGGCCGGCTGGAAACGGTCCGGCAATTTCGTCGTGAACGACAAGGGTGGTCGGTTGTCCGCAGAGTTTCTTGTCGACGACGAAGTCTTCGAACAGGTCTACTCGCCCTGGGTCGAAAACATGAAGGCGGTCGGCATCGATGCCTCGATCCGGCTGGTGGATGCCGCGCAATATCAGCTGCGGCAGAATTCGTTCGACTACGACCTCGTCTCGGTCGCGGCCTCGTTTCCGGCGACGCCAACCCGTGATGACCTCGAAACCATTTTCCATTCGCGAGCAGCTACCGTATCGGGCTCTCGCAATCTGCCGGGAACGTCGAGCCCGGCCATCGACGCCCTGGTTGACGCCGCAGGTGCCGCCGAGGGTCGCGAAAGCCTGACAATTGCCATGCGCGCGCTCGACCGGGTCTTGCGTGCACGGAGGGATTGGATTCCAAGTTGGTTCCTGGCGAATCATCGAAGCGCCTATTGGGACATGTTCGGTTTTCCCGAGCGGAAACCCGATTTCGACTTCCCGGTCGAAGCGCTGTGGTGGGTCGACAAGGGCAAGGCGGCAAAAATTGGCAAAGGGTAGGCTGTTGCGCGGCACTTTACCCTCCCCCTCGTGGGGAGGGTCGGTGAGCACTTCGTGCGCAGCACGAATGGCGAACCGGGGTGGCGGTGTGACGGCGTACGCCGGATCGAGACTACCCCCACCCCGCTCCGCTTCGCGAATCGACCCTCCCCACAAGGGGGAGGGTGAAAGCTGATGGGCGCCTACATACTGCGCCGTATCCTGCTGATGATACCGACCCTGTTCGGCATCATGGCGGTTGCTTTCGTCGTCACTCAATTCGCACCGGGTGGACCGGTCGAGCAGGTCATTGCCAGCCTGACCAACCAGGGCGGCAACGATCGGCTCGGCAGTGGCGGCGGCGATGCAGGAGGTGGCGGCAATTTCGATGTGGCCGGCGATGTCGGTTCGAAGTACCGCGGCGCGCAAGGGCTCGATCCTGAATTCATCAAGAAGCTGGAAAAGCAGTTCGGCTTCGACAAACCGCCTCTCGAACGCTTCGGCATGATGCTGTGGAACTACGCGCGCTTCGATTTCGGCGACAGCTATTTCCGTGACATTTCGGTACTCAACCTGATCCTGGAGAAGATGCCGGTTTCAATCTCGCTCGGGCTGTGGATCACGCTGCTCTCCTATCTGATTTCGATTCCCCTTGGCATCCGCAAAGCGGTCAAGGACGGCTCCGCCTTCGACATCTGGACCAGCGGCGTGATCATCGTCGGCTATGCCATACCGGCCTTCCTGTTCGGCATATTGCTGATGGTGCTTTTCGCCGGCGGCTCGTTCTGGGACTGGTTCCCACTGCGCGGCATCGTCTCCGACAATTGGGACCAATTGTCGTGGCCCGACAAGATCGTCGATTATTTCTGGCACATGACCTTGCCGCTGACGGCGCTGGTGCTGTCGGCCTTCGCGACGACGACGCTGCTGACCAAGAACTCCTTCCTGGAAGAGATACGCAAACAGTATGTGGTGACGGCCCGTGCCAAGGGCCTGTCGGAGCGGCGGGTGCTTTACGGACATGTGTTCCGCAACGCAATGCTGATCGTCATTGCCGGCTTTCCAGCGGCCTTCATCTCGGCCTTCTTCACCGGCTCGCTTTTGATCGAGAACATCTTTTCCCTCGACGGTCTCGGGCTGCTCGGTTTCAGGTCCGTGTTGGCGCGCGACTATCCGGTCGTGTTCGCCAACCTCTATATATTTTCGCTGCTTGGTTTGTTCGTGACGCTGTTGTCCGACCTGATCTACACATGGGTCGATCCGCGCATCGATTTCGAGCGGAGAGACGTCTGATGACGCAGGCTGCAGCCGAGATCACACCGACAAGGATCGCCCGCCCCTGGCTGTCGCCGCTCAACAAGCGGCGCTGGCAGAACTTCAAGGCCAACCGGCGCGGCTACTGGTCGTTGTGGATATTCCTCGCTCTGTTCGTGCTGTCGCTGTTTGCCGAACTGATCGCCAACGACAGGCCGATCGTCGCCTACTACAAAGGCGAGATCCTGTTCCCGGTGGCGGTCGCCTACCCCGAGGAAAAATTCGGCGGCTTCTACGCCGTCACCGACTATCGCGACCCGGTCATCCGCGACGAGATCAACGCCAATGGCTGGATGATCTGGCCGCCAATCCGCTATTCCTACCGCACCGTCAACAATGCGATCCCCGACGCCGCTCCCGCAAAACCGTCATGGGAATACGACGCGCAGAGGCGATGCAGCCAATATCCGCAAGGCGCTGCCGATCCTGACTGCATTGTCGGCAACTGGAACTGGCTGGGTACCGATGACCAGGCGCGCGACGTGCTGGCGCGCATCATCTACGGGTTTAGGATTTCCGTGCTGTTCGGGTTGATCCTGACTGCGGGTTCGTCGGTTATCGGCGTCGCCGCCGGCGCGCTGCAAGGGTATTTCGGCGGCTGGACCGACCTTCTCTTTCAACGCTTCATAGAAATCTGGTCGGCGATACCGCTGCTGTATCTGCTGCTGATCGTCGCCGCCATCCTGCCGCCGGGCTTCTTCATCCTGCTCGGGCTGATGCTGCTGTTCTCCTGGACGTCGCTTGTCAGCGTGGTGCGCGCCGAATTCCTGCGCGCACGCAACTTCGAATATGTCAACGCGGCCCGCGCGCTTGGTGTGTCCAACCGCACCATCATGCTGCGCCATCTTCTGCCTAATGCCATGGTGGCGACGCTGACCTTCATGCCTTTCCTGGTCAGCGCCTCGATCTCGACACTGACCTCGCTCGACTATCTCGGCTTCGGCCTGCCGCCCGGCACCGCGTCGCTCGGTGAACTGCTAAAACAGGCGCAGAGTAACCTCAATGCCCCCTGGCTCGGTATATCGGGCTTCATCGTCATCTCGCTGATGCTGTCGCTGTTGGTGTTCATCGGTGAAGCAACGCGCGATGCCTTCGACCCGCGCAAGGCGTTCCGATGAGCGAACTCCTGCTCTCCGTCCGCGATCTCAGCGTTGCCTTCACCCAAGGCGGCAACGAGTCGACCGCCGTCGACCACATCTCCTTCGACCTCGCCAAGGGCGAGACGGTGGCGCTTGTGGGCGAATCCGGTTCCGGCAAATCGGTCTCGGCGCTGTCGGTGCTGAAGCTTCTGCCCTACCCGACGGCCAGCCATCCCTCGGGCAAGATCCTGTTCCAGGGCGCCGACCTTTTGGCGATGAACGAAAAGCAGTTGCGCAGCGTGCGCGGCAACAAGATCACCATGATCTTCCAGGAGCCGATGACCTCGCTCAATCCGCTGCACACGATCGAGCAGCAGATCGTCGAGATCCTGGCGCTGCACCA
Source organism: Mesorhizobium sp. M0862 (assembly GCF_040319795.1). Classification (NCBI taxonomy): domain Bacteria; kingdom Pseudomonadati; phylum Pseudomonadota; class Alphaproteobacteria; order Hyphomicrobiales; family Phyllobacteriaceae; genus Mesorhizobium; species Mesorhizobium sp. M0862. Next base: position 327,121 of record NZ_JAMYOJ010000003.1, read on the forward strand.
GGGCATGGGCGACCGCCAGGCCAAGGCGCGCACGCTGGCGCTGCTCAACGAGGTCGGCATACGCGAACCGGAGAAGCGGCTCGACGCCTATCCGCACCAGCTGTCCGGCGGCCAACGCCAGCGCGTCATGATCGCCATGGCGCTGGCCAACGAGCCTGAACTGCTGATCGCCGACGAACCGACGACGGCGCTCGACGTCACTGTCCAGGCGCAGATCCTCGAATTGCTGGCGGGGCTGAAGAGCCGCAAGGGCATGTCAATGCTGTTCATCACCCATGATCTCGGCATCCTCCGCAAGATCGCCGACCGCGTCTGCGTGATGACCAAGGGCAAGATCGTCGAGACCGGACCGACGAAGGACATCTTCGCCAACCCGCAACACGCCTATACCAAGCACCTGTTGGCCGCCGAGCCGAAAGGCAAGCCGCCGGCCGCCAACGACGCCGCCAAGCCTGTGATGACCGGCAAGGACATCAAGGTTTGGTTCCCGATAAAAAAGGGTTTCTTTCGCACCACCGTCGACAATGTGAAGGCGGTGGACGGCATCGACGTCACCGTGCGCGCCGGCCAGACCCTCGGCGTTGTCGGCGAATCCGGCTCCGGCAAGACGACGCTCGGCCTGGCGCTGGCGCGGATGATCTCATCGACCGGCACCATCCAGTTCAACGGCAGCGACATCGACCAACTTTCCTTCAACGCCATGCGGCCGCTGCGCCGCGAGTTGCAGATCGTTTTCCAGGACCCGTTCGGCTCGCTCAGCCCGCGCATGTCGGTCTCGGAGATCATCGAGGAAGGCTTGAAGATCCACGAGCCGAAGCTGTCGCCCGACCAACGCGACGACAAGGTCGTCGCCGTGCTGAAGGAGGTCGGGCTCGATCCGGCGACCAGGAACCGCTATCCGCATGAATTTTCCGGCGGCCAGCGCCAGCGCGTCGCCATTGCGCGCGCCATGGTGCTCAATCCACGCTTCGTCATGCTGGACGAACCGACCTCGGCGCTCGACATGAGCGTGCAGGCGCAAGTGGTCGACCTCTTACGCAATCTGCAGGCCAGGCACGACCTTGCCTATCTGTTCATCAGCCACGATCTGAAAGTCATTCGCGCCCTTGCCAATGACGTCATCGTCATGCGCAATGGCAAGATCGTCGAAGCCGGCCCTTCCGAACAGATTTTCGAGCGGCCGCAGACCGACTATACGAAGGCGCTGATCTCGGCCGCGTTCAAGATCGAGACGGCGCCGGTCGGTATCGTCAGCGAATAACAGGGAATACAATCCGCAAATGGAAAAAGGCAAAATCCTGCTTGCCGTCACCGGCTTTCATCCGCAGCGCTGGCGCGAGCTGCTGTCGGCCGAGCGCGAAGTGGTGCTGGAGCCGGACGGCGCTTCGGATCCGTCGATCACCTATGCGGTGGTGTGGAAGCAGAAGCCGAACCTACTGAAATCGCTGCCCAATCTGCGCGCAATCTTCTCGATCGGCGCCGGCGTCGACCACATCTTCGCCGATCCCGGCCTGCCCGATGTGCCGATCGTCAAAGTGGTCGCCGAGAACCTGACGCAGTACATGACCGAATATGTCGTCTGGCGCGTGCTCGACCATCACCGCCAGGGCATGCTCTATCGTGCGCAGCAGCCGAAGAAGACCTGGCACGAACCGCCGCAGCGGCCGGCCGGTGACATCTCGGTCGGCATTATGGGGCTCGGCAATCTCGGCCGCGCGGCGGCATCGGTGCTGTTGTCGCTCGGCTTTGCCGTCAATGGCTGGTCGCGGAGCGACAAGGCCATGAAAGGCGTTGCGACCTATGCCGGAGAGGCCGGGCTGATCCCCTTCCTCAACGCCACCGACATACTGGTGGTGCTGTTGCCGCTGACGCCGGACACGCACGGCATCATCAATTACGGCGTGCTGAAGGAATTGCGCAAGCGAAACGGCCTCGGCGGCTCGGTGCTGATCAATGCCGGGCGCGGCCGGCTGCAGAAGGACGCCGACATCTTGCGAGCGCTGGACGACGGCACGCTGAAGGAGGCGAGCCTCGACGTGTTCGAGGTCGAGCCGCTGCCGAAGACCAGTCCGCTTTGGAGTCACCCGAAAGTGTTCGTGACGCCGCACGCGGCGGCGACCTCCGACCCTGTCCACCTGGCGCCGAGCATGTTGCGGCAGATGGATGCCTTCGAGCGCGGCGAAAAGCTTGATAACGTGGTCGACCGCAAGGCGGGGTACTGAGGAAGTTCAGGTTCAGCTCGGCAGGGTGAACTTCTTCTGTTTGTTGGGCTTGCCGCAGTCGCGGCGGACGATCGAGCGGTTCATGGCGTCGATCTTGCCACTTGCCAGATCAGTATCGCGCTTGCTTTTGGAGCGCATATCCGGCGTGAACGGGCCGAAGCCCATCGCCGGATTGGAGAAGCTCGGCTTGGCGTCCGTCGACAGATGGTATTGCTGCGCCAGTTCGTTGCGCTGCGCCAGCAACTGGTCGCAAGGCACGTTGTCATATTGCAGCGACGATTGTACGTCCTGGTCCTGCCGCTCCGACATCGAGCTGCTGCAGCCGGCCATCGCCAGGCAGGACGCCAAGACCATCATGTTCCAGCGCATGTGTTCCTCCTCAATGCCTGCCGAGGGCTTTTCTCGGCTTGTATCCTACCTGATGCCGCGCGAGCCGCAAAAATCCTATTCACGTTTTCGAACAAGACGAGACATCAACCCTTGGACGAGGGCACCGCCAGCGCGGCAAGCCCGCCGACCGGCTGGCGGCGATCCCAGCGGATGACGGTCGGCTGCATCGACAGCACCGACAGGCCGTTTGCGGCAAGCACCCGCTCGACATAGGCTTGAGAATGGGCGTAGCGACGAGACGGCTGCAGCGCAAAACCGGCGTCGCCGCCCGCCCCGCCCTTGGCTGGCGTTTCGACGGAAAAGGCAAACAGGCCATTGGTGGCCAGAATGCCGGCGACGGTCTTCACCACGCGATCGAGCGCGCCGACATAGATGAACACGTCGGCCGCCACCACCAGATCGGCTTTCGGCCCGGCATAGGCAAAATGCTGCAGATCGGCCTTGGCGAGCAGGTCGTAGACGCCCTTGGAGCGGGCCTTTTTCAGCATGGCGGCGGAGATATCGTAGCCCTCCAGCCGTTCGGCGACCGGCCGCAGTTTCTCGCCCATCAGACCGGTGCCGCAACCGAGATCGAGCGCCAGCGAAAAGCGGCCCGGTCTTGCCGCGCGAATGGCGCGATCGAGAAACTCCGGCAGCCGGTAGCCGAGCTTGTCGACCAGCGAGTCCTCGAAAGTCTCGGCATAGTGGTCGAACAGCGTCTCGACGAAGGCGCTGGGTGGCGCTGCGGCAGCCGGCGCCTTGCCGATGAGTTGCAGCTTCAGCGCAGCACCCAGGCGATCCGCCGGGTCCAGTTTCAGCGCCGTCGCCCAGGCTTGAGCCGCCACGTCGAGCCGCTCGGCTGTCTCCTGCATCTCGCCAAGACGGAACCAGCCCGCCGCCCATTGCGGCGCCAGTTCCAGCGCGCCGAGCAGCAGCTCCGCCGCTGCCGCGTGCTCGCCCGAGCCGAAAAGCATCTCGGCATAGTCGGCGCGACGGTCGGCGGTCAGGTCGCCGGACGAGATTTTCAGCGGTTGCATGGCGATGGCCCCGCCGGCTGATGCGGCCGGTGGCTGGCTGTAGGCCGAGTCAGCAGTCTCTTGCAACAGGCTTCCCGCGCTGGAATTAGCCACTATCTTGACTGGATGCGCGCCAGCGACCTGCTCCATCCCCGGCCTGAAGGCCTTTATTGCCCATCCGGCGATTTCTTCATCGACCCGGTGCGGCCAGTCGACCGGGCGTTGATCACGCATGGCCATTCCGACCATGCCCGATCCGGCCATCGTTCGGTGCTGGCGACGCAGCAGACGCTCGACATTATGGGGTTGCGTTATGGCGAGGATTTTGCCGGGACAACGCAAGCGGCCGTGCTTGGCGAAGCGATGGCGCTGAACAATGTCAGCGTCACCTTCCATCCGGCCGGCCATGTGCTGGGCTCGGCGCAGATCGCGGTCGAGCACAAGGGCAGGCGCATCGTCGCCTCCGGCGACTACAAGCGCCAGAAGGACGCGACCTGCGCACCGTTCGAACCGGTCCAATGCGACGTCTTCATCACCGAGGCGACCTTCGGCCTGCCGGTGTTTCACCATCCGCCCGACACGGAGGAGATCGCCCGGCTGCTCAAATCGGCGGCGCAGTTTCCCGAGCGATCGCATCTGGTCGGCGCCTATGCGCTGGGCAAGGCACAGCGGGTGATGCGGCTGCTGCGCGATGCCGGTTATGACAGGCCGATCTATATCCACGGCGCGCTGGCCAAGCTCAGCGAATATTACCAGAGCCAGGGCATCGACCTCGGCACGCTGGAGCCGGCAACCGTCGACAGCGGCGGCAAGCAGGATTTCACCGGGGCCATCGTTGTCGGCCCTCCATCGGCCTTCGCCGACCGCTGGGCGCGGCGCTTTCCCGACCCGATCTCATGCTTCGCCTCGGGCTGGATGCGCATCCGCCAGCGCGCCAAGCAAGGCGGCGTCGAACTGCCGCTGATCATTTCCGACCATGCCGACTGGGATGAACTGACCGCTACCGTCAAGGAGACGGGCGCCGGCGAAATCTGGGTGACGCACGGCCGCGAGGAAGCGCTGGTGCGCTGGTGCGAGCTGGAAGGCATCGCCGCCAGGCCACTGCACCTGGTGGGATATGAGGACGAGGGCGATTGATGGTGATTTTTGATCCAGAAATCGCCGGCGCGGCGATCCTTCCCACCCCCCTCTGGCCTGCCGGCCATCTCCCCCGCAAGGGGGGAGATCAGATGTCACCTCCGCTTTCGCCAATCGCCAACCTCGCAAGATGGGCGGCAAGATCAAGGCTGCCAATCTCCCCCCTTGCAGGGGAGATGTCCAGCAGGACAGAGGGGGGTGCGCCAGAACGCAAACCTCTGCCGTCAACGCGGTCCTTGCATCCATGAACCGCTTTGCCGAACTCCTCGACCGCTTGGTGCTGACGCCGTCGCGCAATGGCAAGCTGACGCTGCTCGTCGATTATTTCCGCAGCGTCGAGGACCCCGACCGCGGGCTGGCACTGGCGGCGATCACCGGCGACCTCAACATTGCGGCGGTGAAGCCGGCGATGCTGCGCACGCTGGTCACCGAGCGCATGGATCCGGTGCTGTTCGGCTATTCCTACGACTATGTCGGCGACCTTGCCGAAACCGTCTCGCTGGTTTGGCCGCAGACGCCGGGACATATCCCCAACCGGGAGCCGACGCTTGGCGATGTCGTGGCGAAGCTGCAGGCGGCGAGCCGCTCGGACGGACCCAAGGTGCTGGCCGGGCTGCTCGACAGCGCCGGCATTTCGGCGCGCTTTGCCATCATCAAGCTCGTCACCGGCGGCTTGCGTATCGGCGTTTCGGCGCGGCTGGCCAAACAGGCGCTGGCCGATTTCGGCAAGGTCGATGTCGCCGAGATCGAGGAGCTGTGGCACGGGCTGACACCGCCCTATATCTCGCTGTTCGCGTGGCTGGAAGGCAAGGCCGAGAAGCCGAAGCGGACCGCACTTGCCCTGTTCAGTCCGGTGATGCTGTCGAACCCGGTCGGCGACGGCGACCTCGAAAAGCTCGATCCGGCCGACTATGCCGCGGAATGGAAATGGGACGGCATCCGCGTTCAGGCGGTGTGCGAGGGCGGCGTGCGCCGGCTCTATTCGCGCACCGGCGACGATGTGTCCGGCGCATTCCCCGATCTCGCCCAGGCAATGGATTTTTCCGCCGCGCTCGATGGTGAATTGCTGGTCGGCGAGCCGGTGGCGACCGGCACCTTTTCGGACCTGCAACAGCGGCTCAATCGCAAGAGCGTGGCCCCGAAGATACAGCAGCAATACCCGGCATTCATGCGCTGCTACGATGCGCTGCAGATCAACGGCGAAGATTTGCGCGCGCTACCTTTCCGCGAGCGGCGGGCCCGTCTTGAGGCCTTCATCACAACGCTGGACCCGCACCGTTTCGATCTGTCGCCATTCGTCGAATTCCCGGATTGGCAAACGCTGGAGGAACTGCGCCGCGCGCCGCCGCACCCGATTATCGAAGGCGTGATGCTGAAGCGCTGGGATTCGCCCTATCTCGCGGGACGGCCGAAAGGGCCGTGGTTCAAGTGGAAGCGCGATCCGCACACGGTCGATGCTGTGCTGATGTATGCGCAGCGCGGCCATGGCAAGCGGTCGAGCTTTTATTCCGACTATACGTTCGGCGTCTGGTCGGGGCCGGAAGGCGCGGAGGAATTGGTGCCGGTCGGCAAGGCCTATTTCGGCTTCACCGACGAGGAGTTGAAGCAGATCGACAAATTTGTCCGCGACAATACGGTCGAGCGTTTCGGCCCGGTGCGCTCGGTGCGCGCCGACCGCAGCCAAGGCCTGGTGCTGGAGGTGGCGTTCGAAGGTCTCAACCGTTCGACCCGCCACAAATCCGGCGTTGCGATGCGATTTCCCCGCATCTCACGGCTGCGCTGGGACAAGCCGACCGCCGAAGCCGACCGCATCGAGACGCTGCAGGCGCTGCTTGATCGCTAGGCAGCGCTCACGGTTCGATCGAAACGCGGATCTCGTAGATGTCGACCGCCTTGCCCTGCTTGTCGAAGTCGGAGTTGATGGCGATGCTGCCGGCCGCGCCCGGGGGCTTGTCGGGAAATTTCACGTCGAACAGATATTCGTTACGCTGCTGGCCGACCGCATAGCGCTTGCGGCCGCAGTCGCCGAGATCGCCGAAATTGCAGTCGACGGAGATCTGCGTGTCCTTGCCGTCCTCGGCGCGGGCGACGATGTCGAACACGGCATGTTTGCCGGCAAGCTTCTCCAGCACGCCCTGCCCGACATCGAAGCTGATGGCCGAGCCGGAAGCGCCGGAGCGGATGCGCAGGAAGGAGCCGGTGTCGTCCTGCACGACGTCGGCCTTGGCGTCGGACGGGGTCGCCACATGCGTTGGATCGGTGGGTGTAAACACGTTGATCCAGTCGCGCGTCTGTTCGGCGACACCAGGCTGCTGCGGCGCGCCAGGCTGCTGCGGCTCAGTTGTATCGGCAGGCGGCGTGAAGTCGTCATCGTCGACGGTCGGCGGCGCTTCGGGAGGCGCCGTGTCGAGCTGCGCCGGCGTCTTGAAGACTCCGGTCTGCACGGCGAAATAGAGGCCGATGCCGGCGGCGGCGAGCAACGTCACGCCAAAGAAGATCGCCGTCAGCGGCAGGCGGCGGCCCCTTATCCGCCTTTCATCGCGGTCAGGCGCCACTTCCGCCGCGGCCTCGGCCGGCGCGGAATCGGCCATATCGATCGCCGGGGCGCCGGGCAGCGTGGCGTCAGGCATGATGTCGGGGACGACCGGCAGCACGCGCGAACGCGGCGCGTCGGATGCCTCGGGCTGAACCGGTCCATCAACGACGATCGCCGGCGACGGTCCGGCCGCGACACCTGTCGGGGCATCGACCGCGGGCGCTTCGGCGGCGCCCCGTACGGCGTCTTGCGCCTGCGCAACGCGTTGCGTCAGCGCGGTATCTTGTGTCTGCGCAGCGCTCTGCGTCTGCGCAGCGACATCGGGGACCGCGGGCAGGAATTCGGATTCGATCTCGGCGATCTTTTCCTGCACCGCCTTACGGCGCTTGATGGCGGCTTCCACCGTCACGCCGGGATTGGCCTGGAGCACGCGGTCGAGCGCCGCGAAAGCCGACCGATAGACCCGCTCGCGAAATGCCCGGTCCTCGGCGTTGCCTTTCTCGAAGGCGTTGCGGATCGCTTTTTCGATCGCGTCCAAGCGAATTCCCCTGTCCGTTCGCTTACATTGCCATGATCGTTAGCCGCAGGCGACCAATCAATCAACGGGCGAGCGCCCGCATTCTGCCTTACAGGCCTGTTCAACGCCCATTTCGATGCGTTTTGGCAATAAAATCAGTCCGTTTGCCGCCTTGCCGGGCAATTTGCGCGCAGTCCGGCGCGACGTCTCCGCGTAATCGAAAAAGCAAACGAGGCGATGGCTTATTCCGCGCCAATGGAAAATGCCGGGACGAATTGCCGGATGCCGGCTCGAAATCGCGGTTGCCCATCTTGAATTAGCGGCCGGTTGAGTCTATCACCCAGCCGATCCTGGAACCTCGCGCTTCCCGGGCCGCTTTAGCTCAGTTGGTAGAGCACATCATTCGTAATGATGGGGTCAGGTGTTCGAGTCACCTAAGCGGCACCAATTATTTCCAAGGCTTTGCGGGTTCCCGAGGCGTAGAGCAAAAAACGCCCTGGTAGCAGTCTGGTAGCAAATCCGAAGCTCATCTGTTCGCCTTTTGTAGCGCCTCGAAACGGCGCAGCTGGACACCTCGCGGGCACCTAGAGTGTTGGCTAGCGGCGCCACGCAAGCTATGTTTGCCCCGTGGTCCCCGACATGCCGGCAGCCACGCCTATCAGAAAACTGATTATAGTTTGAAAACCGTTGGGGGGTACGGGGGTCGGCGCGGGTGCTCGCATTTTTGTACCATATATTCCCAACCCCTAATGGTCGACCTATATGGTTCTCTCATGGCAACTCTGCGGTACGACGTAAGGCGGGAACAGGATGGGACCTTGACGGTGTTCGACGTGTTCACCGGGCACCCGGCTATTGTAGCGGGCCACACATCTGTCGATCTTCCTGATACGGAGTACGCCAAGGAGCTGGCGGACATCCTGAATGCCAACGACCTGAAGCAGAGGCTGTCCCACGGGAGGTTCCCAGGAGGGTTCGCCTGATAGCACTCAGGTGCCGCGCTGGGCCTCAATCATCGCTGCCTCTCTGCGAAAAAGCTCTTCCAGCAATGCGCTGACCCGAATGGTATGATTCAGGACCATCTTTGTTATGGAAACCCGCTTGCGCGGGGCGTATAGGACTCGACGTTACCATTGCTTTTCGTAGGGAGGCTGTGATGGATAACGTGATACCAATCCGCAAAGCATTGCCTTGCGTCGAAGTGGTCGAAGCCTGCGGCGAATGGTCCGTTCGTGTGGCCGAGGAAGACCAGGAAATTACCCGATCCTTCGAGCTTGAATCGTTCGCGCTGTCCTTTGCGGAGGGCCAGCGGATACGCCTGCATCTCGACAAGTTCGTTCGCCTGTAAGAGAGGCTGAGTCCCATGAAAGAGCGGTGGGAAATTGATCACCAGATCATTGAAAGCGCCCGCCGTGGCCAGCGCCGAGCGGAGAGCCAACTGGAATCCCTGCAATCGACCATCCAAGAGACGCGCCGCGTCCTAGAGGCTTCGCGGAAGCTCTTGAAAAAGATTGCCGAGCACGAACACCCTACCCCGCCGTAGGGGAATGGCTGTCGGGAGGCTGTCAGTAATCCCCGGTATCCCCGAAATTATCCTGATTCACAGGACTAGATCCTTGACGCGTTCTTTTGTAAGGTCGGCACAGGGTCGGCTGATTCGGGAGAAACCGTCATGTTGCATAACCCCAGAATTACCGGGGAAGCTAAAGCGATTCCCGCCGATGTCATGGCTTGCGAGGACAACAAGTCCTTTATGGGAAAGCTGCCCGACGAGAGCATGCAGCTGATCGTCACGTCGCCGCCCTACAATATCGGGAAGTCCTATGAGCGGCGTTCGTCGCTTGAACAATACCTGGCTGACCAAGAGACCGTCATTGACGAATGCGTTCGGCTGTTGAGCCCTAGCGGCTCGATTTGCTGGCAAGTCGGCAACCACGTTCAAGACGGGCAAATTTTCCCGCTCGATATCATGCTCTATCCGGTTTTCCGGAAGCATGGCCTTCAGCTTCGCAACCGGATTGTCTGGCACTTCGAACACGGCCTGCATTGCAAAAACCGGCTATCCGGGAGGCATGAGACAATCCTTTGGTTCACCAAGACCGAAGACTACACTTTCAATCTGGACCCTATCCGCGTCCCGTCGAAATATCCCGGTAAGAAGCATTTCAAGGGACCAAACGCCGGCAAACTATCTGGCAACCCGCTAGGCAAGAATCCCGGCGACGTTTGGATTTTCCCGAACGTAAAGAACAACCACGTTGAGAAGACAATTCATCCTTGCCAGTTCCCGGTCGAGCTGGTCGAGCGCCTTGTGCTGTCCCTGACAGAGCCGGGCGATGCGGTCTTCGATCCCTATATGGGCGTCGGCAGCACGGTCGTTGCCGCGCTCATGCATGACCGTGCTGGCTACGGTTGCGACGTGGTGAAAGAATACGTCAAGGTCGCGAAAGATCGTGTACGTGACTTGCGTTCCGGGCGGCTTGAAACGCGTCCGATGCACAAGCCAGTCTATGACCCATCTCTGCCGCGCGGCGGCCACTGATGCAAATCGTCCAGTTCTATTCGCACCTCAACGGGTTCGAATATCTCATGTACCACAAGCCACATATCTGGAAGGACCTCCAGACGATTGTCGCTGGCGTCAACGCGGCTAAGTGCAAGACGAAAGCGTCTGCCGAAGCGAAGAAGGCGGGCAGGACGCTCTATTCTCCGGTTGATATGAATATTGAATTTGCCACGTTGTTTGATGCCCACAAATGGACGGAGCGCCGCGTGACCAACTGGGTTGCCGAAGACGGCGACCTTATGCGGAAGATCATGCGCGACAAACCGGACGAACAGAAAAAGGCAATCGAAGCGGCGGGGCTAGAGCCCATCAAGACCTACAACCAGACCGACTTTGTCAAAGATCGCGTCGCCGCTGAAGTGCAGTTCGGCAAGTACGCGTTTGTTGCGCACGACCTTTTCGTAAAGCACGTGTCTTTCTTCATCAGCGAGGATATCGACGTGGGTATCGAGATCGTGCCCATGAAGTCGCTTGAACGGGAAATGTCTTCTGGCGTCCCATACTACGAGCGCGACCTATTCAATCTCATGCGCCAAGGTCGCGGCATTCCGGCAGTGCCGATCATTTTGGTTGGCGTAGCGCCTTAGTCGGCCTTCTTGGGCTTTTCCTCTTTGGGTGGTGTGGCCTTCACCTTTTTAAGGGCCGCGTTCAAAGGCTCTTCGGAATCGACGGTGCCGATCTCCCGCGCCAGATCGCGGAACTTCTCTATCTGAGGCACTGACTTTTCGGCTTTTGCCACGGCCATGCCATGAGTGATGCGATCACTTATGCTCATTGCCGATTTCTCCCATGATCTCTGTTATCGCCACGGCGAGGGCGCGGGCGGTTTGCGCCTTGAGCCTGGCGAGGTGGAGCGGCTTCCAGTAGTCGCCGCTCATTGACTGTTTGTGCTCTTTGGCGAAGGCCTGATTTTCGGCTAACACCGCTTCCTCAATGGCGACCTTCGCCTCGGCGGCGAGGGCTTTACGCTCGGCGGCTTCGTACAGTTCCCCGAGCGTCACGCCTTCCGCCTCCGCATGATGATGTCAAAGCCGAGGGTTTGCGCCACGGCGACAAGGCAACCAAGTGTCGGTTCCCTCAAGCCGCCATGCCAGGCGTAAAAGGAATTCATCGCGACGCCAGATTTCAATTCCATGTCCGAAATCGGCATTGCGATGCGGCGGCGCTCATGCTGCAACGCGAACATCGCGCGGCGTTGCTGACTAAGATCGAATTCATCGATCAATGAAAAATCTTCGCCTGTCGTTGCTGTTGCCCTCCCCCTGGTCATAGTAGCCCGGCCTCCCGCGCCACCTCGGTCGGCACCGTCAAGACGTGCAGCGGTCCCGCCGGTGAAAGGTCCGCGTGGGCTAGAGAAATCCAGCCCTCGCGGCCCGTGTCATTGACCCGGACGAAAGCGCCCCGATCGTACCTGTCCAGCACCTTGACGGTGGACGTGAAAGGCTCGGCGGCGTGGTTCATCCCTCGGCCTCATCCCGTGTCTTGGTGCGCTCTTTGGACGTGACGAAGCCTTGAATCGTCTCGGCCCGGTAAAGGATGCGCCCTTGTTTCTTGACGTAGCCGGGGCCGGTGCCGAGCACCCGCCAGCGGGCGAGCGTCGCTTTGCTGCAACGAAGGATGCCGGCGACGTCATCGGCGTTTAGGAGCACCTCGCCGGTGGCCGCAAAGGCCACCGCGCGAGCTTCGTTGTTCTGGCCGAAGGAAAGGGCCAGGGCTTCCGTTTTGTCCGCCACGTTGGCAATTGCCTTTTCAGCAATAGCCAGGGCGCGGCGGGCGCCGGTCGCGGCGATTTGTAGGTCGCGAACTATATCAGACATCATGCCCCCGGACCAAAGTCGTCGTCTTCGGTGCCGAACACGTCATCCGCCTCGGCGGCTCGGTCGGCATCGCCGTCAACGTCTTCCTCGTCTTCCAAAATCACGCCGTCCGCGTCATGGGCGGGAAGCTCTTCGGCCACGGCCTCGATAACCTTCCCGGCAGGCTTCGCCTTCTCTTTCGGCTTGTCCGCCGCCTTCGCCGCCGCCATGGCGGCGTGAACGCCCCTCGGCCTGCCTTCGGGCTTGCCTTCCGAAGCGGCGGCCACAGTCTCGGCCGCTGGCGTGATGTCTTTGATTTCCGCCAGGTCCATGGCCTCGTCGGCGGTGCTCATGCCGTTGAGGATATGCGGCGCGTAGAGGCGGCCGAAGAATGCGGCCGACCGATACATCAGCATCAAGTCTTCCATGGTCTGCCACTTCGAACCGGCGCGGAAATACCAGCCTTCCGCCACCGCCATAGCGATGGAGACGGTAGGGCCTTCAAGCACCTCGCCGGTGGTCTTCTCGACCGCGTAGGCGGTGCATTCCTTATTCGTGATCGTGGCCTTAACGATCTTGCTCTGCCTCGCGCCCTTCGGGCCGCTCCATTCCGTTTTGGAAACCTCAGTCTGCCCGAGGTTCACTTTGCGGAAGCGGATCGGCGAGAAGAGCCCGCAAGCGTTGAGCGCGGCAATGATGAACTGCGATGCCCACGCCGGCCGGCCCTCGATCACGTTTAGGTTTTGCATAACCATGATGGGCGGAATCTGCATCCGGTTCGCCATATCGAGCGCGATAAGGGCGTTGCCCATATTTTGCTCGCCCTGGTAGCTGACGGGAACAAGGTTCGATGATGTCAGGGCCTTGCAAAGGCGCTGCCCGGCGGCGAAATCTGCCTCGCTTGAGAACACCGAAATGGCGCGGTGCGGCGCCGCTTGCTGCACGACGAGATTGTTTGAGGTCGTCATTTGTCTATGAGCCTTTCTTGGCCTTGGCGGCCTTGGGCTTCGGTTTGGACAGCCGAAGGTTTCGGTAGGTGGTTGCGGGGTAGATGATGGTCGAGGCTTCGCGGTGGACCGTTCCGGCGGAAAGCTTCCAGCCGCCGCCGAACACGGTTTCGGTGTCTTTGACGAAGTCGAGCAATTCGGCGGCGGCCCGCTTCTTGTCTTCCTCGGCAGCCTTGAACGCGATATCCGCGTCGAACTTCGCGACCATGAGGGCGGTAAGCTTCGCCGGGTCTAGCTCGGGCTCTTCGCCGGGGTGGTCGAGGTCAAACGACTTAGCGATGGTGGCGTGCCGGTAGAGCGTGCGGATCGTCTCATAGTCCGCCAGATAGTCAGCCGGCGGCGCTTCCTTCCTGGCGACGCGGCCGTGCATGTCATCGACCCGAACGATGATCTCATTGATCACTTCGTCGTCGCGGTCCCGGCGGAACACCCGCACTGTATTGCCGCCGATAAGGCCGGCCAGGGCGCCCCATCGAAAGCCGGTAACTGCAAGCTGGTGTTGCACCTGAAACTCGATATGCGGCGGCGCCTCTTCGTCCGACCAGTCTTTGCCGGCCACGAAGAAATCGACGTTCTTGATTTCCAGAACGCCGAAGCCGAGTTCGGGCCGTGCGGGGTCGCGGATGACATAGTCGGGCGACGCCCCCATGCCGCGAACCGTCTTTGATCTCGCGTAGAGGAAGGGGTGAGCGTCTACGATCTCCCATCCATGATCTTGGCAGACGCCTAAAGCGATTGCGTTTTGCAAACGCTTACCCCAAAGCATCCGCTCGGTTTCCTCGAATTCTACGGTGATGTTCCCGGCCATCCGGTGGAACATGTCGAACGGCGTCATGTAGGGGCTACAGCCGAAGAGCGTAGCCGAGCCGGTGGCGGTGATGTCCGGTTCCCGCAGCTTGTGCCAGGTGCTTTCTTTGCGCGGCCAGAACCATTGCGCGTCCGGCGAGTAAGGGGCCTTGCTCACGCCTTCACCTCGGCCAGCGCTGCCGCCGTGATGATGCTTCGAAAGGTCCGCCAGCGGCCCGCCGTGAAGATGCCGAAGGTATCGACCGCGTTGCCTTCAAGCGGAACGGTGACACCGGCGGCGCCCTCAAGCCAGACCTTATCAATGGCGACCTGTTCGCCATTCACGCGAGCTTCCGCCAGCAACACGCCGGCCGGTATCGTCTTGCCTACCGTCAATTCGTGATCGTTGTCGCCGCGCTCGATATGGCCGTCGATTGAGGTGAAGCCGTCAACCTCGGCGGTGAGGTGATGCGGGCTGTCGGGGCCTGCGGTGAGGTATTCCCCATTCTTGTCAAAGGCGCCGATACCATCGGCGTAAAACCACGCCGAGCGCCCCATGATATCGCTTGCCGGGCCGTCTTCTCTATCTCTGAACGGGCGCAATGGCCCGACCTTCCTGCCGCCTTTAGTGCGGTAGATTCCACCTGTCTTAACCAACATGCCGCCCGAATCCTCGTTTGCGTTTTGCTAACCGTTTGTAATATGCAAACACGCGGCCGGCGGCGTCAATCGATAAAATGCGACGGATTGATAAAATTTGAAGTTATTAACTCGCGGTGTGGTTTCTCAGACCGTCGCGGGCTTCATAAGCAGGATCGGCGCATACCATTCGACCTCGGCTTCGGCGGACTCAGGAATGCCGAGGCCGAGCAAGGTATGCGAGCCCGGCGTGTAGCCGCGCCGAATCGTGCGCAGCAAGATTTCGCCGGACTTGGTGCCGACCACGCATCCACGGCCAATCATCCGGTCGTCGGGTTCCCGGCGGGCGCCAGACACAACAATCCAGCCGTCTAGAATGTCCATCTTCGTTTGCGGGGTCCGCCACTGCCAGGCGGTCGACCCCGGCTCGACGTTGATGCCGATGTCAACCATGCGCTTGCGCTTGCTCGGCTCGGGTTGCACTTGGGCAGTTTCGTCAATCCAGCCCGCGAAAGGGAGAAGTTGCGAGTTCGCGGCCTCGCTTGGCTTTATGCCGTCAACCCGAACGCCGATATGTTCCATGATTTCGGAAACCGTGACACCCAGGATGCGCGCCATATCGGCGGCGTCCGAAAGCTTGAGCTTCCGCTTGCCACCTAGAATCAAGCTCATGCTCGCCTTGTCGATCTTGAGCATCCGGCCGAGGCCGGATTGTGAAAGCCGGTGCTCTTCCAGCTTCCGGCGGAACCAATCAACATCAGGCTTCGTGTTCATTCTCTATCCCCTTTACGCACTGCACTGCTATGCCAACCGGATTAGCAAAGTTGTTAACGTTTAGCAAACGATATCGTGTATGACCGTTAATTTCCCTTTGCGATTCGTCACGAATCTGTTTGCATTCCGAAGACGTGCCGAAATGGCACGCCTTCCCTAACGTAGGCGCCGGGCGGGGATAAATAGGCCTCCGAGCGACGGCCTTATATGTACGCGCAATGCTCAAAATAGCTGCAAATCCTGGCTTTCGGGCTGATGCAATAAGGTTAATTGCAAATTGATCTTTTGAACAGGCGAAAATTTCGGCTTGTGTTTGGGAAACGAACATGGTTTGCAATATGTCAACGTTTATCGGATTATGGCAAACGTGACATCGCCTTGCACAAGAGCGGCCACCCCTGGCGACTTCGTTTGCGAAGTTGGCGGCGGCGCCGCGAGCTTCGGGTACAACGTCAAACTCAGGGTCGGACGGCTCGGAAACTGGCGTTGCTTCGCCCATAGGGTTGACGAAACGCAAACGATTTTCAGAGCCGAGCCGGCCGAGACGCCGGCCCCGCCGCCACCGCCAACACCTCAAACTCAAGGGGATCTCTTTTAGCATGAACGCCTCAACCGAATTTTTGGACGGCCGCATAACCCTGTTGTCCGGCGACTGTTTCGCCCGTCTCGATGATATTCCCGAAGGCTCGGTCGACGCCGTGGTGTGCGACCCGCCCTATCACCTCACCTCTATCGTCAACCGCTTCGGCGCCGAGGATGCGGCACCGGCTACGCCGAAGGAAGGGAGCGCCGGCGCCTACGCCAGGGCCTCCGCCGGATTCATGGGCAAGACATGGGACGGCGGCGACATCGCGTTCCGGCCGGACCTATGGGCGAAGGTGCTTCGCGTACTGAAACCCGGCGGCTACGTTGTGGCCTTCTCAGGCACCCGGACCTATCACGACATGGCAGTGGCAATCGCCCGCGCCGGCTTCGAAGTCCGCGACAACATTCTCAACATGCTCGCCTCGGATACGGCGGTTGTGCAGTTTCTTGAAAGCCTTTCGCCTGCACAGGTCGAGGCGTTCTTTCGCTGCATCGAGGATAGCCAATTCGGCGGAATGCTGGCTTGGTGCTACGGGACCGGCTTCCCAAAAAGCCATAGCGTTTCGAAGGGCATTGACGACCATTTGTTCCGGCAATGGTTAGACGAAAACCCGGCCATCCGCGCGCGTCATGATCGCCTCATCAAATGGGCGAAGAGCCGGGACAAGCGCGGGGTTTCAACCGGGCTTCGCGGGCGGATTGAAACCGCGTTCAAGCGCCTCGGCGACTTCCGGGGCCAATTCCTCGGCAAAGAAACGCTTGTCAATGACATGCGCAACTCAGCCCTCTTGAACGTAGGCAAGGGCGAGGAACGCCCCGCCTATGATCGGGATATCTATTCCACCGGCACGCCCGAGGCCGCCGAGTGGGAAGGATGGGGAACCGCGCTCAAGCCGGCATGGGAACCGATATGCCTGGCCCGCAAGCCAATTAATGGAACCGTGGCCGCCAATACCCTGGCGCACGGAACCGGCGGCCTCAACGTGGACGCCTGCCGCATCGACGCCGAGAAGGCCACCGGATGGGGCGGCAAGGCGAGCGGCGGCGGCACTTGGACAGATGAAAACAGCGGCCTTTGCAAAGACGGCGCCGCCCGCCCGGTTCAAGGCCGTTACCCGGCGAACATCATAACGGACGGTTCCGCCGAGGTGGAAGCCGCGTTCCCCGATGCCAACGGCGCGCAAGGCAGCGTCTCGGGCCAGGAAGCCAGCGCCAGCACCAAGAACACGCACGGGGAGTACAAGCGGGCCGCCAGCGAGCCGCGCGGCGACGCGGGGTCCGCTGTCCGTTTCTTCTACAGCGCGAAGGCGGACGGCGACGACCGTCTCGGGTCCAAGCACCCGACAGTGAAGCCGGTAGATCTCATGCGCTGGCTTGTCCGGCTCGTCTGCCGCAAGGGCGGCACCGTGCTTGACCCGTTTGCCGGCACCGGCACCACGGGCGAGGCCGCGTTTTGGGAAGGGTGCAACGCAATCCTGATCGAGCGCGAGGAAGAATACCAGCGCGATATAGCGAAGCGAATGTCGCTCGTGCTGGCCGGGCCGGAAACCAAGAAACGGGCGCGTACCGAAATCGAGCCCCCCGAAGGCCTTCCGCTCTTCGGCGAAGATACGGTCGCCCACGTCTCAAAAATCAATGCCCGCGAAAAGCTTTTTGCTTGAACGGACCGTTTGCAAAACGCAAACGATTTGGAGAAACAGCCATGAAATGGACCCCCGAAAAGAAAGCCGAAGCCGCGCGCCTATGGGCGACCGGACTTGACGGCCCCGCCATCGCCGCCCGTGTCGGCTCGACTACGAAAGAGCTTTATGCGCTCACCCGCCACAACCGGAAAATGTTTGTGTTGCGGCGACGCGGCGCCAACCGCCTGGCGGCCCTGACTAAGGGCGCCAGCGAAGGCAGGGCGGCCGAGGTCCTCAAGATCAAGCCGCGCTTTCCTGACAAGGCGCCTGGCTACAATGGCGTACCGCACGGCCGCCTCACCTCATGCGGTTGCGAGTTCCCGCTTTGGGGCCATCACGAACAGTATGAGGCG
The DNA here is from genome assembly GCF_040319795.1 of Mesorhizobium sp. M0862. Taxonomy (NCBI): domain Bacteria; kingdom Pseudomonadati; phylum Pseudomonadota; class Alphaproteobacteria; order Hyphomicrobiales; family Phyllobacteriaceae; genus Mesorhizobium; species Mesorhizobium sp. M0862. Next base: position 345,106 of record NZ_JAMYOJ010000003.1, read on the forward strand.
GACACCTCGCTGTTTTGCGGGGCACCGCGGATTCCTGATAGCCGCTGGCCGTATTGCGGTTTCCACGCCCGGGCAGTGTCCGGCAAAGGCACGCCGATAGAGCGCCGCGCCATCCGTGACGCCATCGCTACGGACGCCCGCGAGGCGGTGGCGGCGTAAGATGGCATTTGTTCTTCGCCCCTATCAGCAAGAGCTAATTGTCGATGCGCGCGACGCGCTTCGCGAGGTCGACTCCGTGCTTGTCCAGATGGCGACCGGCGGCGGCAAAACCGGCCTCGCCGCATTCATGGCGTCATCTGCCGCGAAGCGCGGTAAGCGGGTTATCTTCGGTGTCCACCGGCGCGAGCTTATCAAGCAAACCGCGCTCACCTTCGACAAGGTGGGCATACCCTACGGCATCATTGCTTCCGGCATGACCGGGGACCGGCGCCAGCCCGTCCAAATCGCCAGCATCCAAACGCTCGGCAAGCGAATGGACCTGCACGGCACGCCCGACCTCTATGTGCCGGACGAAGCGCACCACGCCGGGGCGAAGACGTGGGCCGTTATCATTGAGGAATACGCCAGCAAGAAAGCCAAGGTCGTCGGCCTGTCCGCCACGCCGGAACGGATGGACGGCACCGGGCTAGGGAAGTGGTTCGGCCGCATGGTCACGGGGCCTAGCGTCTCCTGGCTTATGGATCAGGGCTATCTGTCCACCTATCGAATGTTTGCCCCTTCCTCGCCGGACCTCTCGGGCATCAAGCGAACCGGCGGCGACCTCAACAAGGCCGAACTAGCCAAGCGCATGGCAACGACCGCCATCACTGGCAACGCGGTCGAGCATTACCGGCGCCTCGCCCACGGCCGCAAGGCCATGATCTTTTGCGTGTCTATCAAACACAGCTTGAGCGTGGTCGAGCAATTCCAAGCCGCCGGCTACACCGCTGCCCATATCGACGGCGACTCCCCGGACCGCGACGCCATTCTTCGGGCCTATGAGCGCGGCACGATTCAAGTGCTGTCCTCGGTCGACCTCGTTTCCGAGGGCTTCGATTTGCCCGCCATTGAGGTCGCCATTCTCTTGCGCCCCACGCACTCGCTTGCGCTCTTCCTACAGCAAGTCGGCCGCGTGCTTCGCCCGGTCTACGCGCCTGGTTTCGACCTCGATACCCAGGCCGGCCGCCTCATGGCGATAGCGGCGGGGCCGAAGCCTTACGCCCTCATTCTCGACCACGCTGGAAACAGTATCCCGAAGGATCAAGGCGGGCGCGGCCACGGCCTGCCGGACGATGATCGGGAATGGACCCTTGAGGGCCACAAGAAAAAGAAACGGGCGAAGGATGAAGACGAAGACGAAGAGCCGGCGGTGACATCGCGCCAGTGCCCGAACTGTTTCCGCGTCCATCCGCCCGCACCGACCTGCCCGCAATGTCAACACGTCTACCCGACCATGGGCCGCACAGTGAAAGAGCTTGCCGGCGAACTGGCCGAGGTGGAGCGGGTCGCCCGCGTCGAAGCCAAGAAACAACAAAGCTCGGCGAAGTCTTTGGAAGACCTGGTCGCACTCGGAAAGATGCGCGGCATGAAGAATCCCCATGGGTGGGCGAAGCACGTTCACGCCGCCCGAATGTCCAAATCTCAAACCCGCTACGTCCGTTGAAAGGAAGCCCTATGCCGCGCTCATATCTCGATTACATCGCCACCGGCCAGATGACCGACCTACAGGCGATCAAGCACAACACCGTTCGCCACCAAGGGCGTATCCACATCGCTGCCGCCCTGGCCGCTCACGTCCGCGACGGCCTGCCCGCCGATGCTGCCGCCTTCGGCGTGCTCGATACCCTGGCGGTGAAGCTGGTCGAGTGGTACGGCCCCGCCGCTGCCGGCGAAGTGTTGCGCCACTACGCTGCCGTTTGCGAGCGCCAGGTTCCGGCGGTGCCTTCCAATGGCTAAGGCAAAAGCCATCTTCGAGTCCGAGGCCGCGCTTTGCGCCGCCTTCATTGCTCGCCTGCCCGAGGGCTGGACCGCGTACCCGGAAACCGCCGGCTTTGATATCCTCTTGGTGCGCGATGTTGACGGCGCCCAAATCGGCGTTGAGGCAAAAATGACCCTCAATCCGAAGGTGCTTTTGCAAGCCATTGAAGGCATCTATTCGGGGCATGGTCGCGAGCACGCCGGCCCTGACTTCCGGGCCGCCTTGGTCCCGTCTGGCGCCGCGGGGGTCGAGTTGAAAGCCGTTGCAAGCTATCTCGGCGTTGTCGTGATCGTCATGACAAGCGAGGCGGAACGCGAGGCCGATGAAAAGGCGTTCGCCGAGAAGTTCGGGCTTTCATATCGCCGAGCCCATACCAGCGACAAGCCGTGGTTTACCCCGGAACTTCCGGCCTTCGGCTATGACTGGCGGAAGACATGGGTCGACCATTGCCCGCCGGAACGGTGCAAGGTTCCGGCCTACGTGCCCGATGTCATCGCCGGCGCCTCGGGGCCTTCGCAGCTATCGGAATGGAAGATTAAAGCGATCAAGATTTGCATAATCTTGGAACGCCGGGGCTTTGTCACAATCGCCGATTTCAAGCGGATTGGCATAGACCGGAAGCGCTGGCTTGATATGCGGTGGATCTCGCATAGCCAGGACCGGGGGCAATACATAGCGGGCGGAAGCGCCTTGAACCTTCGCCTCGCCCATCCCGTGAACTATGGACAGATCGAGGCGGACTTTGAAAAGTGGAAGCCGGCCGACACGGAATACAAGGCCGCGCTCGCAGCTATGCCGGCGCTGCTATGAGCACCGGCACGAACCTAATGAACCGTTGCTTAATCGCGCTGTCCAAAGCCGGCGCAACGGTGTGGAGAAACACCACGGCCTCGGGGTGGGCGGGCAAATCGTTTTCGTTGTCGCGCGGCGAGGTTTACCGTGCGCAAGGCGGCGAGCGAGTCGTTCTCAACGCCTACCCTATCAAGGCCGGTCTATGCCTCGGGTCCGGCGATATCATCGGGCTCAATTCAATCGTCATCACGCTCGAAATGGTCGGCCGCCGGGTCGCGGTGTTCGGCTCTTGGGAAGTGAAAGACGGCACGGGCAGGCCGACAAAGGAACAAGCCCATTTCGCGGGTTTCATCGCTGGCGCCGGTGGCATCGGCACGATCATCAGAAGTGAAGCGGAAGCGCTCGAAACTCTTAAGGCATACCGTGGCGGACAGTGACGACAACATACTCGCGTTCATCGAAGCGATGCGCTCGGCCGGTGTCTACTTGGACACCGCGAACGCTAGGGGCTCATCCCATCCCATAGCGGACGGCAAGATACACCGCGCCAACGCCCAGGGAAAAAAACAGGCCAAAAATCAGCACATATGGTATGTGTTGCACCTGGACTCCCCGGCCTCGGGCGCCTTCGGCGACCTGCAAACAGGCGTTCAAGATACTTGGACGGAAAAGCGGCCGACGACAATGACGCCCGCCGAGCGGGCCGCCCTGAAACGACGCATGATCGATACGCAACGCGAGCGGGACGAAGACCGCGCCGCGCTGCACGCCGCTGCCGCCGCCGCTGCAAAGCTCATTGTCGCGGAAACGGAAAAAGCGCCGGCTTCGCACCCCTACCTCGCTAGAAAGGGCTTGCCGCCTTTCCCTGGCCTTCGCAGGCTCAAGAAAGCGGTTCGCTACACCATCGACCCCGAGGAAGACCCGCGCACCGCTCGCGCCGGTTCGCTTGTCGTGCCGGTCTACACCCCGGCTTCCGAACTTGTGAGCGTCCAGCTTATCGGCGATGACGGCACGAAACGCTTTCTCAAAGGCACCGCGAAGGAAGGCAACTATCACCCCATCGGTAAGCGCGGCGAAGATCCCGGCGGCGTCATCGTCATCGCCGAGGGCTACAGCACCGGCGCCCGAGTTCATGAGGCGACCGGCTACCTCACCATTGTCGCCTTTGATGCCGGCAACCTGGCGCCCGTCTCAAAGGCGATACGGGCCAAGTTCCCCGAAGCCCGGTTGCTCTTCGCGGCGGACAATGACCGGCTCACCCCGATGCCGGACGGCAGGATGAATCCCGGCCTCACCAAGGCGAAGGAAGCGGCAGAGACGGTCGGCGGCCTGGTCGCGTTCCCCGAGTTCGACGCCGCCGATATCGAGCTAACCGACTTCGATGACCTCGCCCAAAAATACGGCGTCGACCGGGTACGCGATGTCATCAACGCCGCCCTCAACCCAGCGCCGGTCCAAGACGAAACGCCCCCGCCGGCCGAGGATGACGGCAGCGGCTATCACCCGGACTATCAGGACCACGGCCACCACGAAGAGCCCGCCGCCGCCACTCGCGCCGACGACGATGTTGAGCACCCGCTTGCCACCTTCGGCGAACCTCATTTCCGTTGCCTCGGGGTCGATGAAACTACGCTGTTCTTTCAGCCCGCCAACGTGGCGCAAGTGATCTCCCTCACTGCCTCGCAACTGTCATCGTCCAACATGATGCGCCTTGCCAAACTGCAATGGTGGGAATCCGAATTCCCCGGCGCGAAAACCGGCGTCGATTGGAGCGCGGCGATCAACGCTTGTATGCAAGCCTGCATGTATCGCCGCAAGTTTGTGCCTCACAATTCGGTGCGGGGGCGCGGCGCATGGTTCGAAGGCGAAACCGCAATCTATCATGCCGGCGACCGCCTCATAGTGGACGGCGAGGAGTCATCGTTTCACGATCACAAAAGCCGGTTTGTCTATGACGAAGGCGAAGCGCTTGCGGTGGAGGTTGACGGCCCGGTGAACACCGCCGAGGCGCGCAAGCTCCTAGAGCTTTGCAAAAGCCTTCGGTGGGTCTCTCCGCTGTCCGGCTACCTTCTCGCGGGATGGTGCGTTGTCGCCCCGGTGTGCGGCTTCCTGAAATGGCGGCCCCACGTTTGGGTAAACGGCCCTTCGGGGTCCGGCAAGTCCACCGTGATGGACCAAATCATTCGGCGGTGTCTCGGCGCTACCGCGTTGAGCGTGGTCGGCAACACCACGGAAGCCGGCGTGCGGGGCGCGCTTGGCATGGATGCGTTGCCAATCATCTTTGACGAAGTCGAGCCGAAGGATCAAAACAACCAAGCGCGCATCCGGGCGATTATGGACCTGGCGCGCGTCGCCGCCTCGGAAGGCGACGGCCTCATTCTCAAGGGAACCGCGAACCAAAAGACAAAAGGCTTCCGGGCCAGGTCAATGTTTGTCTTCGCTTCCATCGTCACGCAAATCGAAGGCTACGCGGACGAGTCCCGCATCACTCAGCTAACCCTTGCGGACGGCTCGCAGGATTCCGAGGAAGAGAAGGCGCGGAACAAGGCTCACTATGAAAAGCTTCTGTCCGATATCGTCGGGCTTCTCACGCCAACGTTTTCAAAGCGGTTGATCGCCCGGACAATCCAGCACTTGCCGACGCTCCGGGCTTATGTGGACGTGTTCACGGTGGCGGCGGCTCAACACCTCGGCACGCAACGCCTCGGCGATCAGTTAGGGCCTATGCTGGCCGGCGCCTACCTTCTCAACAGCACCAAGCCAGTAACGGTTGAAACCGCTCTGAAATGGCTTCGCGAAAACGATTGGACCGATCATAGCGCGAAGGGTGCCACCAAGGACTCCGAACGGTTTTTGCAGCACATTACCGGGCACCTTGTCCGCCACAACACGCCCGAGGGAGGCACATGGGAACGGACGGTCGGCGAGCTATTGGAATTGGCCGCCTATGCCGCCGATCAAATGCCGCTCGGCGATGGCTACGGCGGGATGGAACCGAACAAGAAAAAGGGTTCGGCCGTGGCGGCCTTGGCACGCCTCGGAATACGGGTGTGGCGCGGCCCCGAGCTATGCGTTGACATCACCACGACGCACGAAAGCTTCAAGCGCCTTGTGCTGCGAAATACGGAGTGGGCCGCAACGAAGTACCGGGACATCTTAAAGGCGATCCCCGGCGCCAGGCCAGGCAAAGGCAACCGCTACTTTTCCAGCGGCATCAACACGCCCTTTGTGACGGTTCCGCTTAACGCGTTGCTCGGGGAGCGCGAGCCCGGCGAAGACGCGGATTGAGCGTTGACAAAACGCAAACGACTCAACCATAGTTCGGGTGTTGGCGGCCATCCCGACAGACCTCCCAAGGGGGATGGCCGCCCTCTTTAGTCCGAAACAGGGAACCGATATGACCAAGAGATTCCTTCTGTCTGCACTTGCCGTCGCAATGATCGCCTTCTCGGCGTGTTCCGCGCCGGCCGCCGAGTTCGACCGCGTCACCATCGCCACCGCCGCCCGCCAACAGGAACACCCGCCGAGCCCGGCGCCGCTTGCCGTTGCCGCCGACTTCGACGTCGTCCGCGTCTTGCACGATGTCCGACGAATTCCAGCGGTTGCCGTCACCGGCGCCGCTGTCATGCTGTTCGCGGTCTACCGTCTCACTAAGCCGGCCGCCGGCCCGCACCGCCCCTATGCCGTACCTTGGCCAGCCTGACCGCTGCGGTTTACAGGATACGGAGTAAGCCCGGCAGCGATGCCGGGTTTTTCGTTTGGCGTTCACAAAAAGCAAACGACTCGGACTTAGGTAGCGGCGGGGTAGCTCAGCCTGGTAGAGCGATCGGTTCACGCCCGTTAGGCCGGCGGTTCGTCATGCTGACCTGAGCCGGCTTGTAAACCATGCCGAAGGCATCGACCTTGCACGCCGTGCCGGATCGACGCTACGCTCGACCGATGAAACAGATCCTCGCCGCCCTCTTCGCTATAGCCGCCACCTCGGCGGCGGCCGAAGAAATGAAGCTCACCCCGGACATGGCGAAAGGTGCGGCCCTGGTCATTCGGAACGCCGGGTTCAACTGCCCGGCGGCTAAAATGGCCTGGAAGAAAGGTGAGAACGCCCGAGGCGATGTCGTCAAGGTGCATTGCGGCCCCGATGACGGAACCGACAATGTCTTCGCCGACTTCGCCTACCGCGTCACATTTAGGGATGATGGACGTATTGATGTCGCCGAATGGTAGCGTGCGGAACCTAACTGCACCGTGCAAGTTGAAGCCCTATGAGCGCACGGGGTATAGATTTCCTTGATCGGTGGCTTGCGGAAAACCTGCCGACCTTGGTGGGGGCAGATATCATATCGGTGGGCAAGGCAACCGAAAAGCTTTTCCATGACGCGCAAGGCGAAGGGATTGACGGCGCCGAGGTCGCCGAGGGTGTCGGCGGCAGCGTTTACGAAGCCATCCTCGACGCCATCGTCCATTATCAAACCCCCGGCATCACGGACTAGGGCGTGGACTCATAAGCGCGCAGCCAAATCCGAATGGCTGCAAGTTTGATGAAGGCAGCACGGCGGCGCACCACGGTTTCCGGTCCAACTCTTCACCTACAAACGCCGCTCTTATTGATATCTCACAAATGGTCAATACTGCTCAGCTTAAGTCGGCTGCCTGACTTAGTTTTTCGGGCCGGAACGATGGCTCTACCGATGTACCGTGATGGTTGCGCTCCCGCCGATGATGCGGTGAGCCCGTGAAATCAAAAGATTCGCCTATTCGGGTTAAGTAGCGCAGGGTGAAATCGGCCTCCATAGGAGGGGCGCTCATGACAATGTTGCAGGAAGTTGAGGCTTCGGCCGATGTATACATCACCGGTGAGCTAAGCCGTCGCGCGCCCAAAACAACGGACTACCTCATGGAAAAGTTGGCGATACAGGACCTCGCCGCGCGGATGGCTGACAATCCCGGCGAGATCATGCCGCGCCTCGTTGACTTGGCGCTGGAGATGACCGGGAGTGTCACCGGCGGCCTCAGTCTGTTCGAACCGGACCCAGCGCCGGGCATTTTCCGCTGGCATCACCTGCGTGGCCGCCTGGAGAAGTTCACCGGTGAAACCACGCCCCGGATGTTTTCGCCTTGCGGCGTGACCTTAGACCGCAACTCGCCGGTTTTGTGCAAGCGTCCTGAGAGGACCTACACGTGGCTTCAGGATGCGGAGATTTCGCTGCCAGAATTGCTGCTCGTGCCGCTCTATGTTGGCAGCGTGAAACCAGTCGGGACGTTGTGGCTGGTTTCGCAAGATGAGGACTACTATGACAGCGGCCATGCGCGGGTCATGACCGAGCTCGCCTCGTTCGTCGGCATCGCGCTTCACGTGCAACAGACTGAGCAGAACTTGAAGCGGGCACTGGAGCATCAGCAGACGCTGACGCGCGAGATGAACCACCGGGTAAAGAACCTTTTCGCCGTCACCTATGGAATGATCCGGGTCAGCGCCAAGGCTGCGTCCTCACCAGCCGAGATGTCGGAACTTCTCTCCGGCCGCCTCCATGCGCTGGCGGCGGCCCACGACCTCGTCAGGCGTCAGATCGGCGACGAGACGGTGAGCGAACGGACTGAACTCGACCAGCTTCTCCGGAAGATCCTCAACCCGCACGAAGATTCGGCCTTTAGCCGCTTCGAAATCAATGGACCGCCGGTCCACCTCGGTGATCGTGCCACGAATGGCGTGGCGATGGTCTTCCATGAACTCGCGACCAACGCCGCCAAACACGGAGCGCTGACGCTCGGCTCAGGCAGGATCAACGTGTCATGGACACGCAAAGACGAGTATCTGCTGTTGCACTGGCAGGAAAACGGCGGCCCGCAGATCATGGCTGCACCGATCAGGAAGGGGTTCGGCAGTACGCTCACCCACAACACCATCGTCCGCGAATTGGGTGGCACGCTCGATTACGATTGGCGGCCTGACGGACTATCAGTCGATATCAACTTGCCGATCCAGAACTTATCAACCTGAAGCCCTGATACCGCCGCGCGGTGCTACAGTGGCGCTTCATCGAGGGTCTCGCTCGACAATGCGCACACGACTAAGACAGCTTGTCGGGCTTAGTAGGCTCCGTCTTTGGCCCGTTTCGGACCTGAGGCGATGTCCAGTTTAAGTCTGCAGTACGACGGATAGCGGACATGCCTCACGCTCCCACACAAACAGACCCATTAATCGGCGATCATGTCGTTGACAAACCTAGGTCCTATTTCTTTGTTTTGAGGCTTTTCCGCTTCAGGAGGACTATCAGCAACACGGTGCGCATTGCCTCATGCTGGCGGCTATCAATTTCCACCGTCCAGTCGTCAGGGGGATTGTGCCACGGGAAGTCTGAATCGCGCAAAGCCTCGCGAAACGTCTCCGGGTCAATGCCCGCAGCGGTCGCCATTTCTGCGGCGTTAGTCAGTTCGGCCATGCCACCCAAGTGCTCTGCGGTAAGCACATAGGGCGATATCTGGCGGCTTCAAATGATGAGGGAATAGCCGGTGCGGCCCGGGGCTCTCGTTCGGGGGTACAGGCCGCACCGGTCAGCGGGTTTTGATTGGATCGTCCCTCCCGCAGTGCCTAACGTATTTGATATTAGCAATTTCGCAACTAAGCATTTGGCGCTACCCAGCCGTAGGGGAATGGCCCGCTGTGGAAACCGGGTATGGCGACTCCTTGGAGTCGTAAGCCGGCGCCTCTCAAGGATTCCTGCACGGCTTGATGGTGCGTTCATGGTGTGGGTTCCCCTACGATGATGAGGCGGCCTGTGCGGCCTTCAAAGCGGATCTCGGCGACGTCATCCGGGTCGCAGCCGGGGGCCAGGTAGACGCGCAGGCCGGGGGCGTAGTGCCGTAAGCCGTTGAGGCGGGCGACGTGGGCGATGCGCTCGCCTTGGGGTGTCTCCCAGGCCATGCGCTCACGGGTGAAGCCAGGCGCGGGGCGCCAGCCATAGTCGAAGCGGGCGGACACCAAGGCCTCACGGGCGGGGCCGAACAGAACGGCCTCGCTCATAGCTGGCCCCCGATGAACAGGGCGCCGAGGGGGAGCCCGAAAACGAAAGTGGCGAAGAATACGGCGAGGCCAACGGACCCGGCGCCGATGGCGAGCACGGCGCGGGCGAAGTCGGCGGCGCCGGCTTCGGGTTCGGCTAGTTCGGCGTCTGTGAAGTGGTGATGATTGCTCATGAGGTGTTCCCGTTTCGATAACGCTACGAATATCACTATGTTTGCATTCTGCAAACGTCGAGACGAAAAAAGGGGGAGGCCTAGCGATCAGCTTTCAAAGCGGCGGCGAGAAGCCGGGGCCAAAGCGCTGCAATCGTCGGCATCATCTTCCGCCTCTCGCATTCGTTGAGGTAGCCGATAAACGCGGCATCCATTTGGAGGTCGGGCCGCCTCGGGACAAGAACACCAGCGGCGGTGTGCCGGTCACTCTTGAAGGCGTACGCGTTGACGGCGGCCAGGATGAACGCCCAAGCATCGGCGGGCGCGGACAGCCCGTCATCATGGGACAGAATGACGGGCTCGCCATTGGCGTCGACCAGCTCGGAAACGCCGAGGGCGGTATTCAGGCGCCACGGCAACGGGGCATCGGGTAGCGCGATCATGCCTGCCTCGCCTTCTCTTCGGCCAGAGCGGCGCGAAGCTCTAACAAGATTTCCGAGGGGCCGCCGTCGACGGGCGCCATCGCCTCCCATTGTTCTCGCGTCAAATCCATGTCGGCGTCCTTTTCGTTGATGAAAAGTTCTTCCGTCAACTCATGAGCGGCGTCGAGCGCGGCGCGGTAGAGCCGGCTCGATACGGTTAGAGTGCGGGTTAGTACCGGGTCAGTCATGTAAACCTCTTGAAAATGGCCTCGGCACTTTCGGCGAGGCGATGCGCCGCCTCACCTGTCCGCCGAGATAACCGGCGCCATCGAATAGGAACCGCACGGCTTCACCGTCTCGGCGCCATCGTAGGAACCGACCCGAAGCGTCTTGCCTTCGGTGGTCTTGATCGTCTTGGCGGTGCGCGAGGCAACCGTTATCGAAAACCAGCAATTGGAGTCGCAGATTGAGCGGGTCTTGTAGGTCTTGCCGGCTTCGAAAGTGGTCATCGGTTTCCCTTCGCGTTGTCAATGCGAATATACGCCACGAATATCGAAGTGCAAGGGGTGAAGCGCCGATAATTGATCTATTTCAATGGGTTCTGGCCTCCACGATGAAACTAGGTCGTGGGGACTGTCACAACGCCGCCCTGACAGGTGGCGCCCGTATCCATCGAAGGCGCCGACACCCTCGGCAATGAACCAAGCGGAACGGCCGGCGGCATCGGTATGGGGGCCGTCTTCCTCGTCGCGGAATGGCCGAAGCGGCCCCACCTTAGCGCCGTTCCTGGCCCGGTATGTAAAGCCCGTCGCTATATCAAGCGGTAGCTCTATGAGTGACGGCGCCGCGCCACCCGGCACGAATGTGCCGGCAAGGTGAAGCCATAACGCGAGGCGCGGTTTCGAATACGCTGCGGCGGCAACGAGAAGGGTATGCAACATGTTGGCGGGGCTTTCTGGAAATTGATTTACGAGAACACAATGAGAACGCACTACGCGATGAGAGTCAACGCGTTTTGTACGAATGATCGTACGTTTTGTATGATCCATGTGCCGCGTCCATCGGGCGGCGAGCCGGGGGACAGCAACTTATCGAAACGACGAGCCGGGGCGCCTTTAGCTTGAAGGCTGGACATCCGCACCGCCCCCGGCCTGCGCCAGGCGTGCGCGCAGCTAAAAGCAAGCTGAACGCGAAATAGGGCGCCGGGAAGTGACGCCGCAGTGTCGTTGACCGGGTTGCTATACCCGAGGCGGCTTCTAACAGGTATTTTTAGCGCCGCAACTAGGATCGTCTAGCTTTCGGTACTTTTCCAACAATTCGTGATTAGACCAAATACTTTCGCTAGGGCTAATTTTTACGTTGCGTCACCACGCGGGATAGCGCGACGCATCCGCCGCCGCCGACCACGTAGACTACGGCGGTATGCCCGCTCCATACTTGAGCCGGCGCCCTAACTATCCGAGCCGAGGCGTTGCGCACGGTGCCGGAAAATGCGCAAGCGACAAGCACGCGGAGAGAATGGGTTGAAAGCATTTTGGGGGTCCTTTGAGTTAATGGGTTCGGGCGCCGAGCGTGGGGCTAGATGCCCCACTTCGTTGCGCATATCGGGCCGATGCCGGCTTTGACGGATGCGGGGTCGGTAAGCTCGCGGCCACAGCAACCGCATTCCCCGGTGCTACGGCCGTATTCGGTGGCCGCTTTCATCGGGTCCGCTGCGATGGCGCAAAGCAGTGCCAGGGTGTCCGGCTTCGCTTCCCGGCGGGCTTCGAACTTGCCGGCAACGATCTTGCCGACATACTCACCGGCCAGGGCCTTGTCGGTAACGTAGAGGGTGCCGGGGTGAGACTTCGCCGGCTTGATGATAAGCCGTTCGGTGCGGAACACCGGCTTTTTGAGGCCGGCGGCCGTGGCGGTGGCGAAAAGCGCGGTGATACGATCAATTCCGACCTCGCCGGACTTCCCGGCGTTCTCGGCGTTGCGTACGGCGGCGCGCTCGGCCTGCTTTTCCTTCACCTTCGCCAGGGAATTCAGCGCGGCGACAACCTGGCCCGTTGTAAGCGAGCCGTATTGATCGAACTTGCCGAGCAATTCGCGGGCGAAGGTATGCCAAGAGGCGATGGCGCGAAGGTCGCCCATGAGGGCAGGGTTCGAACCTTCAAACTCGGCCTTGGCAGCGGCGAGGTTAACCGCCTTCGTCACCCTGCCCTTAGCGGCGGCGGCGACACCCTTGGACACCGTGCGCTTGCCCCGGCATGTGAAACAGGTACGGATACCGCGCCACATGCCGGTTCCGCCGCACTTCGGGCAGGGGAACACCGCGTCGCCACCGTTGGCGAGGTGAGCGGCGGCGCGGATCGCCTCGGGCGAGGTCGAGGCCAGCGGGGCCGAGGCGTTCGGGTCGGTATCGAGGTCGTTGAAATCGATCATGGTCGTTCCCCCTTAAGCGGTCCAAACGTTGGCTTCGTATTCACCGCGCCGGCTCAAGGCGGCCAGGGCGTAGCCCTCGGCGTCATGGCGGGTGTGGGCTTCGGTCTTCGCCCAAAAGCGGGCGGCCTCAAGAGAGCCGAAAGCCTCGGAGGCGGTGCGCTCCTTCGTGATGCGGTTGAAATAGACGCCGCGGAATCCGCCGCCGAGCGCGGCCTTGATCGGATAGGCCGCGATGGTTGCAGCGTGGCGGCCCATTGCTTTTCCGTTCATGTCCGTCCCTCGTTCACGTTTCAACAACATCTATATACATAGCGAATATCATGATTGCAATATGCAAACGGTAAGAGCCTGATCTTTTTTCAGACGAGCGCGCCGACGATGTCCCCGGCTATCAGCTTCGATTTCTTGCTTTTGTTCTTGATCGCCTTCTTCGCGAGCGCCAGCGCCACCGCGTCAACGTCAATGTTGATCTCGATTTCGCGGGTAACGATGCTCTTGGTGGCGTCATCCCAAAGGCGGACAACGCGGCGGAATGTAGGGTTTCCCATGGCTGGACTCCTGGTCGGGGTAAGTAGGCGCCGAGGATGGCCCCCGGCGCCCCGTGGGGCTCACTTCTGGATCGCGGGAAGGATGACGGCGCCCGAGGCTTTCGCGGCGAGCTTGAGGGCGAGGTCGTGACGGCCGCACCATCCCGCATTATGCCAGATCGTCCAGTCGGTGGCCTCGATACGGGCGACGTGAGCGGCGACCTTAGCATCGGCGAACTCGGCGGCCGTGGTGACGCCGGAAAGGTGTTCGATGGCCTCGGCGACGTCGCGGGCCTGGCGGTCGGTATCGTTCCGGTAGTGCTCAAAGCTCATGAGGTTTGAGTGACGGCCGTCGCGGATGCAATCGAGGTAATATTGGCCGTTATTGGCATGGAAGCCCCGAGCGCTCTTCGCGGTAGCGGCTTCAATCGCGGCGGCCTTGGACCGCTGGAAAACAACGGTGTGAGTGTAGGTCCGGTCGGCAGTGGTGCGCTTGTGCTCAACGCCGGCCGGGTCAATCGCGGTGTAAATGGTCTTGGGCATCGGGGCTTCCTTCGTTCGCGGTTTCGATAAATCTGATATACGTCACGAATATCGCGTTTGCAATACGCAAACGCTCTAAAAATGATCTTTTTCTGTCGGCTTCGATGCCAAGAGGTCCGCGTAGCGGGCATGGATGCTTTCGCGGTCGAGGCACCCCGAGGCGAGCCCGAGTAAGCCGGACACCTCGCGGCGGACCCCGGCCAGGGTGTCGGCTTCGTCATCCGTCAACATGCGAACCGGCCAGCCCTTGACGTAGAGCATTGGCATAGTGATTCGCTTTTCCGCCTGGACGCGAGCCGCCGCGACGCTCTTGCCATGGGCCAGGGCCGCGCGCCCCGAGGCGTCCAAAAGATGCGGCGCGAGATCCCCTAGCCAGCGGGTGCCTTGGAAGGCAAAGGAACTACAGGCCTCAAGCGCTACCATCCGGCGGTAGAGGTCATGCGACTCCGGTTGCGCGGCGGCGGCCGTCATGTCGGCTAGGTTTGACATGATGCAGAAGCGGCAGGAAACGCGACTCATGCCAAAATCACGATAGGCGGGGTGAGCGGCTAACCCGCTGGCGTCGATGGCGTCAAACACCTCGGCAACGCTCCAATCCGCGATAGGGCGCCAGTGCCATAGCTGGCCGCCCTTGTCTTCGCTGGCAATGGTGGACTTCGCGCGAGCGCTGCTTTCGGCGCGGCGAACGCCCGTCACGTTGATAACGGTTTGGCGCTTGAAACGCCGCTTCAACTCGGCCGTGATTGGATGGGTCTTTAGTTCCGAGGTGCAAAACCTCATGCCAGGCGTCGACCAGCACGGAACAAGCGTGACGGTGGAAAGCTCGGCGTATCGGGTGGCGCTGGACTGCCAACGGCTTTCCCATCTTTCCATGAGGCCGCCGGCCTTCCGTCGCACAGCGATCAACTCAATTTTCAGGTGAGCGGCGAGCGCTTCGCAGACCGGAAACGAGTCGTTCCATTCGACCTCGCCTAGATCGGCATGGATAAGCACGCGGGGGCCGGTGTGGCCCATGGTGTCAAGGTACGCGATAGTGGCCAGGGCGGCGGCCTGGCTGTCTTTGCCGCCAGATACGCCGATGGCTACAGGCGAGCCGGCCAGGATAAGGGCGTCGATTTCGCCGGTTGATGCGGGGTTCATGGCGAGGCGTCCTAGTGCTTGGTTGAGGTGGCGAAGAGGGCAAGGGCGGCATTGATCCCGGCGGCCTGGTAGACGGGTGTTCCCGCAACGGAGGTGTAAGCGACCTCGATAATGCCGGCGGCCTTGGCGGCGCGGAACGCGGCGGCGGATGCGGCGCGGCCGAACTGCCATGAGAACAGCGCGGGCACTAGACGGGCCTGCCCGGTGCGCACGGCGGCCTCGATCTCGGCGAGGGCGGCGGCCGTCTTCGGGCTCATGCGGACACCTTGGAAGCGACAAGAGCGGTGACAGCGGCGGCGTGCAGCGCGTTTGTCTCGGCGCGGGAGAGGCTAAAGAACGTCTCGATTTCGGCGAGGCGGGAAACTTCCATGCAGTGGGTCGAGGCGCGGGCGGCCCAGGCGGCGGCCTCGCCCTTCGTCATCTTGGCAAGTGCGGCGCGGTTCGGACAGGCTGCAGGGTGAGAAAAGTAAATCATCGGGGCGGCCTTCGTTTGCGTTTCGTCAACGTTGATATACGCTGCGAATATCGAGGATGCAAGAGGGTTTCGCGGGCCGAGGTCCGATTTCTGGCCTGAAAATCCATAGATCGCGGTTTATAGTGCCTTTCATAGAGCCGAAAATACAATCAACCCATTGAAATCATTGCGACTATTTCAGCTATGGAATTTTGGCCGAAAACATAGAGCTATACATGCATAGCGTAATGCGGATGCGCATAGACATAGGTGTAATAAGGCCTCTTATTATTATATATTTCTATACAAATAAATATATATATATAAATCAGGGGTTTAACGCCTATGTTTAGGGTGTATGGAAGGTGTATGAAGCCGAAGCCCATCCATACACGCCCCGCGAAGCGTTGAGGCGTTGACGAAGCGCAAACGTTTTTGCTTAATGGGCGCCTCACCCGACTCGCCCGAAAGGATTCCCGCAATGGCTGACCTCATCCGCAACATGGTTGTTTCCGACCACGGCAACCCGAGGCAGTTCCTGAAAGGGCCGGTGCCTTCGAACATCGGCCCCGGTACGTTGGACCGTTTGCGCCGCGCCGGTGCCTTGGCCGAAGAGGCGGTCGCAGTTAAGGCGGCGCCCGTGCTCGACGCCCCCAAGGGCAAGGCGAAGTAAGGGCGGAATGTCCGACCTTGAGATCCGCGCGGACTGGAATACTGCCGAGGTTCGCGCCCTCATGCGAAAGCTTCAACCCCCGAGGTTGAACCAAGCGCTTTCCGTGAGCGTCAACACCACTGCGAAGCAAGTCCGAACCTTCGCGGCCCGCATCGTTGCTAAGCAGGGCGGGCTTAAGCGTGGTGATGTTGATCCCTCAATCCGCATCTATCCGCATTCCACCCCACAAACGCTAAGCGCTACTGTCCGAGGCTCAGGCCGCCCCATAGCGCTTATCAAGTTCGCGGCCAGGCAAACCAAGGCCGGGACAACCGCGAACGCGTGGGGGGTTAGAAAGCTCTACAAACATACGTTCATCGCCACCATGCGGTCGGGGCATGAGGGGGTGTTTGTGAGGGAAACTAAGAAACGAAACCCGATCAAAGAGCTATGGGGCTCCGGCGTTACCCAGGTGATGTCGCAGGCCATCACAATGGGCGAGATCGAGGCAGACGCACAGGCCAAGCTCACCACGAACGTAGTGCGACAGCTTAAGCGCTACGCCTTCCGAGGTTGAATGCATCACAAACGTTGATGAGTTAGGGCAAGCGCTACGGCGCTGCCCCGGCCTCCCTGCCCTACGATCAATGCATGATGATGCCAAAGTCAAAAGCGTAATGATATCAAGCGGTTATAAAATCAAAAGGTACTTCCTCCCCCGCCGCCATGTGAGGGGAGCGCTGCATCGCACGTTTTCACTAGCGACAGAAATCCCGGAAAGCATATCCGAACTATTCGCTCCGATAACAAACCATCGCTTTTGCGAATGCATCAAAGAACCGCGGGCTTTCTTCCCCGGCGGAATCCTTCAACGGGATCAATCGCTTGAGGCTGTGACGTGGTCGCGAGCGCTGGCGCCGGGCGATATGCTCGCCCGCTAGTGAGACGAATAGAGGGCATAGGCAGCAGCCAGGTACGAGGCGGCGATCATCAGGTAGGAGATTTGAAGCGGCGTCATCTAGGGAATCCCTTTTGTTGAAGATGACTCCCTAAATACCCCCTGAGGCCGTCGAGTATGCAAACAATCGTTCCAAGCCCCCGCCTTCCACAGACCCACACAAGCATCCACAGGCAAATTATAACTTGTGGATAAACGCGTTGACACGAATCTCTTTTACGCGATGCGTTCTTGATCCTGCTAACCGCCGCCCTCTTCCCCATCCTCTAGCAACGCCTTGACGGACGCGTGCCGCAAGATCTCTTCGCCTCGCAGATGCTTCACCGTGGCGCGCACCCCTGGCTTGATCCATTGTATCGAGGCGTCGCGTTTCTTCCCGAGCGCTTCGGGCGCCGCGCCGCCGGCCCTGGCCTGGACCCGCTGCCAAAGCCGTTCACGCATGTCGCGGCCGAGGGTGATCATAGCGGTTCCTACGTAGCGTCCGGTTCCCGGTTCCGCGAACAAGCCTTGAGCCGCCTTGCCTGTTTCCCGCTGGTATCCGATTAGATCAAGATCACTGTACATATAACTTTTCGTCTTCAACCAATTCGTGGTCGGGCCGCTTCGATAATTGCTATCGACCCGCTTCGAAACGACGCCCTCAAGCTCGGCTTGCTCGACCAGATAGAAGATCGCTTTCGCCTCGCCTGGTAGCGCCTCGCTGAATTGAATCCGGGTGCCAGGCTTCACGATGCTATGCAGCATTTCCCGCCGGGCCTTAGAGCCGATGTCGCGGAGGTCGTGGCCGTTGAGGTGGAGAAGATCAAAGGCGCCGAGGATGGAGGCGAAAGGATCTTTGTGGACCACGCTTTGCATCCTTTGGAAATCGGGCCGGCCCTTGGCATCGGTAACAACGGCCTCACCGTCGATGATCGCGGACTCAACCTCAAGCTCGCGGGCGGCCTCAACGATGCCGGCGTATCTCTTCGTCCAATCCGCGCCGCTACTTGAGTAGGCGCGGACCTCGCCGGCTTCGATGATGATTTGAGTTCGGTAGCCGTCTAGCTTGATCTCATGGGTCCAGCCGTCGCCGAGCGGTGGACTATCGACAAGCTTTGGTTTCATCGGCGGGATGAACGCTAAACGCATGAACTGACTCACGGGACCGCGACTCAATTCAGCATTAGCTAAAATGGTTCCGAAACCTTTTACCCCTCATATGAGAGGGACGCCCTAATCACGGTGAATTGACTTTGCACCGCGATCCTCGTGGGTAAAGCCAATAGCGGTGTAGAGGGGCCGGCGATGCCGTTAGAAAGTTACCGCGGGGTATTCGAACCCAAGGATCTCGACTTGCTTCAGCGGGTGCTAGACCGTTTGAGCGGCGAGCGCGGGATCGCCCGAGAAGACAGTGAAAAAATGGAAGTCCTGGCTTGGGGAGTCATCCTCCTTTTTCAAAATGGAATTACCGACGAGGCGGAACTACTGCGGCGTGCCGGTATTGCTGACGGCTAGTGGCCTCTGTTAAGATTCCGTGCCTCACGAAGTAGCGAATTCCAGTCGGTGCCGATCAGTTCAATGAGCTGGCAAGATTCCTGTACCGAAATGCCGGTCTCTTTCGCCAATCGGGAGGCGAGGGCTTCAACCTCTATCCGCTTGCGCTCTTTTTCCATGACTCGCCTACTACGCAAGCCCAACCTTTTTGCGGCAGAAATGTTCCGGTCACCCGGCCTTACAGCGAGGGGTCCATGCTCTTCGCCTTCCACGATGTCACCCCGCGAGCGGCACGGCCCGCCGAGGTTATCTTGCGCTGCCAGCGGATAGCCGGCGCCGGCCCCGCGCTCAAGTCAACCTCGCCGGCCGGGGCTTGCCTCATGTCCGCGAGCCCGAGCTTGACCAACCCGAGAAAGATGACCTCGCCCCGTTCTATGGGGTCCGCGCCCTCGGGCACGTCCGCCCACTCTTCGGGAAGGGTGCGAAGGACTCGCGCTTGTGCCGGCGTCATGACTGCCACCCTTCGATTGTTCGCCACTCGACCGGGCGGCCTTCGGCAAAGGCGCGCTCGATACCCAGGGCCACGCCTTTGGATATGCCGATATCGGTATAGACAACGCTCGCCTCGGCAACCTTGCCCCAAGCCAAACCGGCATCAATGCCGCGCTTGCGCTCCCACGGCAGGCTATCATTCAATACGCCGGGTTGCGTGTAAAGCAGATGGCTTGCCACCGGGGCGTCGCCTCGCGCCAGGCAATCCCGCATCGCGGCCCGAGCATAGGCCACGTTCTTGTCGATGTCGCCGGCATAGGGCGACTCCAGAATGACCAGCCGCCACTTAAACGCCTTCTCGGCGCCGAGGCCGGGGCAGTCGTGAACGCCGGCCAGGTCCACGCCCTGGCCGCACGTCTTGCAAATCGCGGCGCCGCTCATGCTTCCACCTCGGCCGCCGGGATCATGTAGCGGGTTTCTTCGCCCTTGATCCTTACCAGAACGATGTTGTGGCCGCGCTTCCGAAGCGTGCCGGCGATGTAGCCGCGCAAGGTGTGGGGTTGCCATTCCGTGGCGGCCTGTAGTTCCGCCGAGGTCGCGCCGTTCGGGCGAGACACAAGCGCAATGATCGTGTCCGCCCTGGTTGCCTTCGCCACCTTAGCCGGCTTCGGGTTGGCGGCACGGGCAGCGGCGCGAGCGGCGCGGCGTTCCGCGATTTGCTCCGGGGTCGATCTCGTGGGCGGGAGGTCGGCGACCGCCGCTTTCATCGCTGCGATGGTCATTGTCGTTTCTACGCCCTCGCCGGTGTCGCCGCCGCGAATGGCAGTGACCTTGCGGGCTTCCCTCACCTTGGCTTTGTTCGCCTTGCTGGCGCCCTTCACCTCGGCCGGAGTCATCGCCGCCACCTTGGCGACCTCGGCTTGAATGCGGGTCATGACGGGGGCGGCCTCGGCGATGGTAGCGGCGGCCTCATGGCTCTTGCCGTTGACGTAGGCGGTTGAACTGATCTCTTCGGGGATGCCGGCGGCCATCGTCTTGAACGGCGCAGCCAGGGCGGGGAACCATTCCTTTGCGCCGGGGCTCACCTCGGCCGGTTCATCGGGGCTATAGCCAGGAAACTTTGCGGCAAGTTGTTTGGCAAAGCGCTTCGCATTTGACTTGACATTGTACGACTTCATTGTCGGTTCCGATTCAGCTAGAGTGTTTGCAATTCGCAAACGACACATAGCGCGCAATATGCGTGGTGTATATAGCTAGGATCAAAAAAGTGGGCGGCAGGAAAAAACTGGACGGCATCAGCCTAGCCGCTTTTGCCCGCGAAATGGGCGTTACGCCTAACGCGGTGCGCCAAAGAGTGCAGCGCGGAAGCCTCGCCGGATCCATCTTCCCCGATGGTTCGGTCGATTCGGTGGCGGCTCGGGTCCAGTGGTTTGCAAATAGCAATCCAAACCAGCAACGGCGGAAGCCGGCGGCGAAGACCTCCAAGCTTCGCGAGGCCGCCGAGGGCGCCGAGGAAACCAGCGAATACGACCTCAAGGTCGAGCGGATGCAAGTCGACCTTGAGGCCGCCAAGATCAATCTTGAGCGGCTTAAGGAAACCACGGTCGACCGCGAGGAAGCCCGCCGCGCCATCCGTTCGCTTATGCGCGTCTTCCGAGCGGCGATGCTGAATTTTGCGAACCGCTACGCATCCGATATCGCGGCCGTGGTGGAAGCCGACCCGGTCCAGCTGGCCGGCACCCTTGAAGAGCACATGCGCCTCGCCCTGGCCGAGTTGTCAAAGACGCGGGCGCCGATGGAAGCGGGCACCTTCGGGGATGCCGAGTGCTAGCCGAGGGCGCATATCAATATCTGTTTGAGGAAGGCGTCGCGGCTATCGAGCCGGACCCGCCCTTTACTGTTTCGGAATGGGCGGACGAACACCGGCATCTGACTTCGGTTTCGTCTTCCGAGCCTGGCAAGTGGCGGACCTCGCGCACCCCGTACCTACGCGAGATCATGGACTCGCTGTCCACCTATTCGGCGATTGAGACCGTTGCCCTCATGAAGGGCGTGCAGATCGGCGCCTCCGAAGGCGGGTTCAACTTCGTCGGATACACAATCCACCATTCGCCCGGCCCGATTATGTACGTTTTGCCAACCATCGACATGGCAAAAAAGTTTTCGAAAACCCGCATCGACCCGATGGTTTCCGAAAGCCCGGCGCTGGCCGAGAAGATCAAGCCGGCCCGTTCCCGCGATTCCGGCAACACCGTCATGCAGAAGGATTTTGACGGCGGCGCCTTGTTCATGACCGGCGCGAATTCGGGTTCCGGCCTTCGCGGCTCGCCGGTGTCTCGCTTGGTGCTGGACGAAGTCGACGCCTATCCCGCTTCGGCGGATGACGAAGGCGACCCCGCGATGCTCGCGATCAAGCGAACCGCGAATTTTCCGCGCCGCAAAATCTTCATTACGTCCTCGCCAAAGCTCAAGCTCAATAGCCGTATCGCTAAGTCGTTCGCCGAGGGCGATCAGCGATATTACAACGTGAAGTGCGAGAATTGCGGGACCGCGCAGCCCATCATTTGGGCCGCCGTCAAATGGGAGCCGGGAAAGCCAGAGACGGCGGCCTTTGTTTGCCAGGCCTCAGACCCGGACACCGGCGAGCTTTGCGAGCACAGGCATACCGAAGCCCGGAAAAAGTTCCTGCTATCCGAAGAGCACGGCGCCGCATGGGTGCCCACGGCGGCGCCGATCCGGCCGAACGTGCGCAGCTATCACCTTTCCGCGCTTTATTCGCCTTGGTTCAAGTGGGCGGAATGCGTCTCGGAATTCATGGCGGCCAAAGACGACCCCGCCCTCTTACAGATCTTTGTCAACACCGTTCTAGGCGAGCCGTGGGAAGACACCGGCGGCGAGAAAGCGGACCCCGCCACCCTCTTGGCGAAGCGGGAAGTATTCTCGGGTTGCCCAGCCGGTGCCGCCTTGCTCACCGCTGGCGTTGACGTGCAGCCCGACCGCCTTGAGGCCGAGGTTGTGGCGTGGGGGCGAGACGAGGAATCTTGGTCGATCGACTATCAAATCTTTGTAGGCGACCCGTCTCAACAAGAGGTTTGGGATCAGCTTGACGACTACTTGCTCACCCGCTTTCCGCACCCCGCTTTCCCGAACGGGATGGCGATAGCGGCGACCTCCGTGGACACCGGCGGCGCAAACACGCAAGACGTTTACCGCTTCGTCAAGCCGCGTGAGGGCCGCCGCATTTGGGGAATCAAGGGCTACGCGGGGCGCCGGGCGGTGTGGCCGAAGCGGCCGACCCGAAACAACAAAGGCCGGATCAACCTTTACCCCATCGGCGTCGACTCCGCGAAAGAGACGATCATGAAGCGGCTTGAGAAGACGGGGCCGCTAGTGAGCGGGGCCGGCGCCTGTCACTTCCCGATGGAACGCGACAAAGACTATTTCGATCAAATGACGGCCGAGGTTAAAAAAACCCGGTACGTGAAAGGCTTCAAAGATGTCTATTGGTGGAAGCCAGACCACGCCAGGAATGAGGCGTTTGACTGCCGCGTCTACGCCTACGCGTCATTGCAAGGTTTGATCGCCGCCGGCATCGTCTTGAACCGTGAGGCCACCAAGGTCAAGCGGATGCTTTCCGAGCTTGGCTTAGACAAGCCGGAACCGGAAGCGGAACCGCTGCCCATCCCTGGCGAAGATGACGCCGTTTCGCAGCATCGTGGAATCCAGCCGCCGCAGGCCAGTGCTAAGGTGAACCGGAAACGCCGCCGCGTCGTCGGCAGCCCTTACATGTGATCGCGATGACCGAACTTGAATTGCTACAGGCTCAAAAGGCGGCGCTGTTAAAGGCGATGCGTTCCGGTGCGCTCATCGTTCGCCACGGCGACAAGAGCGTCCAGTATCGCAGCATCGGCGAAATGAAAGACGCGCTCGACTCGATCAAAGACGAAATCGCCGAGCTTGAAGGCAGCAAGAAAAAGCGCGTGTTCTATCTCGACGCCAGGCGGGGATATTGATGGGCATTCTTTCCCGAGTCGCGAGCGCGTTCCGCTTGAGCAGCGGCGGCAACAATTCATTTGAGGCGGCCGGCACCGGCAGGCGGTTGCTTGGGTTCAATCCGTCCCGCAACCATGTCAACGTCGCAATCGCCGCCGCCGGGTCCACCCTCGTCGCCCGCGCCCGCTGGCTATACGAAAACGATGGCATCGCCGGCAACGCGGTTGACGAATGGACCTCGGCCGCCGTGGGCGATGGCATCAAGCCTCGGCCCCGCCTCAAGAAAGAACGCAAGGCTGCGAAAGCCGCGTTGATCGCGCTGTTCATGAAGTGGACGGACGAAGCCGACGCCGAGGGCTTGACCGATTACTATGGCCTTCAAGAGAAGGTCGCCCGCGAGGCCTACATTGCCGGCGAGTGCTTCATTCGCATCCGAGCCCGCCGCCGTTCCGATATGTGGACGGTGCCTTTTCAATTGCAGATGCTTCCCGCCGAAATGCTGGACCTCGCCTTTAGCACCTCGCTTCCTGGCGGCAACTTCGTTGTGGCCGGTATCGAGTTCAACGCGATTGGCGCCCGCGTCGCTTATCACTTCTGGCGCTTCCATCCGAACGACACCCGCCCGCCGAACGCCTTGAATGCGCGTGAGCGGGTCCGCGTCCCGGCGGCCGAAGTGCTGCACGTTTACGATGGCCGCCAGAGCGGGCAGATTCGCGGCGTCCCGCGCGTCGCCCGCGTGCTGGTCAAAATCTTCGGACTCGAGGTTTATGACGACGCCGAAATCGAGCGGAAGAAAACCGCCGCTCTCTTCGCTGGCTTCCTTGTGGGCCGTGGCGAAAACCCGTTGACGGTAAACGACGACGATGACGGCGACGACGAAGACACCCCGATTGCGGGTATCCAGCCAGGCGCAATCATCGACCTCGGCAACGACCGGGATATCAAGTTCTCTTCGCCGGCCGAGGTGGGCGGCTCATATGAGGCCTTCCAGTATCGCACCATCTTAAAGATTTGCGCCGGCCTCGGCGTGCCCTATTCCATCGTTACCGGCGATATGACCAAGGGCAATTTCTCGAATGTCCGCACCGCCATTGTGGCGTTCCGTCGCCGCATTTCGCAGTGGCAGAATAACACCTTGATCTTTCAGCTTTGCCGCCCGGTGTGGATTGCGTTTGTTGAGCGCGCCGTGATGGCGGGTCTTATCGAGCTTCCCGGCTATGACGAAGACCCGACCGAATATTGGCAGTGCGATCACCTGCCGCCTCGGCAAGAATGGCTTGACCCGGCGAAGGATATTGCGGCCGAGAAAGACGCGATCAAAGGCGGCCTCAAGAGCCGCACGCAATCAATCGCGGAACGCGGTTACGATATCGAAGACGTTGACGACGAGATCGAGGCCGAGCGCACCGATGCGGCGGGCCGGGCGATGCCGCTTGTGTTCGATACGGATGGCACCGCGCCGCCCCTGGCGCAAGGCGCGCCGCCTGCCCCGGCCGATGACAACCCCCCGGAGGATCTTCCAAATGCCGCGTGACCTCCCGCTAGTTGCCAGCCTGCTTTTCGACACGCCCCTGCTTATCCATCGCGGCAAGGCGAACACCATCCTCACCGCCATCGGCCCCCGCATTCTGGACGGCCTGGCGGTGTCCGCCAATGAGTTGCCGCGAGCCCCGCGCGAAGCGCGTGCGGGCCAGGGCCGGGCCTTCCGTAGCGGCGGCTATATGGCCGACAATGGCATCGCGGTTTTGCCCGTCCTCGGAACTTTGATCCGGCGCGGTTCCTGGCTGGATTCGGAGTCCGGACTTACCAGCTATTCCGCGCTGTCCGATGCCGTCACGGAAATCATGTACGACCCGACGGTTCGCGGCCTCATGCTTGAGCTTGACAGCCCCGGCGGCGAGGCAAACGGATGCTTTGACCTGGCCCGCTTCATTCGCAGCGCAAGCGAGGAAGCCGGCAAGCCGGTTTGGTGCCACGTCAACGAAGTCGCGGCCTCGGCCGGCTACGCCATCGCAAGCGCGGCCTCGCAAATTTGGGTGCCGACCACGGGCGAGGTCGGTTCAATTGGCTGTCTAGCCGCCCATGTGGACGTGAGCGAAGCGGACAAGATGGCCGGCGTTCGCTGGACGTATATTTTCTATGGCGCCGAAAAGGCGGATGGCAACATGCATGAGCCCTTGAGCAATCGCGCCAGGGCAGCGGTGCAGGCCGATGTTGACGCCCTCGGCGAAATGTTTGTGCAGCTTGTTTCGCAACATCGTGGAATCGACGCGGCGGCGATCCGTGCTACGGAAGCTTGTATGTATCGCGGTGTTGACGCGGTCGAGTCTGGCCTAGCCGATGTGTCCGGCAGCTTTGACGAAGCCCTTCAAGCGTTCGCGAATAGCGTTGACGAATCGCAAACTCTTTCGCCTCAAGCGTCGTCAAAATCGAAACTAAAGGTAGGTCTTATGCCCAAGGTTCTTTCCGCCGCCGAAACCGCCGCCGCCGAGGCCGAGACTGCCCGGCTTGCCGCCGAAGCCGAAACCGCCAGGCTTGCCGCCGAGGCCGAGACTGCCCGCCTTGCGGCCGAAGCCGAGGCCGCCAGGGTTGCCGCCGAGGCAAACGCGACCGAAGCCGAAAAGGCCACCACAGCCGAGCGCACCCGCTGCGAAGGCCTCGCCGCCATCACTGCCCAGGCCGACCGCCTCGGCGTCACCTTCAACGTGGGTGAGGCGATCAAAACGAACATGAGCGTGGCCGATGCCCGCTCCAAGGTTTTGGACGCCGCCGCCGCTGGCGATGCCGCGCCCACTTCCACCATCGCCGCGCCGAAGGCCGAGACGCCCAAGACCGGCAAAGTTCTGGACGCGGGCGAGAAAACTTCCGCGTGGAAAAAGGCAATGAAGCGCCGGTAAGCGCGACAACAGGAGTCGACCTCAATGACTGTTCTTTATGAAAACCGCCGAGCCGGCGCCTATATCGTGAGTGAAGCCGCAGGCGCCACCGGCGGGATGCGTTCCCGCGAGGCCGGCGTTCTCGCCTCGGGCTCAGGCAAGCTGGTCGACGGAACCATCCTCGGCCAGATCAGCGTTGCGGCCGTCCCGGTTGCAGCCGCCAAGGGTGGCAACACCGGCAACGCCACCATTTCGGCGGTTGCGCCTGGCCCCGGCGCTAAGGTCGGCGTCTATTCCGTGGAATTCGCGGCAGCAACCAAGTTCGACGTAGTCGACCCGGAAGGCTTCAAGATCAAGTCCGGTTCGACCGGCGCCGCGTATGCTGATGACCTCGGCTTTACCATCACGGTCGGCGCGACCCCGATGGTTGCTGGCGACGGCTTCAACATCACCGTTTCGGCCGGCACCAAGAAATTCAAGCCGTACGACCCGGCCGCCGTGGATGGTTCGCAGAAGGCGCGCGCCGTTCTTTTCGGCAACGTGGATGCCACGGCCGCCGACAAGAACATCGTGGTGAGCATGAGGGATACCGAAATCAACGGCGCCGAAATCACCTGGCCCGTTGGCATTTCCGCACCGAACAAGGCGACCGCAATCGCGGACCTTACCGCACGAAGCATCATCGTTCGCTAAGGCAGCGACGGGGAAAACGAGGAACCGCAACTATGCATATGGATATCTTCAACGACGACGCGTTTTCCGCCGTCTCTATGACCGTGGCGCTCGAAGACTACGAATTTAAGCCGAACCTAATCGGCTCGCTCAACCTGTTTTCCGAGGTGCCGATTGCCACGGAAACCGTCTCGGTTGAGCGCCGCGCCGGCAACGTCCTTTCCATCATCCAGACTTCGGAACGCGGCGCGCCGCTGGCCGAGGGCAAGACCGACCGGGCTTCGCTCCGCAAGTATGACACCTCGCGTATTGCCAAGGGTCACACGCTCAAGGCTTCCGAGATCCAGAACATGCGCGCGTTCGGCACCGAGTCCGAACTGGAAACCATGATCGGTTACGTGGGCCGGTACGAACAGCGTCTTATCGGCGACGTGGAACTGACGTGGGAAAACATGCAGCTTGGTGCGCTGCAGGGCAAGGTTCTGGACGCGGACGGCACCGTTATTGTCGACTGGTTTCAGGAATGGGGCATCGCGGTTCCCGCCGAAATCGACTTCGCCCTGGACACCCCCGGCACGGACGTTGAGTCCGTCTGCCGTTCCGTCATCCGCACCATGACCAAGGCCGCTCGCGGCGCCTGGACCATCGGCACGCGGGTCGTGGGCCTCGCTGGCGACAGCTTCTTCGACAAGCTGACCCGCCACAAGAGCGTTCGCGAGGTCTATCTGAACACCGCCCAGGCGCAGGCGCTGAACCGCGCTTTCGGCGTGGCGACGCAGAACGTGCTTGCCGCCGGCTCGTATGCCACCTTCGATTTCGGCGGGATTCTGTTCATCAACTATCGCGGAAGCGACGACTTCGATGAAGGCGCCGCACCGGGCACGAAAGCCGGCCTCGGCATCCGGTCGACCAAGTGCAAATTCTTCCCGCTCGGCGCGAACGATGTTTTCCAGAGTGCTTTCGCACCTGGCGAAGCGTTCGACATGGTCAACACCCTCGGCCGCAAGCTCTACGCGATGCTGATCCGCGATAAGGACCGGAACTTTTGGGTTCGCCCCGAGGTCTATTCCTATCCGCTGTTCATCTGCACGCGGCCGGAAATGCTCTTGACCGCTAAAGAGAAGGCCGCCGGCTAAGGCCGGCGCTTCGCCATGGATTGGAGCGGCCTCCTAGACGATATGACCGGCATTGTTCGGGATACGTTCGGGGAGGCCGTTGCGATCATCTACAAGCGCGGTGAGACTGGCGAAATCAAGCCGGACCTCACCGCGATTTTCGATTACGAACACGTTTCGCTTGAGGCCGGCGGCAGGGTGCCGACGACTTCCAAGATCCCGGTGCTCGATGTCCGCAACGCCGACCTCGGCTTCGACCCGATGCCCGAGGATGAAGTGACGATTTCCGGCTTCGGTTCCTTCCGCGTCATCGACACCTTTCCCGACAGTTCAAAGAACACAAAGCTTCACCTTCGGAAGAAATAGGCGATGGCCCCGCACCCGCGAAAGCTCATCCGCGCCGCCGTGGCCGCCTTGCTGTCAACGCCAGACGCCAGCGACCCGCCTGTGTTCCCCACGGGGGCCAAGGCTCGGGTTTACGACAGCCGTGACTTTCCAGCCGACGCCCGCATCATGCCGGTTTGCGTGGTCTACACCGGCGCCGATGTTATCGACCCGGATCACCGGCACGATGGCGGAATCCGCCGCCATTTCCTTAAGCTCATAGTTGAATGCTACGCGGTAGGCGATGACGGCGCCGAGGCGGTGGACGAATGCGCCAATCAGGTTGAAACCTGGCTTCACGCAAACCCCACGCTCGGCAACCGGGTCGAGTGGTGTACGATTTTCGGGACGGATACCGCGTTCGCCGAGCAAGGCGAGGTCGCGCTTTGGACCGTCATTCTAACGTTCGACATCATCTATTACACGCAATTGATCGCGGATGACGGCAGGCGGCCGACGACCGTCATGCTCGGCTTTGACCCGGAAATCGGCATCGGGCATGAGCCCGATTATACTGACATCACGGGGCAGTAAGATGCTTGAGCGCCGTGAAAAGGATATCACCGATATCGAGCGCCGGCTGTCAAACACCGTGCTCATCGGGAAGGTTTCGCAGGTCGACCACGGCAAAGCCCGTTACCGGGTCAAAGCCGGCGAGTTCGAAAGCGACTGGCTACCGTTTACCAGCGCCAGGGCGGGCAACACAAAGACTTACGACAGCTTGGACGTTGGCGAGCAAGTGGTGCTTGTCTCGCCCGCTGGCGACCCCTCGCAGGGCATAATTGTGGGTTCCATCGCTACCCAGGAAAAGCAGGCGGCGGACAAGGGCAACATTCACCGGACGGTTTACCCGGACGGCACGGTCGTTGAGTACGATGACCAGGCCAAGGCCTACAAAATGGACGTCGCCGAGGGCGGCAGCTTCGCCTTGAACATCGGCGGCGGCGCCTCGATACACGCCACCGGCGGCGGGCTCAAGATCAAGGCGCCAGGCGGAATCGAAATCGAAAGCCCCACGCTCACGCACAATGGAAAGGACATTTCCGAGACGCATGAGCATACCGGGGTCGAGCCTGGCGGCAGCAACACCGGCCCGGTTGCGGGGTAGGGGGAACGATGCTCGGAATGAACGCCGCCACTGGCAAGCCTCTTGAAAGCCTGGCGCACCTCAAGCAATCGATAACGGACATTCTTTCAACCCGCATCGGAACGCGGGTGATGCGCCGCGACTACGGCTCGGACCTTCCAAATCTGGTCGACAACCCCGTCACCGCGGATTTTTCCGTTGATCTTTATATGGCCCTCGCCGAGGCGCTGACGCGATGGGAGCCGCGCCTACGATTGCGGGAAGCTTCGTTTAATCCGCTCGGCGACGGGGTTATAGAATTTGGGCTAACCGGCGATTACTTGCCGGACGGAAAGATCATTTCTCTCAACGGAATCGTCATCAAATGACCCAGGCGCAATATACGCTAGAAGGGCTTCCCGTCCCGGCGATTATTGCGAGCCTATCCTACGAAGAAATTCGCCAGAATACGATCAACAAGCTTGTTGACATCGATCCGAGCTATTCCGCGTTGCTCGAAAGCGATCCGGCGATCAAAGTTATTGAGGCGTCTTCGTACAATGATCTTGTCTTGCGCGAACGCGCGAACGATGTCGCGAAAGCCAACCTCCTGTTTTTCGCCAAGGGGTCCGACCTCGATCACCTCGCCGCCTTCTATGACGTGCTTCGCCTCATCGGTGAGACGGACTCGGCGCTTCGCTCGCGCACCATCCTGGCGATTCAAGGCCGGTCCACCGGCGGCACGGAAGAGCGGTATAAATTCATCGCCCGCACCGCAGACGTGCGCGTTAAAGACGTGGCCGTTTATCAGGTGAACGGCGGGCCGAAGCTTCGAGTCGCCCTGCTTTCTTCCGTCAACGGCGGCGCAACGGACGATCCCATGCTTGCGGCCGTGGCCGCCGCTGTGACGGCGCCAGCCGTCCGGGCCATCAATGACGTTATCGAGGTCGTGTCGGCTACCCAGGCGCCGCAAAACATCGTGCTCAATGTCTGGCTTCTGCCGAACGCCCCGCTCGCGATCATCGACTCCATGGAAACGCTCATTCGCTCGGCCTGGTTTGACGAAAGCGGAATCGGCTTCGACCTCAATCCGTCTTGGATTGCGGCGCGGGTTCATATCCCAGGCGTGTCCAAGGTTGAGGTCGTCACCCCGGCGGCGCCGGTTGTGGCGGGCGACAATCAAGCCGCGTTGATCGGAACCGTCACCGTGCATTTTGTGGGGAGGTTGCGTTGAGCGCTCTTCACCTTCTGCCCCACAACGCGACGCCGTTTGAGCATGCTCTTTCCGAAGTGCTGGACAGGACGCCGGAATTCGGCCCCTACATCGACAGTATCGCGGGCCTGAAATACGGTGAGATCCCGGCGACCTTCTCGCCTTGGGTTGTGGAAGAATACGGCCTCGGGCCGATTTCTGAATTCTTCGAAGACGATGCCGCGATTATCGAGGCCGGCATACCGTGGCAGCGGGTCCGGGGCACGCCGCTTGCGATCACCAAGGCGCTTGCCTGGCTCGGCTACATGGCGCCGGCAATCGAAGATCAGAACGACCGCCGCCGCAAATGGAATCGCTATCAGATCGCTATGGGTTTGGTGCCCGAAGCCGAGTTGCCGGTGCTTCGCGACGCCGAATACATCGTCGGGATTTCGGACCCGGCGCGCTCGGCGTTCATCCGGGGATGGCACGGCTACAATGTCCGCGCTCTTGAGTGGAGTGAACAGACGTGGGGCGGTTCGCTTTGGGGTGACGATAGCGGTATCCGTCTTGACGGCGGAACCGTGAAATGGAGTCACGGCGAAGACTTCTCGGGCAGCATCTTGGCGGGCACCGCAGACCGTATCGCGCTCGGCGTCAACGTCACCTTGGGCGGTGCGCTGCCGTGGGGCAACTTCCCTTGGAACGCGCCCGGCGTGTCTTGGAACGGCGTTACCGATGTCAAGGCGTTCAAGGCCTTTCAGATCGCTCGCCTGCCCGTTTACGTTGGCTTCTATGATGCCGCCGGGGATGCCATCGGCTACCGCCGGCCGGTGGCAGTTCGGGACACCACGGCAAACCACGACGCCGCGCCCGGCAAAGTGTTTTTTGAGGTTGAGGCGCGTACGGACTTCGGCGACGGCGAGGGCTCGCAATGTGCCTCCGTTGCCTTGGTGTTCCGGGCGCACAACGTCAACCCGGCGAAGCCTGGCAAGCTTTGGCTTGAGCCGGAAGAAATCGAATTCGAAGACGGCTTTGAAGCCGACGACATGACCCTCGGGCCGGTTGCGGTTGATTTCGCATTCCGCCGCACCGTCCGGCAGCACGTCACGCTCACCTTGGAAATCTGAAAATGGCGAATGAAGAATTTCTAGTGTTCGACCCGGCGCTTCGCCCGGACCTCGCGGATATTTATGATCGTTCGAAGGTGAGCGAACCGCGTGAGCGCGTGCTTTTCCGCGAGCGGAAATATGCGCAGGCCAGCGAGGCCACCGAAGCGTTTTCCATCGAAGCGCGGAAGCGTACCAACATCGGCAACATGGTGGCCCATGACGGCGACCGAATCAAAGGTTGCGACATCATCGTGGACGCCGCCAACGGAAACACCACGATTGCGGCCGGCGAGGTCTACTTGCGCGGCGACGTCCGTCCCGTGGGCTCGGCGGCCTTCGCAGGCCTGCCCATCGTGGGCGACGTCGTGGTGGGCGTTCGCGTTTTGCAAACCGTCATCACGCACGAGGAAGATGAATCCTTACTCGGCCTGCATGAGGAAGCGATTGTTTCCTATGGCGAGCCTGGCGCGGCGCGCGAAGTGCTTTCGCTGGCATGGGGATGGGATGGCGACGGCGAGGATGGCGACCTTTACCGCGTCTATCAGTTGCGAAACGGCTTCGTTGTCGACCAGACGCCGCCGCCTTCCCTGGCTGGCTTCAACGCCGCCATTGCGCCCTATGACTATGACGCCCACGAAAACTATATTGCTCGCGGCTGCAGGGTTACGCCCCTTGGCCTTTCGGCTGGCAAGCAATGGTTTTCAATCGAGGAAGGCACGGCAAATATCCTCGGCTATAAGCGCACCCGGAACACGGCGACGCGCTTCGGCCAGACCGAAGAGCCGGACATTCTCAACATTGCTTCCGAGCCGCATACGTTCGCCGATGGCGGCACCGGAACCGCCGTTATCGCGCTCAACCGCACCCCGATCAACTCGGTCGGAACCGTCATTGTCACAAAGGAAGTGACGGAAACGATTGTGCGCGGCGGCGTGGCGAATACGGCCGACCTTCTCGGGCATTCTAGTGTCTCGTCTGTTTCCCTGGTCAAACAGGGCGGCACGACCTACACCTCGCCCGCCAGCTACGCGCTTGTAAACGACCGCATTGATTGGGCGGCCGGCGGCGCCGAGCCGGCAGGCGGCACCTCCTACGATGTCACCTATCGCTATCTCGCGCCGGTGGTTCCTTCGGTAGTCACGCCGACCGGCATCACAGTAGCCGGCGGCGTCACTGGCGGCGCCGTCTTCGTGACCTACAATTTCAATCTGCCCCGGCACGACCTCATCTGTCTCGATAGGGATGGGAATGTCGTCTACCTCAAGGGCATTCCCGCGATTGAACAGCCGCAGCCCCCGGCGCCCCCGGCCACGTTGCTGGCGCTTTGCGTGATCGAAAACGATTGGTTCGGAACGCCTGCCGTCATCAACAACGGCATCCGCGCCTACCCCTTTTCCACCATCGACCGCATGTACAATCGCCTTGTCGACGCGCTCGATTTGATCGCGCTTTCGCGTCTGCAAATGGACATCACCGCGCGCGAGCCGGTGGCAAAAAAAGGCGTCTTCGTTGATCCCCTCAATGATGACCGTTACCGCGATGCCGGCGAGGTCCAGAACGGCGCCGTGTTCAACGGCACGTTTCAGATTCCGATCACCCCGACTTTCCAATTCTTCTCGCTGCCGAAGCCGCAATATCTCAACTTCACCGAAGAGGTTTTGATTGCACAGGAAGCGGTGACGGGTTGCACCAAGATCAACCCTTACCAGTCATTCGCGCCGCTGCCGGCCAAGATGACGTTGACGCCATCGCAGGACTTTTGGACGGAAACGCAAGACACCTCGCTTTCCCCCGTTACCCAGGTGTTCGGCCAGGGCAACCGAAGCCGCATCACCAATGTCGAGATCATCACCTCGACCCGCGAAGTTACCGCGCGCTTCCTTCGGCAGATCAACGTCGCTTTCGTTATTGACGGGTTCGGAGTTGGCGAGATCCTTCAAACCCTGACGTTTGACGGCATCGCAGTGACGCCAGCTGGCCCGCTTGTGGGTGACGCCAACGGCCGCGTTTCGGGAAGCTTCGTCATTCCGGCGAATGTGCCCTCGGGCACCAAGCACGTCGCCGCCGTGGGCGCCGGTGGCGACTACGCCAACGCCGAGTTTACCGGCCAAGGCCGAATCGAGATCACGACCAATCAACAGCTTACGACCGTGCAGCGGTTCCAAGAATCACCGCCTCGGGCCACTAGCGGCAATGGCGGCAATTCCGGCAACGGAAGCGCGGGCGGACGCACCGACCCAGTAGCGCAGTCTTTCCAGTTCACGGAAGGCCGGCATATCGCTTCTATCGAGGTGAAGTTTTGCGCCCTCGGCAACGCCTCGCAGCCCGTGCTTTGCGAAATCGTCACGATGGATAACGGCTATCCAACCGCCGATGTCATCGCGCAGACCGAAACCGATATGCATCTGGCCTTGGTCGGCCCTTGGCATAAGTTCACGTTCGACCCGCCCGTATTCATCCCGGCGGGTGTTGAAACCGCGTTTGTGCTCAAGACGAATGATCCGAACCATTCGGTTTCGTTCGCCTCGCGTGGCGGCTTCGATGCAGCCCGGCAGGAATGGATCGGGGCGCAGCCCTACACGGTAGGCGTCCGCTTCTCGTCTTCGAACGCGACGACCTGGACGGCTCACCAAGACGAAGATTTGACGTTCCGGCTCAATGCCGCGAAGTTCAATCCGGCATCGAAAACCGTTGCCCTTGGCACGGTCACGGCGGCGAACCTCTCGGATTTCATCGCCGAGGCACAGGTGTTCTTGCCGACCGGCGACACCCGCCTGCAATTCGAAATCGAGCCTATCGGCGAGACGGCGGTTCGTATCGAGCCCGGCCAGGTGTGGGAGCGTCAAAGCTTCTTTACTGGCAATGCCTCTCTGCGGGCCATCCTGACGGGCACAGAGAAGGTTTCGCCCATCATGGGGCGCGATGTCCTCGCCATCAAAGGAACGATGCAGGCGAGCGGCGTATACATCAGCCGGGCCTTTGCCTTCGGGACGGCGATCCGCATTGACGGCGTGATGAAAACCCGGTTGCCGGCCGGCTCTACCCTCACGGTGGAATATGACAAGGCCGACGACAACTGGCTTCCACTGCCGCAAGTCTCGGCCACGGCCCTGGCGGATGGCACGTTTGAGCGGACTTACCGCACGACCGGCCTCACCGCGATTCAGGGCCGAATCCGCATCACCGAAACGGGCACCCCGGCGGCTCGCCCGGCTGTTTCCGACCTCCGCGCCTTTTCGATTTAAGGATTGAACGATGCCCACTGACAACGTAACGGCAAATCGAAATTGGCAGCTTCCGAACGGCGGAAACAATCTTGACCACGATGTCGCCCGGTTGATCGCGGCATTGCAAGCCGCCGACCTCGACGTCGCCAATATCCTTTCAACGCTTGTGCTCAAGGCGCCGACCCTCAACGCGGCGCTTACCGGCGCGCCTACCGCACCCACGCCCGCGCTTGCCGACAACTCTACCAAGATCGCAACGACCGCGTGGGCAAGGCTGTATTTCGCCGATTTCGTGGGCGCCGCGCCAGCCGCGCTCGATACCATCGCCGAGCTTGCCACGGCGCTGCAAAATAACCCGGACATCATCACGCAAATCTTGACCTCGCTTGGGCTCAAGGCCAACGCCGCCAACGCCGCCCTTACCGGCGTTCCTACGGCCCCCACGGCGGCGGCAGGCACCAACACGACGCAGCTTGCCACCACGGCCTTTGTGGCGGCTCTCGGCGCCCTCAAGGCCAACGCCGCCAACGCCGCCCTTACCGGCGTTCCTACGGCCCCCACGGCGGCGGCAGGCACCAACACGACGCAGCTTGCGACAACCGGCTTCGTAAAGGCCGCCATTGACGTGGTGCTCGGCGGTGTCTCGGCTTCTTTCGACACACTCGCCGAACTCGCCGCCGGGCTGTCGGCGGCGACCTCGGCCATGTTGCAAAAGGCGGTTGACAACCTCGGCATGACGGCGGGTTTTACGTCCGTTGTGATCGATGACGGCACCAAGGCAGCGGGCACCTATACGCCGGCACCGACCGGCGGCAACTTCCGAAAGATCATCGCAAACGGCGCGTTCATTCTCGCGGCGCCGACCACGGCCAACAGCTACAATATGGAGATCGATATCACCAACGGCGCCACTGCCGGGGCGATCACGTTTTCCGGCTTCACCCCGAGGGGCGACGCCTACGCCACGACGAACGCGGCAAAGTTCAAACTTCACATTTCCAAGACGGACGCCGGTGTCTCGGCGGTGCTGGAGTCGATGCCGTGAGCCTGATAATGCCGGCCTACTTCAACGCCCGTGACACTGATTTCTATGTCACGGATTTCGCCGAGTATCCGGTCGGCGCGCCGCCTGCCAACTGGTCGAAACGATGGGCAACGGCCCATTACGACGCCACGGTCGAAACCTCGGCCGGCTCATTTTCTGGCAAGGCGCTTCGGTTCAACATCACCACGATAAACGGCCTCGGCCTTTTTTCTTGGGACCGGGTGCCCCTGGCCGCCGACTTCGAAATCCTGACGCGTTCACGAATGCTCACGGCTCCCGCCACGATCACCGTTATTTCGCGCCCCGCTGGTCGAGCCGGGGGCGGCATCGGCACCGAAAACGCCTACAGCAACCCGGCCTTTTATCACACGTCATCAGCAACCGACTGGCGCGTCCAAACGAGTAAAATGGTTGCCGGCACTTCAACCATTATCAACGGCCCAGGCGATGGCCTCGGGCCACTGATAGCCGCAACCGCGCCCTCGGTTTGGATCTGGAATCGCTTCCGCGTCCAAGGGACAAACGTGCAGCGTCGGGGATGGCAGCAGGGAACGGCCGAGCCGGGAACGTGGGACAACATCATTGTTGATGCCTCGCTTCCGGCCGCCGGCTGGATCGGCGATTACGTCGCCGACTCCCTTGTAAGTATGCGGGAAACAGACTTTTTCGCCGTCGCCCTCAAAGGCAAAACTGCCCCTTCGGTAAGGAAATAAAACCATGCTCGCGCTTATCAATTCCGGTTCCATCGTTGATGTCGTCGCCGAAAGTGCCGGTTTCGCCCATGGAACATATTGGACGATTCCCGCATATGACGGATGGGAGTTTGAAGACTTCTCGCTTCGAACCATATCCGATGCGGACCCGGTTCCCGCCGGCAAACAGGTGGTTAGCTCGGCGGCAGTCATGGTCGCGGGCGCGCCAAAGTTTGTCTACGTCCTCGCCGATATCGTGCCGCCGGTGCCCGAGGTCATATCCGACAGGCAGTTTTTTCAAGCGCTGGCGGTGGGCGGCATCATTACCCAGGCCGAGGCATTGGCGGCCGTCAAGACAGGTGTGATTCCCGCCGCCATGGTGGCCTTGATCGCGGCGCTGCCCGAGGCAAACCGCTTCGCGGCCGAAATGCTCCTTTCCGGGGCCACCGAATTCAAGCGCGCCCATCCCCTGACCTCGGCTTTCGGCGCCGCGTTCGGATGGGGCGAATCGCAGATCGATGAATTTTGGATTGAGGCGGCAGCACTGTAACGGCCTCAAGTCTCGCATTCTTCGTTTGCGAAACGCAAACGCGAGCTTATAGCAAATGGTGACATCGGAGATCGCTAATTATGGCTGGCACTGACTTTCTGCACGGCGTTGAACTCATTGAGATCGATGACGGCCCCCGCCCCATCCGCACCGTTCGCTCGTCCGTCATTTTCATCGTGGGCACCGCGCCCGATGCTGACGACCTCGCCTTCCCGCTCATGACTCCGGTGCTGATCGCCGGGAGCCGTGGCGAGGCCTCCAAGCTGGACACCTCGGTCGGCAAGACCCGGCTCGGCACCCTGCCGAACGCGGTCGACCTCATCCTCGACCAGATCGGCGCCGTTATCGTGGTGTGCCGGGTTGACGAAGGCGCCAGCGCTGGCGAAACCCTCGCCAACGTTCTTGAAGGCGTTCACGTCGCAATGGATGCGAAATCGGCGGTGGGTGTGAGCCCCCGAATTCTTATCGCGCCAGGCTTCACCGGCGAGCGTCCGGTCGGCATCGCGGGCCATGGCGCCATCACTCCCGGCAACGGCGGCGCGAACGGCACTTTCCCGCTCGCTTTTACTGGCGGCACCGGGTCCGGCGCGGCCGGCACATTCACCGTGGCCGGCGGCCAGCTTACCGCAATCACCATCACCTCGGCGGGCCGCTACACGGTTGCCCCCGTGTTTTCGTTTGCCGCCTCGGCTGGCCTCACCGCCGCCGCCTCGGCCGTCACGCTCGGCGCTACCGCAAACGCGGTCGTGGCCGAATTGATCGGCATCGCGGAACGCCTTAAGGCCGTCATTGTTGCGGACGGCCCGAACACCAATGACGCCGCCGCGCTGACCTATGCCGGCGACTTCGGCTCGAAGCGCGTCTATGTGGTCGACCCTGGCGTCAAGGTTGCTCGTGGCGCCAACGTGAACAGCGAGCCCGCTTCGGCGGCCGTCGCCGGCCTTATCGCTAAGATCGATAATGACCGCGGATTCTGGTGGTCGCCCTCAAACCAGAACATCAACGGTATCGTGGGAACGGATCGCTCGGTCGACTTCGCGCTCGGCGATGCGAACAGCCGCGCAAACCTTCTCAACGAAGGCAACGTCGCGACGATCATCCGCGAAGATGGGTTCCGGCTTTGGGGCAACCGCACCCTGTCCAGCGACCCGAAATTCGCGTTCCTGTCCGTGGTCCGCACGGCGGATATCATCAACGACTCCATTCTTCGCGCCCATCTTTGGGCCGTGGATCGCAACATCACGAAAACCTATATCGATGACGTTGAGGAGTCCGTGAACGCCTACATTCGCACCCTGGTTGCGATGGGCGCCCTTATCGGCGGCCGATGCTACGCCGACCCGGACCTCAATTCGCCGGCCTCAATATCCGAGGGCAAGGTTTGGTTCAATATCGATTTTACCCCGCCTTACCCGGCCGAGCACGTCATTTTCCGCTCGCGCATCGTCAACGACTTCCTTGAGGATTTGGTGATATGAGCACCCCCACTTTCGGACTCCCGCGCCAGCTAAAGGCGTTCAATCTCTATTTCGACGGCAACTCGTTTGCCGGCCGAGTGGACAGCATCACGCCGCCGACTCTCACGCTCACCTCGGAAGAGCACCGGGCCGGCGGCATGGATGGCCCGAAGAAATTGGAAATGGGTATGGAGGCCATGACCGCCACCCTTATCATTTCCGATTACGACCCCGCGCTTATCAGCCTTTTCGGCGTGGACAACGTGCCGCTTGTGGCGCGTGGCGCCGTGCAGGCACAGGGCAAGGCCGCCGAGCCCGTGGTGCTCAACATGCGCGGCATGTTGATGGCGCTGGAACTCGCCGAGTGGAAGCCCGGCAGCAAGTCCCTCAAGACCCTCACCTATGAACTCGATTACTTCCGCTATCGCCAGGCCGAGGTCGAATTCATGGAAATCGACATCATCAACATGGTTCGCCGCATCGGCGGTGTCGACCAGCTTGCGGCGCAGCGAACCGCTATCGGCCTCTAAGGATAGCATGAGACATGACAACTGACATTCGAAAGCAAGTCCGTCACCCGCTGGTTGAATCCATCACCGTCGAAGGCAGGGAAGTGACCGAAGCGGTTTTGCGCCGCATCAAGGGCAAAGACATTCGCGGTATGGACCGCCAAGAATCGGACATCGACAAGACGGCTTACATCATCTGTCAGCTTGCCGGCTGGCCGCCCGAGGCGTTCGACCTTTTGGACGCCGAAGACATCGACGGGCTCGGCAAGATCATTGAGGGTTTTATGGGGAGGCGGAAGCGAGCGTAACGCTCGAGTCCGTCTCCAACCTCATGGCGGATATTGCCTCTATCTTCCACTGGCCGCCGTCCGAAATGTGGGAAATGGACCTTTCGGAAATCGTCATGTGGCGCGCCCTGGCCGCCGCCCGCGCTGGTAAGGCAAAAACGTAATGGCCGGGAAGCCCGTAGCCGAAGCATCCGTCAAGCTCACGCTCATCGACCGTATCACCGGGCCGATTAAGCGGCTACAGGCGCGGCTGTCCGCACTCAGCGCTCGTCTAGGCTTCGACCGCATCGGCGCTTCTGTAAGCCGCCTCGGGCGAAGCCTGCAGGGCCTTGGCGTTGGCCTGGCCCGCACGACCGGCCGCCTCGCTTCCTTCGTCTCACTACTCGGCCTTGGCGCCTCGGGTGCCGTTGCTGGCGCCTTCGCGCTGGCGAAGAGCGCGTCGGACCTCGGCAGCGAGATCGGCGAAGCTTCGTTCAAACTCGGCATCGGGGTTGAGGCGCTGCAGGAATACCGATTCGCCGCCAAAATGAGCGGGATCGAACAAGAGTCCCTCACCAAGGGAATTCAGAAGCTCGGCATCAACGCTTCGCAGGCCACCAAGGGCAACAAGGCGATGGCGAAGAGCTTCAAGGCGCTCGGCATCCCGTTGAAAGACACTAATGGCAAGATGCGGTCGACCGAAGCCATCCTAGACGACACCCTTACCGGCCTTTCAAAGATCAAAGACCCGTTGCGCCGCAACGCCCTGGCGTTCCAACTCTTCGGCAAGTCCGGGGTCGATTTGGTCAAGATGCTTTCGGATGGTGCCGAAGGCCTCAAAGATATGCGCCATGAGGCCAGGCTTACCGGGTCCGTCATGAGCGCGGGCGCGGCGGCGGCGGCCGACAAGTTCGGCGACAACCTTGACGCCCTGCTTATCCGCATCAACGGCCTTAAGCTCTTCCTCGGGGTCCAGCTATTGCCGGTCCTAAATGAGGTTATCGAGACGACCACGAAATGGTTTGACGCCAACGCGGGACTTGTCCGGTCCACTATCTCGGAATGGGTCAAGAGCTTCGCGCAAGTGCTTCGTGACCTCATGAATCCCGCTTCCGAGATCCGGCAGAAAATCGCCGGCATGGCCGAAGGCTTCTCGTCGTTCCTCGCGGCGATCAAACCCGTTGTGGACTTCATAGGCGGGCCGATGAATGCCACCCTCTTGGTGCTCGGCGCGTGGACGGCGGCGCCTCTCATTACGGCCCTGGCGGCGGTTACGGCCGCATTCGTTTCGCTTGGTATCGCAATCATGGCGACGCCGGTCGGGTGGTTCCTGGCGGCCGTGGCGGCCATCGCTGGCGCCGCGTACCTGATCTATCAAAATTGGGATACCATCGCGAAATATTTCGGGCAGTTTTGGGATTACGTCAAAGGCCTGTTCGCCTCGGCGGTTGCCTATATCCAGTCCATTCCGATCAAGCTCTATGACGTTGGCGCCGCCATGGTGGACTCCATCTGGCAAGGCCTCAAATCGAAGTGGGGCGAGGTCGTGGCCTGGCTCAAAGGCGCCGTCAACGACCTCATTGGCTGGCTTCCCGAAAGCATCAAAAGCAAGCTCGGGTTTGACTTGAGCGCGACCAAGCTTCCCGAAGGGCCAGCCGGCCCCGCAGCGCGCGCCGGCCGAGCCGTTGGTGGATTGGTGCCGCCGGCAACGGAACGCGCCCCGGCGCCCTCGCCTGGCTTCGCGCCTACCGTTCGGCCTATGGATACCGGCGGCATGATGGAAGGCTTCGCCTCGGCGTGGCGTGACCTCATGAAACCGATTGGCGATATCGTCAAGCAAGGCAGCGGCGAGAAGACGGCCAAGGTCGAGGCCGGCGCGATCACCACGGGCAGCATTCAAATGTCCGAGCCGTTGATTGCTCATGAGCCGCAACAGATCAATGCGCCGCTCAACGTGGGCGGCATCACCGTGAACGTGCAGGGCATGACGCCCGCCGAGGCGCAAGGCATGGTCACGCGCGCCATCGGCGCGGCTCAAGCCAAGCACGCCGCAAATCTGCAATCGAGCCTATCGGATTGATGCCATGCCTACGATGATGGGACTCGGGCCGTTTCGTTTCAGCCTGTCAACGGCGGCCTACCAATCGCTTGAGCGTGGCGATGAATATCGATGGGAAGAGGCCGCCCGTATCGGCCGCGCGCCCGCTATGCAGTTCATCGGCGCCGGCACAACGACTTTCAGCTTGAGCGGCACGATCTACCCTGGCTTTCGCGGCGGCCTCGGGCAGTTGGATTCCATGCGCGCCATCGCCGCGATAGGCGCCCCGCAAATGATGGTTTCGGGGCTCGGCCGCATTTTCGGGCTCTATGTGATCGCTGGCGTCAATGAAACGCAAACCATCTTCTTTGACAACGGCGCATTCCGAAAGCAGGAATTCAGTATTGACCTCAAGAGCTACGGCGTCGACGGCGGCCTGTTCTAGGGTCCGTTCCCCTCATAGTGGGTACGGGGAACGGGCCGGTTCGGGTATGGTGTTTGCGAATTGCAAACAGGTGTGCAAGTGGACATTTACCGCGCCAGCGACGGCGACATGGTCGATGAAATTTGTTGGCGCTTCTATGAGAAGGGCCAGCAACCGCTTGCCGTCGAACGAGTGTATGAGGCGAACCAAGGCCTCGCCGCCATGGGGCCAGTGCTCACGGCGGGGACTCTCGTCAATCTGCCGGAACTTCCCCGCCCGGAAGCTACCCCGATAATCCGAATTTGGGGATAGGCCATGACCCCGTTCGCCTCGATATCTTCCAACGGCGCCGATATCACCGGCGCCCTCGCCGACCGGCTCTTGTCCATTGAGTGCCATGACGAAGCGGAAGACAAATCCGACCGCGTCACAATCGAGCTTGACGACCGCGCCAGGTGGAGCGACGGCGCCGTTGCGGCGCTGCCCCTCATCGGCTCAACCCTC
Organism: Mesorhizobium sp. M0862; assembly: GCF_040319795.1. Lineage (NCBI taxonomy): Bacteria > Pseudomonadati > Pseudomonadota > Alphaproteobacteria > Hyphomicrobiales > Phyllobacteriaceae > Mesorhizobium > Mesorhizobium sp. M0862. The sequence goes on from NZ_JAMYOJ010000003.1 coordinate 387,238, forward strand.
ACCGTCACGATAGGTTTTCGCGAGGGCGAGTCCGCCACGTTCGGGCCGTACCTCATTGACGACCTGGACGTGTCTTCGCCGCCTCGGGTGCTCAAGGTAACGGGCCGGGCGGCAGCTATGCCGAAGTCGTTTCGCACCCCGAAAACGAAGAGCTACCATCAAAAGACGGTCGGCGCGATCATGCAGGAAATTGCCGGACGAAACGGCTATGAGGCCAAGATTGACCCGGCGCTGTCCGGCATCGTCATGCGCCATATCGATCAGCGCAACGAGTCGGATATGTCTTTCGCGACCCGGCTCGCCGCGATGCATGACGGCGTCGCCAGGCCGGTGGCCGGCAAACTGGCGGTTGCGAAGCGAGGCACCGGGAAGGCCGTCACGGGCGCCGAGCTTCCCGCGATCACACTTGTCGAGTCCGATTGCGAGACGTGGAATTTCAAATACTCGGCCAGAGACGAAGCCGGCGAGGCTGGCGGCGTTGGCGGTGGCGGCGGTTCCTCGGCTCAAGGTGCGGCCGGCGCCGCTGGCGATACCGCCTCGGGGCAGACCGAAGGCGAGTCCATAATCGACGCCCCGGATGACGAAGACGGCGACGCCGAGGAAAAGGGCGGGGTCCGCGCGTTCTGGACCGATATCCGCACCGGCGAGACGAAGGAATCCACGGTCGGCAAAGAGCCGTTCCATGATCTTCGCTACACCTATCACAACGAAGCCGAGGCGCAGGCCGCCGCCGACTCCTACAAGAACAAGAGCGCTCGCGGCAAAGCTTCGTTCTCTTGCACGCTGCCCGTGGGCCGGCCATCGGTGCAAGCCGAGGCAAAGCTAACCCTGTCCAACTTCCGCCCCTATATCCCGGCGGCCTGGCGGATCAAGAGCGCGTCGCACGTCTTCAACGGCAGCGGCTACAAGACCGCGATTGACGCCGAATTGTTCGCCGAAAAGCAGGCGGACGTTCCGGGCAGCGTCAAAAAAACCAAGCCCACGGATGACGACAAGATCGACCCGGATGCGCCGCCCGAGCCGGTGGAGCCTACCGCGCCGACCGATGGCTTTATTATCGATGTTCCGAACTAGGGGCGCGCAATGAACCTCTTCCCTCGGCTCATCCCAAACGCTCGCAAGGTGGCGCTCCGCGCCTATTCCGTTCACCTCAACCTTGCCGGCGCCGTGTCCGGCTTGCTGTTCTTTCTCGACACCGCCTGGCCCTACTTCAACGGCTATCTGCCGATACCGACCCCGGTGTTCGGCGCGCTCGCCGGGATCTTCTCGGCGCTTGCCGGTGTCTTCCGTTTCATCCCGCAACAGTCTGTTTCAGGAAAGAGGCGCCGCCGTTATGTCCGCAAATAGGTCAAGCAACCGCGCCCGAGGCGCTATCGCTGCCGTAATGGCAATCGCCAGCTTGGTAGGCGGCCGTTACATGGTCGCCGTCCCGAACGGCGAGCCGATCCCGGCGGCGGTGCGGCTCGCCATCGACGCGAACATTATCCCTTGGGAAGGCCTTGTGCTGTCCGCCCACTGGGATCGCTTTTCGAAGCAATACGATATTTGCCACGGGGACACCCGGATCAACGGTAAGCCTGTCACGTTCGGCATGACCAAAACGAAGGCCGAGTGCTATGACATTCTCGTCGTCCGGGTCGTCAATGACTATTACAAGCCCTTGACGCGGTGCATTGCGGGTTTCGACGCGCTGCCGATTTCGCTTCAAGCTTCCATGATTTCCGGCGCCTACAACGTGGGCGTGGGCTCGGTCGCGAAGCGCAACGGCATATGCGGGTCGAGCGCGGCCAGGTTCGCCCGAGCCGGCAATTACTACGCGGCTTGCGAAGCTCAAACCGCCTTCAATAAAGCCGGCGGCCAGGTCTTACAGGGCCTCAAGAACCGCCGCGAGGATGGTGACGCTACCCGCATCGGCGAGGCCGAGCTTTGCGAGTCTATGCCTTCCGTGGTGCGGCAATGAACGCCCGCGCCTTCACGCCTCTCGCTGCCGGTGCCGCCATCGGCGCCGGCCTTATCCTGGCTATCGAGGGCGCCGTGTTTTGGTGGTGGCTGGCACAATGACGCAATTCAAGATCATTGCCGCCGGCTTGGTGCTTCTCGCCTTCGCTTCGCTCTTCGGCGCGGCGGCCTGGTATCGAGGGAACGCCATCGCCGCCGAGGCGGAAACCGCTCGGGTGCAAGCCAATCTCGATAAGGCGGTGGACGCCAACACCGTTAGCGCCGCCACCATAGACCGGATGCAAAAGCAGGACGCCGCGAACGATGCGATCACGGCGGCCGTCATGCAAAAGCTTACGGCCGCAAACGCTGAATTGAACGCGCAAGGCACGGCTAGGGCCGACCTGAAAGGCAAAGATGAAACCGCTCGCTCTTATCTTAATACTCCCGTGCCTGACAGCGTGCGCCGCCTTTACCCCTAAGCCGGTGGTCGTGGTCAAAACCGTGACGGTGCGTGAGAAGGTGCCGGCGGCGCTCATCCAGCCATGCCCGAAGAAATGGCATAAGGCCGGCGGCCCGGCGATCACAGAAGATTTTGTCGTGCGCGGCGACGTCAACGCGGCCGGGCTCGATACTTGCTCGGCCCAGGTTGATGGCGTCCGCCAGTGGAATGCAGGGCTCTAAAATGCTGCAGTTTGATATGACCGTGGGCATTCCTACGCTGATCACTATCGTTGTGCTGGCGGGTTCGGGTATAGGCGCATGGTATGCGGTACGCGCAAAAGGGCAGGAAAACACCAAGGCAATCGAGAAGCTTGAGGAAGACATGGGCAAGCAGTTGACCACGCTGGCGGCGTCCGTCGCCCTGGCGAACCTCAAGACCGAAAAGGCCATAGAGAAGGCGGAAGAGGTGCGCGGCAGGACCGCGCATGAATTGGCCGAGTACAAGCTTGCTGCCGCCGAGCGGTTCGCTACAAACGCATCAATCCGCCAGGTGGAAGAGCGGATCGTGCAATCAATCGATCGGCTCGGCGACCGGCTCGACAAATGGCTGGATAACTCGGCGCAAAAGGCCGAGAAGCACTAAGCCGCCTTGGCGGCGCCGCCGGTAACTCGCATGGGCAAATGCGCCCGTGCCGAGGCCGGCAGCATCAAATAGATCCGCAAAAAGTTGATGGCATAAAAGGGCGGGACTCCGCTGTCCTGGCGGTCCCGTAGCCAGCGGTTCACTTGAACCGGCGTCTTGCCGAGAAGCCCGGCAAGCTGTTTCTGTTCAAGCCCTGATTTCTCAAAGAGCAATTCGAATTCGCGTTGATCGTCTGCGGCGTTTGTCATGTCGTGAATATACATTTCGCATAGTCCCCTATCAACGCCGCAATACCGCAACTTTGCCGCCGCCCGTCATAATTTCCTTGACGGATTCCGCTGCCGTGTCCGCCATCTTTTGAGCGGCGCCGGTGAGCAGATAGGCGTAGCGTTTGGTTGTCTGCGAATCCATGTGCCCGAGCAAGCCGCCGACTTGGGTGAGGTCCAGCCCGGCGGACAAACCGGCCGAGGCGAAGAAACGCCGAAGATCATGCGGCACTAGATTTTCCTCTATCCCGGCGGCCTTCATCAGCGCGGCCCATGGCTTCGTGACGTTCACCATATGCTTGCGGCCGTGCCGCCCCACGATCAAGTAAGGGTTTCCCTTCACCTCGGGTATCTTGGCGATGACCTCGCGCGCCAGGGCGGACAGCGGAACGATCTTCTCGCCCGTCTTGGAGTCCGGAAGGTGCAGGCCGTCCGCCTTCACCCATGACCGCTTAGCCGTCTGTATCTCATTGCGGCGGGCGCCGGTGAAACATAGAAGCTCGACCAGCCCGGCAAAAAACGGGCTGGCTTCCCATAGCGCATTGATGGCAAGCAATAAGCGGAACGCCTCGTCGGCTTGAGGCAACCGTTTCCTTTTGTGCTCTTTGTAGCGCTCGACATGAACCGGGTTCGATTTGCGCGGGCGCCAGCCCCATTTTTCGGAAAGGTTGAAGCCCTTGGATAGCATGGCGGCAACCCGGTTCGCCTGACTCGGGGTCTTCCGCATCTTGAAATGCAGGGCCTCGACCTCGGCCTCGGTCACGTCCGCCACGGCCTTGCCGGCCCCGAAGTGGGGCAAAACATGGTTGTTATAGAGGCCTTCGTTGTCCTTACGGTAGCCGGGTTTATTCCGTGTCTCGGCGTATTCCTTGTGCTTGTCGCGAAGCTCGGCCATCGTGGGCCGCGCGGCGGCCTCGGCCTTCTCCCCGGCGGGATCTTCACCGTTGGCGACCTTGGCCAGGATATCTTTCGCCTTCGTCCTGGCCGGGGTGAGGGCCAGGAATCGGAAATCGCCGAGCTTCATGTTGCGCTGCCGGCCGACCTTCGTCCGGTAGAACAGATACCAAACCGCCTTACTCGCGAAGTAACGAAGCCGAAGGCCTGGCACCTTCGGGTCGTTCCATGCGGTGCCAGAAGCGCCCGAGGCGGCCGGCCCTTTCGATTCTTCGGCCATGCTACACGCGCATAGGCATGAGCACGGCGAACTCGCCGGCAGGGCCGCCAGCGCTCACCATGAGCGGGTCGCCCGCGCCGGTGAAGCCGAGCCGAATCCGCTTCGCCCCGAAGGCCTTTGCCATGTCCGCGAAATAGCGGCTGTTGACGCCGAACGCGCTAACGCCCTCGGGTGCCTCGCCACGGAAGACGGCGGACACCTCGCCGAAATCGGGGTTGCTCGCGGAAACGGACATGCCGCCCTCACAGGGTTGCACCTTGACCGCCGTTTGCCGCTCGCGCCTCACGCCGCCCGTGGCACGGTGCAGCTTGCCAATCTTGCCGGCGTCTAGTTCGAACTCTTTGAACGGTCCCTTGGGCACGACGCGGCGCCACTCGGGGAACGTGCCGTCGATGACCTTCGTACGGATGACGGTATCGCCGAAGCTAAATTCGGCCTTCATATCATCCACGCAAAGCACGACCTCTTTGCCGGCGGCGAGGTGAGCAACGGCCTTGATCGCGCCGCGCGGGATGATGACGGTCGGCCGGCTCACGATGTTCGCGGTCGTCTTCGTCTGGCGCGAGCCGAGGCGGTGGCCGTCCGTAGCGATGGCCCGCAACATGCCGTCATCATCAACGCCAAATTCGAAGGCGACGCCGTTGAGGTAGTACCGGGTTTCTTCGGTCGATACGAACGGCAAGGTGAGGCCGAGAAGCCATGACATGACACCCTCGGCGAGCGGCACGCGGCGGAAGCCGGCGTCGCTGAAATTCGGGCCATTGAGGCGCGGGGCATCCTCGGCAGGCATCGGGATAATGCCGGCGCTGAAATCGCCACAGGTGAAGGTGACGCGCTCGTCAGTGGCCGCCTTGCGTATCTGGACCCGCTCACCATCGGCGCCGTTCATGAAGGCCGCCAGGGTGCGCAGCGGCACCGCGAAGGCTTCGCCCCGCCCCTCGGCCGCTAACGTGGTTTCAATCGCCAGGTCAATGTCGAACAGCGAGACGCCGAGGCGTTGCGCGGTGGCGTCCATGGCAAGGGTGACGCATCCGAGAATCGGGATGGTGTTCCGGGGCTCGCTGTATGGCAGAAGGGCCGCCAGGGCGCGACGGAACGACCCGGCGTCCACGCCCACGGAAAAGACGGCGGAAGGCTTGGCGGCCACGGTGGCGGCTTTATCGGTATGCGTCATGGGGGTGATGACCTCGCTTTGATGTTTCGCAAACGCCTGCTATGCATGATGAATACGAAGGCGTTTGCGATTTGTCAACGTCTGGTAGCACATCGGTAGCAGATTTACGGGATAGAGGGCGGTTTGATGCTATCAGGTGCAAACGCGGAACCGCACAAATGCAACGGTTTGCGCTGTCCTGATATGGCCTAGAAAGGGTGGAAACCTGTTTCGTAATGATGGGGTCAGGTGTTCGAGTCACCTAAGCGGCACCAGTTCTCCATCCGACGCAAGCGTGACGGCAGGTGCAAGGCTAATGCACGTCACTCCCTACGCCAACACCGGCACTTCCTGTCTGCCTCGTCGACATGCGCCATATGGCCGCCGCCACAGGATTGCGTCGTCAGACGCTTGACCATCGACTATGCTGCATCGCGCAAGAATGACAGCCTAGAGAACCCGACAATACAAGCATAATTTATAAGATACAAAACCACTATCTTAGAATAATATTCGTCAATTTTGACCTATATCAGACGCTCCGGATTATAGCTGTGTAATTAAACCGTGCCTTTTCTGACATGGTACTACTGCTCATGCAGCATTGCGGACGTGAAAAACCCTCAGCGACGCAACGCACTCGCAAATCATACCCATTTTTAGCACTAACTCACACAAATATTACAGCTCGATAGATATTTTGTGTTGCACTGCACCATTGCCCGGTTGCACCATTTCTTGGGGGATTTGGTACTGGGAAGTGCGCCGTGGAGGATTCCGCCAAGTTGATCAGCTTGAATTTTTCGCTGGCCAGCACCGATTTCGAGGCTGCCCCGCGCACAAGGCGCGGGTTTGATGTTGTCGGCGCACTCTCGACGCTGGCAGGCCTCGACCTGAGGCCCGGAATGCAGGGCCGCTGGCTTCATCGGAGATTTCAGACCGGCGGAAATGGCTGATGGCGGTCGCGCGTGACAATCAGTTGGACGCTCTGCGCGCCATCGCTGTCACGATGGTTCTCTATTCCCATTTCCTTGCACCCAACGGGTCCTCCTTTTGGGGCCACATCGGGGTGCGGCTTTTTTTTGTGCTGAGCGGCTTCCTGATCACACGACTGCTGCTCGAAGCGCGCGCCGCGGCCGAATTCAAAGCCGGCCCTGCATTGAGTTCCTTCTACATCAGGCGCGCGCTGCGCATATTCCCGCCCTATTTCGCCGTGCTTGGGTTCGTCTGGCTGACCGATCTGGAGCAGTCCAGTGGATCGCTCGTCTGGCATGCGCTTTACCTGTCGAATTTTTGGTACGCGCTGCGCAACGAATGGACGCCCTGGCTACTCTGCCATTTCTGGAGCCTGAGCATCGAGGAGCAGTTCTATATCGCCTGGCCGCTGGTCGTGCTTCTCGCACCCCGCCGGCGGGTGGAAGCGATCACTATCGGCGTCATCCTGTTGTCGCTGGCCTATCGCTTCTACTGGCCGATCACCGCCACCCCGGCGCTAGCGCGCGACCTGCTGCCGCCAGCATCGATGGACGCGCTGGCGTTTGGTGCTTTGCTTGCCTGCCGGCGGACCAGAGGCGCCGGCCTGCCGCAATGGATGCGGCTAGGCTGGCCAGCCCTTGCGGCTGTCTTCCTGGCGATTGAGTGGCTTATCCCTGCGCCGGCCGATCCTATGCTGGAATGGGCCCGCTGGGCGTTGCTGCAGATCCTGCCCCTAGTGCCGCTGGTGGCCGTTGTGGCCGCCTGTTCAGCCGGCCTTGGCGGCGTCCTCGGCAGGGTTTTCGAACTGCCACCGCTGCTGTCACTGGGCCGCATCAGCTACGGCGTCTATCTTTACCATCCGATCCTTCTGTCGCTCGCCGTCAAGTCACAGCCCTGGATCCCGCTCAACGTCTCGGAGCAGGGGCCAGGGCGTTTCCTGGTCGCGAGCGCCGCCACGATCGCCGTCGCTTCGATCTCGTGGACGGCTTTCGAAAAGCCGCTCAACGGCCTAAAGCGCCGCTTCCCCTATGTAGCGCGCCGCCGCTCCCAGGCACGCGCTGGCGATCCCGGCTGGCTCGGCAGGGCGGCGGACGCCTATCCCGGCGGATCCCCCGATGGCCGCGCCGCACTCGAACTCCGGCGAACGGATGCGCAGAGATGACCACCGCGCCGCTCGTCTCCGTCCTGCTGCCGGTCTACAATGCCGGGCCTTATCTCACCGCTGCGCTGGAGAGCATTCTGCGGCAAGACTACGATCGCCTGGAGGTCATCGCTATCGATGACGGATCGACTGACAACTCGCTCGAGATTCTCGAACGATACCGCCGGGCAGACAATCGCGTTTCTGTCATCTCGCGTGAGAACCGCGGCCTCGTCGCCACCCTCAATGAAGGGCTACGGCTGGCCCAGGGCGAGCTTGTTGCGCGAATGGATGCGGACGATGTCGCCTATCCCCGGCGCCTCTCGCGCCAGGTCGCACTGTTCGAGCGGCGGCCCGATCTCGGCTTCTGCGGCGCCTGCGTCGATACCTTGCTTCACGGCCGTATCGCCAAAGGCAGGCTAGATCCGGTGTTCCGGCTCGGCCGGCTCGACATATTGTCGATGTTCTTTACGATATTCTTACATCCGACGGTGATCTATAACAGGAAGGTTATTGGGAACAACGATCTCTATTACGATCCAAAATATAGGCATGCCGAGGATTTTGATCTCTTCAGACGGCTTGCCGGCCGTTTCCCGGCGACCATATTGCCCGATAGCCTGCTCGTCTATCGCATCCATGCGGGAAGCGTGACCATGCGGCATGCCAAGGAAATGCGCAGGACGCATTTGCGGATCGTGGCCGAAAATCTCGAGCGTGAGGGGCTTGCGGAAACCACAGCGGATCTGCGCGACATCGGCGAGGCCGTCTCTTTCGACACGGTTTCGCGCGCAGCCGATTTCATCCGTGCGCTTGAAGAGCGGATTTCCGAGCTGCCGACCGACACACGGCCAAGCTTCGAGGCAGGCGCGCTGAACCTGTTCTATTTCCTCTACCAACTCGTCGGCGACGAAGGAGAACCGCCGCTGACCCACGAATTGCTCACGCGGACGGCGAGATGGAATTTCATCCGGCGCCGCGAACAATATGCGCTGCGTCCCGGCGTCTGGGCGCCTTGGCTCAGCCTGCTCTCGATAAGGGCCGGAAAGCGGGCGGACGCGGTGGCCTACTTCTTCAAAACCACGCCGGCCGAAGCGGTGCTTGCGCGTTATCAGCGGGGACTGGTATGACCGACAGGCCCCACCCGCTCCTGCGCGATCACCAGTTTGCGAGTGCGCCTGTCCCGACATCTCCCCGATCGGAGCGGCCGTCGCTCGAGGTCAGTTTCATCGTCTGCACGCGCGACCGCGCCGCTGTGCTGGAGGCTTGCATAGCCTCGATCCAGGCGGCATGCCGGGTGCACGCCACCTTCGCGGCAGAGTTGGTGGTGGTCGATAATGGTTCACGGGACGGCACGTCAAAGCGGCTGGCCGCTATCGCCGAAACTTCCGACATCCCAGTCACAGCCGTCTCGGAGACTCGCCCCGGACTAGCCGCTGCCCGCAATGCCGGATTGGCGCGAGCGCGAGGCCGCGTGCTGGTCTTCGTCGACGACGACTGCAAGCTCGACCGCGACTATCTCCGCGACCTGGAGCGGCACTACCGGAGTGGCGAGAAGTGGCTGATCCGCGGCGGCCGGGTCGAGCTCGGTGATGCCCGGGACCTGCCCTTCACCATAAAGCTCTGCGAGGCAAGCGAGCGGCTGACCCCGGCGGTCCACCCCGGCGGCTTCGTGCTCGGCTGCAACATGACCATGCACCGCGACGTCGCGGCCCGCATCGGGTCGTTCGACGAACGCTTCGGCGCTGGCGGCCCGCTACGCTCGGCTGAAGATACTGATTATCTCGTGCGGGCGATGCTGCTCGGCATGCCGGTCGAGTATGTGCCCGACATGACGGTCTTGCATCATCACGGCCGGCGAGACCGCAAATCGATCGACAGGCTGCACCGCGACTATAGCCTCGGTAATGGTGCGCTGTGCCTGAAACATGTCCGCCACGCCCCTTGGCTGCTTCGCCATGTCTATTGGTCCGCGCGGGCCGCGTTCAGGGAACTGGCGGGCCGTCCTCGCTTTGACCGCGACCTCGATCTGTCGCACTGGCCTATTGTCGTTATGAATCTGGCAGGTGCCGCCAGATTTGCGCTGCTCGTCATGATGGGATGGCCAAAACGGCTGCCGCTGCGCCACGACCGAGAAGCCAGCGAAGCCAATGCGGAGGCCAGAGCGCGATAATGTCACTGATTCCGTCAGCCCTGCCAATGCTGCGCCGCGCGCTTGGTGGCAGGCTGTTGCGGCTCGTTCCCGTCGTGGTGGGGCTCGGGCTTGCGGGCGCCGCGCTGGAAGGCCTCGGCATCGGTCTCATCATTCCGCTGCTTGGCATCATTATGGGACGTGGCGAAACATCAGGCATGGCCGGTTTCTCCGCCCTCCTCCAGCAGGTTGGAGCGGACCTCGGCGAGCGCCAGCGGCTGATCGCCATTTCGGCCGCGATCCTCGGTTCGATCGTACTGAAAAATGTCTTTGCCTTCGCCAACACGCTGCTGACCAGCTACATCTACGGCAAGGCAGGTTATTCGATCCGTAGCGCACTGTCGGAGCAGTTGCTCAGGGTCGGCTACCCCTTTTTCCTGCAGCAAAGCCCCGGGCGGCTGCTCAACATCATCTCCAACGAATCGTGGCGAGCATCCGACGCTATCCAGGCCCTGCTCGGCGCGATCGTCAGTGCCTCGGCCGCCGTCATCCTGCTCGCCTTCCTCCTGCTCCTCTCTTGGCAGATGACGCTGCTGGTGACGCTAGGGCTGGCGCTCGTCCAGCTGGCGCACGGGGTTTTGTCGTCCAATCTGAAGGCGCCGAGCCGCAGCGTCGTCTCGCGCAACAGCGCACTGGCGTCGCAGATGCTGCATCTGGTGCATGCCGGGCGCCTAATTCGCATCTTCGGGCAGGAGAACCGCGAAAAGGCGGTCTTCGCCAAAGCGTCCGACGGGGTGCGGCGGGCGGCTTTCGTGCTTTCAATCCGCCAGGGCGTCTTGCCGCCACTGACCGAGGTGTTGCACGCGATGCTGTTCCTGGCGGTGGTGATCGGAGCCTGGCTGGCGAATGTAAGCTTCCCGCTGACCGTCGCCTTCCTCATCCTGCTCTACCGACTGCAGCCGCATATGCGCGCCTTGCAGATGTCCTGGAGTCAGTTGCAAGGCATGAGCGGCTCGCTGGAGGAGGTACAATGGCTGCTCGATCCTTCCGACAAGCCCGAGGCGCCGCAGGGCAGCCTGCCGTTCGACGGCTTGCGCCAAGGGATCAGCTTCGATGATGTGAGCTTCGCCTATTCCGGTCCCCTGTCAGGCCCCGACGCGCGCGAGGCGGTGCTGCATAAGGCGGTGTTCGATATCCGCAGCGGCCGCTCGACGGCGCTGATCGGCCGCTCGGGCGCCGGCAAGACGACGATCGTCAATCTCCTGTGCCGCTTCGTCAAACCCGACAGCGGCAGGATCCTCGTCGATGGGGCACCGCTCGATGAAGTGGACCCAAGCCAGTGGCGGCGGAACATTGCCCTGGCCAGTCAGGAGCTGGAACTGGTCGATGGCACCATTTTTGAAAACATTATCTACGGCTACGACACGGCGTCGGCCAGCGACGCCATGCGCGCCGCAAGGCTGGCCGAGGCACATCAATTCATCGAGCACCTGCCGCAGGGCTACGCGACACTGGTCGGATACCGGGGCATCAACCTGTCAGCCGGACAAAGGCAAAGGATCGCCCTGGCGCGGGCGCTGGTGCGCGATCCCGATATTCTCATCCTCGACGAAGCCACCAGTGCGGTGGATGGGTTGTCAGAAGCCGCTATTGTCGAGACGCTGAAATCGCGGGCCGGCCGCCGCACCACCATTGTCATCAGTCATCATTACAGCACCATATCGTTCTGCGACGACGTGGTGATCTTGAGCCGCGGTCGGGTGAAAAAACAGGCCCCCTTCGCAACCCTGGCAATGCTCAGCATGGACGAGCTTTACCAGCACGGAGCGGGTGAGTGATGGGGCGCACCCAACCTGCGACGCGGCTTGCGCCCGGCAGCTCGCAGATCGCGATCAATCCTGCCGGCAAACCACCGCCGCGACGCATTTCCGATTGTTCAAAAACAATTCTCGGTGGGAGGTCAGGCGGCCTTCTTCTTCGCCAGCCGCGCCTTGATCGAGGCGACGTCGGCGCGCGGCGTCGCGGCGAACAGCGTCCTGGTGTAGTTGTGCTTGGGGTCGGCGAAGACCTCCTCGCGCGAGCCGTATTCGACGGCTTCGCCGAAATACATCACCATCACATCGTCGGCGATGTAGCGCACGACCGACAGATCGTGGCTGATGAAGACATAGGTCAGCTGGAATTCGTCCTGCAGATCGGCGAGCAGGTTGAGCACCTGCGCCTGCACCGAAAGATCGAGCGCGGAGACCGGTTCGTCAAGCACCAGCAGGCTCGGGTTCAGCATCAGCGCGCGGGCAATGGCGATGCGCTGGCGCTGGCCGCCCGAGAACATGTGAGGATAGCGATTGTAGTGCTCGGTTCCGAGGCCGACTTTCTTCAGCATCCTCATGGCGAGGTCGCGCCGCTCTTCGGCCGGCTTGTCGGTGTTGATGAGCAGCGGCTCGCCCAGCACATCTCCGATCTTTTGGCGCGGATTGAGCGATCCGTAAGGGTTCTGGAAGACGATCTGCACCTTGCGGCGCATCTCCCTGGTCAGGCCGTTCCTTGCGATGTCGACCTTGTTGCCGTCGATGAACAGTTCGCCCGACGTTGCCGGATCGATCAGCGTGATGATGCGCGCCAGCGTTGACTTGCCGCAGCCCGATTCACCGACGATGGCCAGCGTCTTGCCCTTGTCGACGCTGAACGAGACGCCCTTGACCGCATGCACGGTGCGCGCGCCGCGAAACAGGCCGCCGCCGACGTGATAGTCGCGCACGATGTCCTTGCCTTCGACGACCTTGATGCTCATCAGACGCCCCCGGCAGCCGGTTCGAACAGCATGTCCGAGACGGTCGGCAGCCGGTCGCCGACGGCATTTTCCGGCAGCGCCGACAACAGCGCGCGGGTGTAATTGCTCTTCGGCGATTCAAACAGCGACAGCACGTCGGCCTCTTCCATCTTGCGCCCCTTGTACTGGACGATGACGCGGTCGGCCGTCTCGGCCACGACGCCCATATTGTGGGTAATCATGATCAGGCCCATGCCGTATTTGACCTGCAGCGACACGAGCAGGTCGAGGATCTGCTTCTGGATGGTGACGTCGAGCGCGGTGGTCGGCTCGTCGGCGATCAGAAGCTTCGGATTGCAGGCGATGGCGATGGCGATCATCACGCGCTGGCACTGGCCGCCCGACATCTGGTGCGGAAACGAGTTCAGCCGTTCGGCCGGCTCGGCAATGCCGACCTGCGTCAGCAATTCGATGGCGCGCTCGCGACGCTGGGCCTTGTCCATGCCCATATGGAAGCGCAGCACCTCCTCGATCTGAAAGCCGACGGTGAAGCACGGATTGAGACTGGCCATCGGCTCCTGGAAGATCATCGACATGTCCTTGCCGACGATCTTGCGCCGGTCGGCCGGGCTCATCTTCAGGAGATCGCGGCCGTTGAAGCTCATCTCGTCGGCAGTGACCGTCGCCGTCCACGGCAACAGCCCCATCACAGCCAACATCGACACCGACTTGCCGGAGCCGGATTCGCCGACGATGGCCAGCACTTCACGTTCGTTCACATGGAGCGAGACGCCATCGACCGCGCGGAACGGGCCGGATGCGGTCTGGAACTCAACGACGAGATTGCGGATGTCGAGCAGCGCCATTACGACCTCCTCAGCTTCGGATCGAGCGCATCGCGCAGACCGTCGCCGATCAGGTTGATGGCAAGCACGGTGATGAGGATGGCCAGACCGGGGAAGGTCACCACCCACCAGGCGCGCAGGATGAATTCACGCGCCGAGGCGAGCATGGTTCCCCATTCCGGTGTCGGCGGCTGGGCGCCAAGGCCGAGAAAGCCGAGAGCGGCCGCCTCCAGGATGGCGTTGGAGAAGGACAGCGTGCCCTGCACGATCAGCGGCGCCAGGCAGTTGGGCAGGATGGTGCGCAGCATAAGCCTTATATGGCCGGCGCCGGCGACCTTGGCGGCGACCACATATTCGCGGCTCTTTTCGGCCATGACGGCAGCGCGCACCAGACGGGCAAAGTGGGGTTGCAGGACAAGCGCGATGGCCAGCATGGCGTTGAACAGGCCGGGGCCGAGGATGGTGACCAGAACCAGCGCCAAGAGCAGCGACGGGAAGGACAGGATCAGATCCATGACCCGCATGATCGCCACGTCGACCCAGCCCCGGAAATAGCCAGCCAAAAGGCCGAGCGTGATGCCGCCGACAAGCGCCAGCGTGACCACGACGGCGCCGATGAGCAGCGAGAAACGCGCGCCATAGAGCAGGCGCGAGAGCATGTCGCGGCCGACCGCGTCGGTGCCAAGCAGATATTCCATGCTGCCGCCTGCCTGCCAGGCCGGCGGACGCAAGAAAGCGGTCTTGTCCTGGATGTCGGGCGCATAGGGCGCGAGCAGCGGTGCAAAGAGCGCGGCCAGCACCAAAAGGATGAAGACGAACAGGCCGATGACGGCGCCGCGGTTTACCGAGAAATAGTGCCAGAAAGTCCTGAAGCCGGTCAGTCGGTCAGGGTTGCCGGCGGCCATCGGGGCGATTTCGGTCGACTGGCTCATCACGCCGCCCTGATGCGCGGGTTGATGACGGCATAAAGCACGTCGACGATCAGGTTCACCGCCATGACGATAAGGGCGATCAGCAGCAAGCCTGACTGCACGACGACATAGTCGCGCTTGGATATGGATTCGACCATCCACTTGCCGATGCCCGGCCAGGCGAAGATGGTTTCTGTGAGAATGGCGCCGGCGAGCAGGGTACTGACCTGCAGGCCGATGGTGGTGACCACCGGGATCAGCGCATTGCGCAGCGCATGCACGCCGATGACGCGGGACGACGACAGGCCCTTGGCGCGGGCGGTCCGCACATAGTCTTCGCCCAGCACTTCGAGCATGGCCGAGCGCGTCTGGCGCGCGATCACCGCCAGCGGGATGGTGCCGAGCACAATTGTCGGCAGCACCAGGTGGCTCAATGCCGAGCGGAAAGCATCCCATTTGCCGTAGAGCAGGCTGTCGAGGGTCAGGAAGCCGGTGATCGGCTTGATAAAGAACTGAAGGCCGATGCGTCCTGAAACCGGGGTCCAGCCGAGATAGCCGGAGAAAAAGATGATCAGCAGCAGACCCCACCAGAAAATCGGCATGGAATAGCCGACAAGGGCGGTGCCCATCAGCCCCTGGTCGAACCAGGAGCCGCGTTTGACCGCAGCAATGATGCCGGCCGGGATGGCCAGCACCATGGCGAAGATCATGGCGAAGACTGAGAGCTCGACGGTTGCCGGGAAGAGCGTCATGAAATCTTCGATGACCGGCCGCTTGGACGAAATCGACACGCCGAAATTGCCGGTCGCGGCATCGCGGACATAATGCGCGTATTGCTGCCAGATCGGCAAATTGTAGCCGAACTGTTCCTTCAGTTCCGCGTAACGCTCGGGCGACACGCCATGCTCGCCGGCCATGGCAAGAATGGGATCGCCGGGCAGCAGCCTGACGAAAGCGAAGGCGCAGATGGTGATGCCGATCAGCGTCGGCAGCACCAAGACGATTTTGTTTAGGAGATATCGGAGCATCTTGAAAAGCGGGCGGCGCCTGATTGCGCGCCGCCCGCCTAACAGTTCTATTCGGCCTTGTCGACGCCGTCGAAGCGATGAATGCCGAGCGGGTCCATCATGAAGCCGCTGACATTCTTGCGCACGACTGCGTAGACTTGGCTGTGTGCCATGAGGAAGGCCGGAGCCTGCTTCTGGAAGACAACCTGCGCCTCTTCATAGAGCTTGGTGCGTTCGGCCTGGTCGCTGGTCTTCTTGGCCTTCTGGATCAGATCCTCGAAGTCCTTGTCGCACCAGCTGGAGTAGTTCGACACGCCGATGGCCGAGCAGGCGAACAGCGTGGCGAAGAAATTGTCCGGATCGCCATTGTCACCGGTCCAGCCGATCTGGAAGGCGCCCGGGCGCTCCTTCTTCTTGCCTTCTTCGCGGTACTTCGTCCACTCGTAGCTGACGATCTCCGCCTTGACGCCGACCTTGGCCCAGTCAGCCTGGATCAGTTCCGCGGCGCGCTGGAAGTTCGGGTTGTAGGGACGGACGCGGTCGGAGGCCCAAAGCTGGATCTCCTTCAATCCGGCATCGGCCAGCACCTTCTTGGCTGCTTCCGGATCATAGGCGTCGGACTTCACGTCCTTGTTCCACGACCACATGGTCGGCGGGATCAGGTTTACGGCCGGCGTGGCGCCGGCGTCCTGGAACAGCGACTTGATGAGCGATTCCCGATCGATCGCCTGGTTGAGCGCATGGCGCACTTCAGGCTTGTCGAGCGGCGGGATGGTGGTGTTGTAGCTCATATAGCCGATGTTGAGGCCAGCCTGATCCATCAGGGTCACGTCGGCGTTGGCCTTGATCGTGCCGATGTCGGCAGGATTCGGATAGGGCGCGATATCGCATTCGCCGGCGAGCACCTTCTGGATGCGGGCGGTGGCGTCAGGCGTGATCGCGAAGACGAGATCGTCGATCTTTTCCTTGCCCTTAAAGTAGTCCGGGTTGGCCGCATAGCGGATGACCGAATCCAGCTGGTAGTCGACGAACTGGAACGGACCTGTACCGACCGGCTTGGTCGAGAAGTCGGCCATCTTGCCGTCTTTTTCCAGCTGGTCGGCATATTCCTTCGACACGATCGAGGCGAAGTCCATGCCGAGATTGGCCAGCATCGGCGCGTTCGGCTCGGTCAGCGTCAGCTTCACGGTCAGGTCATCGACCTTTTCCCACTTGGCGACGTATTTCGGCATGTCCATGCCGGTGTAGTAGTCCCAGGTCAGGTTCGGCAGGTACTTCTCGCCGTTCCAGGGGTTTTCCTTGTTGAACTGGCGATCGAACGAAAAGACGACGTCGTCGGCATTGAAATCACGCGTCGGCTTGAAGAAATCCGTCGTCTGGAACTTCACGCCCGGATGCAGGTGGAAAGTATAGACCAGACCGTCGTCCGAAATCTCCCATTTGTCGGCGAGACCGGGCACAACTTCGGTGCCGCCATGCTTGAACTCGACCAGGCGCGAATAGACGGTGCGCGACGAGGCGTCGAAGTCGTTGCCGCCCGTCGTGGTACCCGGGTCGAAGTTGGCCGGCGAGGCCTCCGAGCAATAGACCAGCGTCTTGGCATTGGCCACACCGCCGAGGACGCTTGCAGCCAGCAACGCGGCTGCAAAAGTCAGTTTCTTTTTCATTGAGCACTCCCTGATGTTCTTCCAAGCCCCTCTATAGGCTCGCGAAGCGCGCATATAAGCACCGTTTTTCCGGCTTTGGAACACCCTGTTTGCCTACCCCACCGTAAGCAGAAAATATTTCTCGGTCTTTGACGAACTGCAGAAACAAATAGCAAAATCTGCTAATCACGGGATTGTTAACGACCGCATTTTTTCATTGATCGCAGCAATCGTAAGCCAAAAATCCACAAGCCTGGGTTTCGCCACCGAGATGACAGGACGGCATTGCCGAGCCGGCGTCGCGGGAAGGATTTCGACGGCAAATCTTTGCCGTCCTGCCGCTGGGGCAAGACTTGCACGGCCGCCGATAGTCGCAATAGATAGATGACACGCTGGATTTTCCGGGATCCGCGACATCGCTGCAGCGGAGGACGCCTCACCACATCGAGGCGGCGCAGCATGGAGCAGGCAACAGAACGACTTAGGGAGGCTAGAGGTGGCGAAAGCAACAAAGTCAACGGCCCCGGCGAAAGCAAAAGCGGCGAAAGCTTCAGAACCGGCCGCCGCTGCCGCCAAGTCGAAAGCGCCACCGGCCAAAGCCACTCCCGCCGTCAAGCCAACGGCAACCTCGACGCCGGCGAAGGCAAGCGCCAAGCCGGCAGCGAAACCTGCGGTCAACCGCGCTGCGAAGACAGCACCCGCTGCAAAGCCCGCCCAGCCGCCAGCCGCCAAGACAGCCGCGGCGAAGCCCGCCTCGAAGCCGTCGACGGGCGTGGCCAAAAAACTGCCGAATACGCTGACGGCGCTTGCCGCGGGCTTGCCGGAAAAGCCATGGCTAAAAAGCTATTCGAAAGTCGTGCCGGCGGAGATCGGCGCCCTGCCCTACAGTTCGATCGGCGACTTCCTCGTCGGCGCCTGCAAGCAGTTTTCCGGCCAGCCGGCATACGTCTGCATGGGCAAGTCGATCTCCTATGCCGAACTCGAGCGGCAATCGGCCGCCTTCGGCGCCTATTTGCAATTGAAGGGCCTGCAGAAGGGCGCACGCGTGGCGCTGATGATGCCGAATGTGCTGCAATATCCGGTGGCGATGATGGCCGTGCTTCGCGCCGGCTATGTCGTGGTGAACATCAATCCGCTCTACACGCCGCGCGAGCTCGAACATCAGCTCAAGGATTCCGGCGCGCAGGCGATCGTCATTCTGGAGAATTTCGCCAGCACCCTGGACGCGGTGATTGCCAGGACGGCGGTCAAGCATGTGGTGGTCGCGGCGATGGGCGACATGCTCGGCGGCCTCAAGGGCACGATCGTCAACCTGGTCGTGCGCCGGGTGAAAAAGATGGTGCCGGCCTGGTCGCTGCCCGACCATGTCAAGTTCAATGCGGCGGTGAAGGCCGGCGCCGGCATCGCCTTCAAGCCGGCCAAGATGGAAGCCAGCGACGTCGCCTTCCTGCAATATACAGGCGGCACCACGGGGATTTCCAAAGGTGCTGTGCTGCTGCACTCCAATGTGCTGTCCAATGTCGCGCAGAACACGCTGTGGCTGCAGGACGCCTATGCGATCAAGCCGAAACCGGCGCATCTCAATTTCATTTGCGCACTGCCGCTCTACCATATCTTCGCGCTGACGGTGAACGCGCTGATGGGCATGCAGCAGGGCGCCCAGAACGTGCTCGTTCCCAACCCGCGCGACATTCCCGGCTTCGTCAAGGAGCTGCAGAAATACCCGATGCACATTTTCCCCGGCCTCAACACGCTGTTCAACGCGCTGCTCAACAACGAGGATTTCCGCAAGCTCGACTTCAAGCCGCTGATCATGACGCTGGGTGGTGGCATGGCGGTGCAGAAGGGGGTTGCCGAGCGCTGGAAGGCGCTGACCGGCAATTCGATCACCGAGGGCTACGGGCTGTCGGAGACCTCGCCGGTGGCGACCGCCAACAAGTTCAGCGACAGCAATTTCACCGGCACGATCGGCCTGCCGCTGCCGTCGACCGAGATCGTCATCCGCGACGATGACGGCAACAACCTGCCGCTCGGCGAGGTCGGCGAGATCTGCATTCGCGGGCCGCAGGTCATGGCCGGTTACTGGAACCGGCCGGACGAGACCGCCAAGGTGATGACCAAGGACGGGTTTTTCAAATCCGGCGACATGGGCTTCATGGACGAGCGCGGCTACACCAAGATCGTCGACCGCAAGAAGGACATGATCCTGGTCTCCGGCTTCAACGTCTACCCCAACGAACTCGAGGAAGTCGTCGCCCAGCATCCGGGCGTGCTCGAAGTGGCGGCGGTCGGCGTGCCGGACGAGCATTCGGGCGAAGTGCCGAAGCTGTTCATCGTCAAGAAGGATCCGGCGCTGACCGTTGAGGCAATCACTGCGTATTGTCGCGAGAACCTGACCGGCTACAAGCGGCCGAAATACATCGAGTTCAGGACCGAGCTGCCGAAGACGCCGGTGGGCAAGATTTTGCGCCGGGCGCTGCGGGAATAATTTGAACGGCGAGCCTGGCGACGGCGGGATGGCGGACGATAGTCGGCGTCCCGATGCAGTAGTGTTCATCAAGGCGAACCTGCGGCTTGCGCCCGTTCCCGCGCTCCCTGAAATCCAGCTCTATACGGCTCATTCCGGCAGCGGCCTGAGGCGGCTTGTCGAGTGGCGAGCTCATGGACCGGAAGACGGCAGCCAGACCGAGGAGCACGAAGCTGAGCCGCAGCCGCCCTACTGGGCCTATGCCTGGGCCGGCGGCGCCGTGCTGGCGCGCTATATACTCGACCATCCGCAAATCGTGGCCGGTCACCGCGTGCTCGACCTCGGCGCCGGCTCGGGCCTCGTCGGCATCGCCGCCGCCAAGGCCGGCGCCAGCGCGGTGATCGCCGCCGAGAGCGATCGCAACGGCGTCGCCGCGATCGGCCTCAACGCGTTGGCCAACGGCGTCGAGATCACCATTGTCGACCAGGATATCACCACGGGCCCGCCGCCAGCGGTCGATCTCGTGCTTGCCGGCGACGTGTTCTACGGCCGCGAGGTTGCTCTGCGGGTGATCCCGTTCCTCGACCGCTGCCTGGCAGCCGGCATCGAGGTGCTGGTCGGCGATCCCCGCCGCGCCGATCTGCCGCTGTCGCGGCTACGATTGCTCGCCGAATATCAGGTGCCGGATTTCGGCGACGCAAAGGGTGATTTGACCAAGCCGAGCGGTGTGTTTTGGTTCGAGCCGGAAGATTGCTAGCGCGACGCGGCAAAGCCCAGTCGCTCTGAATGGCCGGATTCTACTCATTGTGGACAAACCTCAAGGGGCAGAAAATAGATTGGATTAGCCGTTGATAGGAGAAGTCGAATGGCGTGGATTAAAGTTGTTCAACGTATCGGCTTCATAGTTTGCCCAAAGTGCGAAAATCGCGGCTTCGAGCTTCAGCCTGGCGAAGACATCGATAACGCAAGCGCCAAGATCAGGTGCGGCAGATGCGGGTACGTTTGCTCTGCTGATGAGTAGCCCACTATGTCCGAAAACAAACCAGAAGCTCCATAGTTTCATGGCTGCTTCCCCCAACTCGGCCATTGGCGGGGAAATCCCGAGCCGAATTGAGTTTGCCCCAGGCCCCCGTCAGACCGTCTCCTTGACCCGCGCCGACAGAAAGTCCGGCAAGTCGGCAACCGAATCCAGAACGACATCGGCGATCGACGCCAGCGATTCCCGCGTGCCGGTGCCGGAGAGCACGCCGACCGCCAGGCCGCAGCCGCCGGCACGCGCCATCTCCAGGTCGTGGCGGTTGTCGCCGACCATGGCGATCTCGGACGCCTTCAACCCGGTCAGGTCGCAAAAGGCGACGATCGTGTCCGGCGCCGGTTTCGGATTGGCGACCGCGTCATAGCCATAGGCGGCGGTGAACAGCTGCGCGACGCCGAGCGTGACCATGGTCTTTTCGGCACCGGCAGTCGAATCATTGGTGGCGACGCCGAGCCGGTAGGATCGCTTGTGCAGAGCCGTCAGCGCCGCGACGATGCCGGGCAAGGCCACCGCCATCGATGAGCCTTGCACCGAGGTGATCTCGTTGAAACGGGCGACGGCCAGCATCTGGTCCTCGTCGGACAGGCGCGGGAACCATAGTTCGACGACATCCATGTTGGTGCCCGAGGCGAAGATGGAATCCGGCTTGAAACGCTTGGCGACAAAATCGAAGCCCGCCGCTGAAAGCAGCCTGTCGGCTTTCCAGCGATCGCCCTCGGCAGCATCCATGGCCATGAAATCGGCGATGCCGAGCCAGGTCGCGTTGAAATCGACAAGCGTGCCGTCCTTGTCGAACAATATGCCCTTGATGTCGGCCGGATTTTTCATTGCGCCCCCCGCAGTTGCTGGATGCGCGCCACCAGCCCGGCCGTCGATGCGTCGCGCTTGGCGGCGCTCTCCTTGCCTTCCACGACTGGCAACAGGCCGGTCGCCAGCTCCTTGCCGAGCTCGACGCCCCATTGGTCGAAGGAATTGATGTTGAACAGAGTGCCTTCGACGAAGACGCGGTGCTCGTAAAGCGCGATCAGCCGGCCGAAGGTGCGCGGGTCGAGCTTGCGGTAGAGGATCGTCACCGAGGGGCGGTTGCCGGAGAAGACGCGGTGCGGGGCTATTCTGTCGACATCGGCCGGCTTCATGCCCTTGGCCAGCATCTGCGCGCGAGCCTCGTCCAGCGTGCGGCCCTTCATCAACGCTTCCGATTGGGCCAGGCAATTGGCAAGCAGTAGATCGTGCTGGTGCTTCAGATCCGGCTCATGGCCGACGGCAGCGGCAAGGAACTCGACCGGGATGGAATCGGTGCCCTGGTGCAGCAGCTGGAAGAAGGCGTGCTGGCCATTGGTGCCGGGCTCGCCCCAGACCAGCGGTCCGGTCGGCGTCGTCACCGGCGTGCCGTCGAGGGTGACGCCCTTGCCGTTCGATTCCATGTCGAGCTGCTGCAGATAGGCCGGCAGCCTGGAAAGGCGCTGGTCATAAGGGATGACCGCACGCGCCGGATAACCGCAGATCACGCGATGCCACCAGCCGACCAGCCCCAGCAGCGCCGGCAGGTTCTTCTGCAGGGGTGCGGTGCGGAAGTGCTCGTCCATCTCATGCGCGCCATCGAGGAAGGCGCGGAAGTTGCGCGGGCCGATGGCGATCATCACCGGCAGGCCGATGGCGCCCCACAGCGAATAGCGGCCGCCGACCCAGTCCCAGAAGCCGAACACGCGATCCGCTTCGATGCCGAACTTGGAAACCAGGTCGAGCGCGGTCGAGACGGCGGCGAAATGCTTGCCGACAGCTTCCTTGCCGAGCGCCTTCTGCACCCATTCGCGCGCCGTCTCGGCATTGGTCATCGTCTCGACCGTGGTGAAGGTCTTCGAGGCGATGATGAACAGGGTGGTTTCGGCCGACAGGCCCTTCAGCGTGTCGTGGATATGGGCGCCGTCGATGTTGGAGACGTAGTGCGCGCGCGGGCCGTCGTGATAGGGCGCCAGCGCCAGCGTCGCCATGGCCGGGCCGAGATCGGAGCCGCCAATGCCGATGTTGACAATGTCGGTGATTTTCTTGCCGGTGGCGCCGGCGGCCTTGCCGGAGCGAATGGCGTCGGCGAAAGCGCCCATGGCGTCGAGCACGGACAGCACATCCGCCTTGACGTCCTGGCCATCGACGGTGACGCCCTTGCCCGAGAGGTTGCGCAGCGCCGTGTGCAGCACGGCGCGGTCTTCGGTGATGTTGATTTTCTTGCCGGAAAACATTGCGGCGCGGCGACCTTCGAGATCGGCGGCGGCGGCGAGCTTCTCGAGCAGTTCCATCGTGCCCTGGTCGACCGCGCATTTCGACCAGTCGAGCAAAAGGTCGCCGTCGCTGGCCGAGAACGTCTCGAAGCGCTTGGGGTCGGCGGCAAAAGCCTCGCGCATCGTACCCGATGCCGCCGCGCGCGCAGCACGCAAGGCGACAAGCTGTTTGTCGAAGGAGGAATGATCCACTTTCGGCTCCTGATCGTTTTTCACGACATCTTATCAGACCGGATGTTTCCGGCGCGTGTCGTCGCGCTGATCTTATTGAGCCGAATTCCGCATGTTTCAATGCGTGGGGATGACGCAGTGCAGCATAGTGCGATGTGATGGAGCTATGACGCTGCGCGCCGCGCTGGATGATTTGATGGGAGTAGCGACGACGCTGCGCGTCGCGCTGGGGATAATGAGGCGCGACGACGCTTCGCATCGCGCGGGCGTCCGCGCTGCGGGATGACGCAAGCGTCACCCGGGGATGAGACGACGCTGCGCGTCGCGCATAGATCACTGGCATAAATCCCAGCGATCAGAAAAATTGATTGGCGCAACCCCTTGTGCCACGGTTACCTTCCGCTGGTCCAGCCAAGCAAAAAAGACTGGCCATCGAGGAACACCTTCCATGCCACAGCGTAACGACACGGCCATATGGTCCGGCCTGTTCCGGATTTCGGCGGAATCGGGCCAGACCCTGCAGGCGCAGATCCGTCAGGCGATCGTCGCCGCCATTCTCGACCGGCAGATCGCCGCTTCGATGCCGCTTCCGTCCTGCCGCATCCTGGCTGAAAAACTCGGCGTCGCGCGCGGCACTGTGGTGCTGGCGTTCCAGCAATTGGTCGACCAAGGTTTCCTGGTGGCGCGCGAACGGCGCGGCCATTTCGTCAATCCGGATGTGCTGGCCACCCCCGCCAAGCCGCACCAGAAGGCGCCCGACCAGCAGAACGAGATCGACTGGAAGGCACGCCGGCAGATCGCCGCCAGCGACATGCCGCCACCGGCCAAGCACGACAACTGGATCAAGTCCTCCTACCCCTTCGTCTACGGCCAGTTCGACCCGGCGCTGTTCCCGACAGCCGAATGGCGTGAGTGCAACCGCATGGCGCTGGCCGTGCTCGAAATCCGCAACTGGGCCTCCGACATGGTCGATCGTGACGATCCGCTCTTGATCGAGCAGATCCAGGCGCGGCTGTTGCCGCGGCGCGGCA
This sequence comes from Mesorhizobium sp. M0862, assembly GCF_040319795.1. Lineage (NCBI taxonomy): Bacteria > Pseudomonadati > Pseudomonadota > Alphaproteobacteria > Hyphomicrobiales > Phyllobacteriaceae > Mesorhizobium > Mesorhizobium sp. M0862. The sequence goes on from NZ_JAMYOJ010000003.1 coordinate 411,263, forward strand.
TCTTCGCCAATCCGGACGAGATCATCGTCACGCTGGGCGCCCAGAACGCGCTCTATATGCTGGCGACACTGCTGATGACAAAGGGCTCCAAGGTCGCGATGGAAGACCCGGGATACCCCGACGCGCGCTCGATCTTCCGCTTGGCAGGCGCCGAAATCCAGCCGGTTCCGGTCGATCAGTCCGGCATCGTCACCTCGTCCATTCCCAACGATTCCGGCTTTGTCTTCGTCACCCCCAGCCACCACTGCCCGACCATGGTGCCGCTGTCGGCGGAGCGGCGGCAGGACCTTCTGGCGCGCGCCAACCGCCACAACCAGATCATCATCGAGGACGGCTATGACAGCCAGCTTCTCGACGAGGCGCCGCAGCAGGCGCTGAAGAGCCTCGATCGCTCGGGTCGCGTCGTCTATGTCGGCTCGATGTCGAAGACGCTGGCTCCGGGCCTACGGCTTGGCTACATCGTCGCTTCGGCTGGACTAATCTCCGAGCTCAGGGCGCTGCGCCGCTTCATGCTCAGGCACCCGCCGGCCAACAACCAGCGCGCGGTTGCGCTGTTCCTGTCGCTCGGCCATCACGAAGCCCTGGTGCGGCGGCTGTCGTCGGCCTTCGACGAGCGGCGCAAGCGTCTGGTCCATGCGATTTCCGCATTCCTGCCGGAATGGCGCTCGACCGATTCCGCCGGCGGCACATCGCTCTGGCTGGAAGGCCCGCGCGGCACCGATTCACGTGGACTGGCCGAGGCCGCGGCGTCGCGCAGCGTCATAATCGAGCCCGGCGATCGTTTCTTCGATCGCACCGAAAAGCCGTCGCGTTTCATGCGCTTGGGCATTTCCTCGATCGCATTGCAGCACATCGAGCCGGGTATTCGCGAGCTCGCGACCGCAGCCGGACGCAGGCCCGCGGCAGCCTGATTTGCCTGTGCCGGAGCTTTGAACAGCCCCGGCCCTTGGCATGATCACCAACATTCTGCATTAGCTCTCTGGCATACTCGGCTGCGTTGACTGGCCCATAGGCTGGGCCAATGGCAACGGCATAGTCGGCTGACAGAGGGACGAAGCAAGCCGACGGTGGACCAATCATCGCGTCGTGTTTCGCAAACTAAAGGTGGAGTGCCCCCATGTCAGTGGCTGTTGAGAAGCAGGATGCGGCTCCTAAAGATGCATCAGCCGACCAGCGTTCGCGCCGATCCGGCGGGCGCGAAGCGCGCCGCGCCATGCGGGCCGCACCGCTTGCCGACGATATCCGGCCGGTGCGCGCCGGCCTCGAAGGCGGCAGCTACGGGCCGCTCAACCAGAACGACCAGGAACGCATCCATGAAGCGGTGCTGACGCTACTGGAGACCGTCGGCTTCGCCAATGCCATTCCCTCCTGCATCGAGGCTCTGACCGGGGTCGGCGCCGTCTATGGCGATGACGGCCGCGTCCGTTTCCCACGTGGGCTTGTGATGGACACGATCAGACGAGCCGCGAGGAATTTTACGCTGCACGGCCAGGACCCCAGGCATGACATGCTGATCCAGGGCAAGCGCGTGCATTACGGCACGGCGGGTGCGGCGGTGCATCTGGTCGATGTCGAAAAGCGCGAATACCGCGAGTCGCTGGTGCAGGACATTTATGATGCCGCCCGCCTCGTCGAAGGGCTCGACAACATCCATTTCTTCCAGCGACCGATGGTGCCGCGCGACATTCCCGATCCGCTCGAAATGGACTTCAACACGCTCTACGCTTGCGTGATGGGGACGTCGAAGCATGTCGGCACCTCGTTCACGGTGCGCGAGAACGTGCAGCCGGCGCTGGAAATGCTTTATGCGATCGCCGGCAGCGAGGAGAACTTTCGCGCCCGGCCGTTCGTGTCGAACTCCAATTGCTTCGTCGTGCCGCCGATGAAGTTTGCCGAGGACGCCTGCGGCGTGCTCGAAGCCTGCGTCGAAGGCGGCATTCCGATCCTGCTTCTATCGGCCGGCCAAGCCGGCGCCACCGCACCGGCGGCAATTGCCGGCGCTGTGGTGCAAGCGGTGGCCGAAGTGCTGGTCGGCCTCATCTACGTCAACGCCATCAAGCCCGGGCATCCGGCGATCTTCGGCACCTGGCCGTTCGTCTCCGACCTCAGGACCGGCGCCATGTCGGGCGGCTCGGCCGAGCAGGCAGTGTTGACTTCGGCCTGTGCGCAGATGGCGCAGTTCTACGATCTGCCGGGCGGTTCGGCCGCCGGCATGACGGATTCGAAACTGCCCGACATCCAGTCCGGCTATGAAAAGGGCATCACCGATGTGATGGCCGGTCTTGCCGGCCTCAATCTGGTCTATGAATCGGCGGGCATGCACGCCTCGCTGCTCGGCTTTTGCCTGGAGAGCCTGATCATAGACAATGACATGCTGGGCCACTGCCTGCGCTGCGTGCGGGGCATCGAAGTGACCGACGAAGCGCTGTCGATCGACACCATCACCGAAGTCTGCATGAATGGCCCAGGCCACTATCTCGGCAACGAGCAGACGCTGCGCCTGATGCAGACCGAGTATTTTTATCCGGCCGTCGGCGACCGCTTTTCGCCCAAGGAATGGAACGAGAAGGGCCGGCCCGACATCTTGCAGCGGGCGATCATCGAAAAGAAGCGCGTGCTTGCCGAGCGCTTCCCGCGCCATGTGCCGAAGCTGCTCGACGACAAATTGCGTGCCCGCTTCGGCGAGATGATCAAGCTGCCACGCAGCGGCATGGGCGGGTAAGCTTCACCTTACGAAGGTCAGTCCGCACTTAGCCCAAAGCGCTCGACGACTTCGGCGCTGATCAGCTTGCCATGCAGCGCCATCAGCACGATCTGGGCATCCAGGCTGTCGCCGGTTTCAAGCGCTGCCTCGATGCGGCGCTCAGCGTCCAGCCGCCGCTCCGGCCCATTGGCCTGCTCAAAGGTTTGTGGGCCTGCGATGCAATAACCAAACAGCTGCGCCACGGACCGATAAGCCTCTGGCGGGGGCTCGTCCGGCCAGTGATCCTTCATCAGATTGACGATGGTGAGCTTTACTCCCTCTGGCACCAGTGCCGGGTGAAGGTCGGCGCCGCGCAGCGCGTTGTCCAGTTCCCGCAAGTCACCCGAGCGGCCGAACATGCCGAGGAAACCGAGGGAAGAGCGCCGTTTAGTCACGTTGATACTTTCCGTCCGATAGCCGACCATTCATATGGGAACGTAGGATCGCTTTTCATCGCCTTTCCGGAGTCTCAGGCAAACCAGGCGTCGAGCCCGAATTCCCGCTGCAACAGGTCTTCCGCACTTTCCAGCGCGCCCTCGATCCAGCCGTGATTGTTGGACCACGCTTCGCCACAGACATGAATGCCCGGAGCGAGCGTATGGCTCGCCGGTTTTATACCGGAGATATCTATGCCACGGTCCCAGACATGCGACGCGCCGCCATAGGCCGGCGCACCCCAATCCTGCGCAAACCCGCCGATGGGTTTCGAGATGGCGCCGTGTTTGCCATGGACTTCGACCATCTGGCCGTGAAAGGCCTCCAGCGCGGAATGTCCCTCGGCCAAAACCGCAAAACCGTGGCGCCGAGCGAGCTCAGGCAGCAGTGAGCGCCAGAATACCATGTGCCTGCCATCGCAATAGGCCATGGCGACGCTCCGACGAATCGTCGCGTCGCGAGCGTCCGCTTTTGTGAACTGCCATATCTGGCGAGCCGGCAGATCGGTCACGCTGTGGCCGGCCGCGATGCCGTTTCGAGCCCACCACGGGCTGGCATAGCAGGCGGCCAGCGTGAGCATCGGCCAGGGTTCCGGTGCCGGCAGATCGCTGGGCTGCTCGATGCCGGACTTTTCCAGCAGGGTCCGCAGGGGGCGGACCGGTAACGCCAGCACGACCTTGCGCGCCTCGACCGTCCCGCCCTGCCCCTCGACAGACAAGACCATCCCTTGCGCCGAGCGGGCGATGGCGGTCACGGTGTGATCGAGATGGACGGCGCCGCCGCTGACAGCGATCCGCCCGGCCATTCGCTCCGCAACCGGCTGGAACCCGCCATCGGGGGAACAATAGGAGCGGCCGCCGCTCAGCTCGCCGAGCGCAAGCCTGAACGTCTCGGCGGCGTTGGGTCCACGCAGGAGCAACGAATAGCCCACCGCGTCCTCGGCAAAAGCCATTTCCTCCGGGGTCAAGACCGTCGCCAGCACATCCCAAGTCGCCCAATCCGCCAGCTTGCGGCCGCGATAAACGAAGCCTGCGGCGCCGTTCCATTCGGCGCTGCCGAAGGCCTCCGAACCCGGCAGGATCAGTGCTGCCGCCTTTCGCAGCAGGCGGGACGGGCCTTTTTCCTGCAGCCGACGCGTCACGTCATAGGCAAACAGGCGGCGCGGCGCAAAGCGCGATATAGCGGCGTAGGGCAGGCTCCTACCGCGCAGATGGAGCCGGTTGGCGCCGGTGACGACGTCCATACCCGACAGCTTTACATCCAGCGTCGCCATGAGTTTTTTGAGTAGCCGATGTTGCGGCATCAGCATCATCGCGCCGAGATCGATGCCGAAGTTCGGCTCTCCGGGAAATGAGACCGTGGAGGCCCGACCGCCGACGCGACCGGCGGATTCGAAAACAGCGATCCTTGCGGGCTTTTCACTTTGGGACAAGCGCCACGCCAGGAAGAGACCGGCCATGCCCGCGCCGACAATAGCAATGTCGACCGGGGCAATGTCGATCGGGCTAGGCGGCAAGGATACGCCCGTGGCGGAAAACCATCATCATGGACGACTCTCTGGACCCCCTTGATTTCGTGTCAAAAAACCCGAAACTGACGAGGACTGCAATGTCATACTGACAGGTGGGATCAGTTGGCGTGCGAGCAGTGATCTAAACGGGCAACGGGTCCTATGAAGAAACAGTATCACACACCAGTCATCCGCAAGGCAGGACGACTCTCCGGCATCACAGCCATCGCCGCTTCGTCCGGCCCGCCTCCACCCTGAGGCCGCCATCCAAACAAGCTTACGCCAAGGCTTTCATGCCGGCCCGATCAGGCCGGCATTTTCATATCAAGCGGGTGCTCAGTGGTTGTCCCTCGGCACGCCGCTGGTATGGGCGACGTCCTGGTATTTCACCGCCGGCTTCAGCACCATGCCCTCCGAGAACTGGTCGACCATGGAGCGCTGGATCTCCTGCCATGGCGTCTGATGCTTGGGATAATGATAGCCGCCATCGACCTGCAGTTCGGCACGGCGGCGCGTGATTTCCTCGTCGGTGACGAGGATGTTGGCAGTGCCTTTCCGTAAATCGATGCGCACACGGTCGCCGGTCTTGAGCAGCGCCAGGCCGCCGCCAATGGCGGCTTCCGGCGAAGCGTTGAGGATAGAGGGCGAGCCCGATGTGCCCGACTGGCGGCCATCGCCGATGCAGGCCAGCGCGTGAATGCCCTTCTTGATGAGATAGGCGGGCGGCTGCATGTTGACCACCTCGGCGCCGCCGGGATAGCCGATCGGGCCGGCCCCGCGCATGAACAGGATGGTGTGCTCGTCGATGCCTTGCGCCGGATCGTCGATGCGGGCGTGGTAGTCCTCCGGACCGTCAAAGACCATGGCGTTGCCTTCGAAGGCTTCCGGGTCGTTCGGGTTGGAGAGATAGCGCTCGCGGAATTCCGGCGAGATGCCGCTCATCTTCATGATTGCGGAATCGAACAGATTGCCGCTGAGATTGATGAAGCCGGCATTGGCCTTCAGCGGCTCGGCGACGGTGCGGATGACGTCGGTGTTCTCGTTGGCGACACCCTTGCAATTGTCACCGATAGTCTTGCCATTGACGGTCATCGCTTCGGGATAAGGCAGCAGCTTGGCCTTCATCAACTCGGCCACCACAGCCGGCACGCCGCCGGCATGGTGATAGTCTTCGCCGAGATATTCGCCCGATGGCTGCAGATTGACGATGAGCGGCACATGGAGGCCGACCGTCTGCCAGTCGTCATTGGTGAGCGGCACGCCGAGATGACGGGCAATCGCGTTGAGGTGGATCGGGGCATTGGTCGAGCCGCCAATCGCCGAATTGACGACAATGGCGTTCTCGAAGGCCTTGCGCGTCATGATGTCGGACGGCTTCAGATCCTCATGCACCATCTCGACGATGCGCTTGCCGGTCTCATAGGAGATCTGGCCGCGCTCGCGGTAGGGTGCGGGAATGGCGGCCGAACCCGGCAATTGCATGCCGAGCGCCTCTGCCAGCGAGTTCATCGTGGTGGCGGTGCCCATGGTGTTGCAATAGCCGGTCGACGGCGCCGATGAGGCGACGATGTCCATGAACTCGTCATAGTCAATCTCGCCGGCGGAGAGCCGCTGGCGCGATTCCCAGACGATGGTGCCGGATCCCGTGCGCTTGCCTTTGTGCCAGCCATTGAGCATCGGTCCGACCGAAAGTGCTATGGCCGGAATATTGACGGTGGCCGCCGCCATCAGCAGCGCCGGCGTGGTTTTGTCGCAGCCGATGGTCAGCACGACGCCGTCGAGCGGATAGCCGTAAAGCACTTCGACCAGGCCGAGATAGGCAAGGTTGCGGTCCAGTGCCGCGGTCGGGCGCTTGCCGGTCTCCTGGATCGGATGGCACGGGAATTCGAAGGGGATGCCGCCCATCGAGACGATGCCTTCGCGCACGCGCTTGGCGAGTTCGATATGATGGCGGTTGCATGGCGACAGATCCGAGCCGGTCTGGGCGATGCCGATCAGCGGCTTGCCCGACATCAGCTCGGCCCGCGTCAGGCCGTAGTTCAGGTAGCGCTCGAGGTAGAGCGCGGTCATGCCTGGATTGTCGGGATTGTCGAACCACTCCTGCGAGCGAAACTTCTTCTTTCCGGTGGGGGCGCCTGCCATCATGGTCTCCGTATTTGTAAGACAAATCGATATGGCAACGCGCGGAAGCAGGCAAGAGGGCGCACCGTCGCAACCGGACTTTGGTGCGATAGACACAGACCAGACCGTGCGTTAGGCCTTCGAAGTCTGTCCGGGAGGTGTCGATGGCTTTGGTGATCGAAGGCGAGGAACGCATTGCCGCCCCCCTGCAGAAAGTGTGGGACGCGCTGAACGATCCGAAGGTTTTGCAGGCGACCATTCCCGGCTGCCAGCACCTGGAGATGAAATCGCCGACCGAAATGGCGGCGACGGTGGTGTTGAAGATCGGACCGATCAAGGCGACATTCAACGGCGAGGTGACGTTGAAGAACCTGAAGCCGCCGCACTCCTACACCATCCAGGGCGAGGGCAAGGGCGGTATTGCCGGCTTCGCCAAGGGTGGCGCCGACGTGACGCTGACGGCGGACGGGCCGGATGCGACGGTCCTCAAATACTTTGCCAAAGCCGAAGTCGGCGGCAAGATCGCCCAACTCGGCAGCCGGCTGATCGAATCGACTTCGAAGAAGCTGGCCGGGCAGTTTTTTTCAAGCTTTGGCGAGAAGGTGGGCTCCCCTCCCCCTTGAGGGGAGGGTGCCTCGTTGTCCGAACCGGATAGATAGGTAACAGAATGGACCGATAGCATGGGTGACAGTTTTCTTGTCCGCCGGAGGACCGGCGATGGTTTGGCGAGAGACTGGCATCATGGACGAGCGGCTACGGTTTGTTGTGGAGTGTCTTTCTGGGGATGAGACGATGGTTGCGCTTTGTGCGGCCTACGGGATCTCACGCAAGAACGGCTACAAATGGCTAGGACGCTATCGGACGTTTGGGCCTGAGGGTTTGCACGACCTGCCGCGAGCCCCGCTCAATCATGGCCGGGCGACAGCTCAGGATCTGGTTGAGCGGATTGTGGCGGCCAAGGAGCTGCATCCGCTTTGGGGTCCAAAGAAGATCGTGGCACGGCTCAGGCGCAC